>JBCDIQ010000050.1:0-21017 GCA_039024295.1 Bacteroidota bacterium | reverse complement strand
TGAAGCTTTTCGTTGACAACCGCTTCCTGTGCAAGGCGAATGATCAATTCCAGACTTGCTTCCAAATCATCAGACCGGGGAAAACCTATTCCCTGGAATTGCTGTGGTCGTATGAGAATTTTTCCAAGCGACATAATCTGGAAGTCAGTTAAAATCCAATATCAATGTTTATATCAATCGAGAGTATATCAATGGTGGGTACTGCTGCCAACATGGCCACAAAGGCTGCTACCGCACGCTGCAATTCGACATCCAATTCTTCATCTAGGGCACTGAGCCGCGCCAACAGGTCTTCCATGCAAGGCCCCAGATCAAATGCATCCAAATAAGGTCCGATTAAAGCCTCAAACTCAGGTTGCAGAATTTCCACCACCAGTCTTTGGGGGTCGAGCAAGCGAAATTTGTCAATGATGGACTCGAATGTGGCATCCAGTCCTTCAATCTGAGCAGTGGGAATGAGGGTGGTCAGCGAAAGGTTGTCCAATGCAGAATTGAAAGCCGTATCTACCAAGCCTTTCAAAACAGTTGGGCTTATGGCCTCCAGCTTAAGCTTAACTCCATCAAAAATGGCCTCTAGCTCATTCACCAGAAATCCTAAATCAAAATTCTGAATTCGATCAACCAAGTCGTTGATGGACTGCTGAATGGTGGTTAGGGAATTGGGGCCATCAATGATGTTGAACAGTTGGGTTTGCAAATCCAGCAATAAAAAGCTGAACTCCGTCAACATGGTATCCACCAGATTTTTCAGCGGCTCGAGAAGCTCCAGCAAAGCCAAAATAGGGGTCCGCAAATCTTGCTCAATGGTCGCTCTCAGCATGGCCTGGAGTCCAGAAAGATCCAGGCTTGCTGGCAAGCATAAAAACAAAGGACTGTTAGCAGACAGGTATTTCGTATCCCAACCTGAGAGGAAATCACGAAGGGCTTGAGGCCGAGGCCTTAGGGCTTCCAGCCAATTATTCAGTCGATTCAAAGGACCACTAAACGCGGCATCCAAAGGAGAGAAACTGCCCAGGAAGGTCTCCACTGCTGTTCGCTGTGGAGCTGGCAAGGTTACAATAGCTGCTGAGGGCATATCGCGCACCAATCGGATTATGTCGTTCAACTGCTGTTGAGGATTGAGGGTATCCAGCCCTAAAACAAGGGCATCTAATGCGGGGAGAATTCGGGTTTCTATCGCTTGGCCTCTCAACGTATCGATCGAACTACCAATCTGTTGCATCCGTGCTTGCAAAGCGATGGAGTTGGGCAAACTGTCAATAGAGGAAAGAACTCCGTTCAGCCAACTGTCCAATTGGGTAGCAGGATCACTTAACCCGTTTAGCAGAGTAGAAACTTCTTGCAAAAATGTCTGTAGGGTTCCCGGAAAGCTGATGATTTGTTGCACCTGCCCCATCACGTTGTTGATGAGGTCCATGAAATCGTTGATCGTGGCTGCTTCCAGCAGTTGATTGATCAGGTCTGTGATTTTTTGCTGGAGGGGAGCAATCAGGTCTGAAGGCCGTAGTTTTTCAAAAGCCTGCAAGAGTTGATCATAAAGTGCTTCCAGCGGAGCAAAAAACTGGGCAGGGTTTGCCTGCTCTGCAACAATGCCTCTCAACTTGGTCAATTCATCCTCCAGTGGCTTTAACAAGGAACTTGGGACAAAAGCCTCTAATTTTGAAAGTAGCTGCTGGAAAGGGGCAGATAACTCATCCCCAATCAAGTTTACCGGGGCAAATTTGTCTACTTCCAATCGAAGTTTCGCAGGTTGATCTTTGATTAGTTCCACCAACGCTACGGGCCCAAGCTGCACCATATCTTCAAAGCGTTGGATCAATTCATCTTTTAGCTGATTGATGAAGTCTTCTCCGGGAAGCAACGCCAATGCTGCCGACAGTGCTAATTTTAGCTCGGTACTTAGCTCATCAGGATCAATGGTATTCAAGGTGGCGGTTACTTCATCGATTTGCCCAACTACCGCATCGTTCACTGGCGTAAAGGAAAGCTGGTTCAATTCTTCCACTGCGCTTTCAAGCGTAGATTTTATTTCCCCTAATGCATTGAGAATACTAGGATCAGATAGCACACCGGTTAGTGCCTGAATTGCTTCTCTTAAGGCATCCAGAATCGCTTCCGGATCAAAGTCATCTACTGCCCCATCAATGAGGTTCAAGGCATCCTGAATGGCAGAACGAACAGGCCCAAAGAGGTTATCAATCTGCTGCTGAACTTCCTGCTCAAAATCTTGAATGGCTTGTTCTATTGCGGTGGTTATCGCAGTGGTATCTACCTGGTCTAACAAGGTATCGACCTCATCAAACATGACCGAAACCTGGGAAGAAATCTGCAACATGGCATCATCCAGGCTGTCCACTACCCCACTAGCTGTGGTCGCAGCATCTCCAATGGGCTGTTCAATGGAAGACAGATCAATTTGTTCAAGTACACCTTTGAACCAAGAGAAAAAGGTATTCAATCCTTCCTGGTATCGGTCTACCTGTTCTGGATGTAGGGCATCTCCCGCTTTCCCAATCAGTTCTCCCAACAAGGCACTATCCTGTGGAGGATTTAGTTCAGAAAAAACCCTGAGCATCTGGCCTTCTAGCTCAAAGGACAAGCTGTGTAATTGCTGATCAAATGCTGTCTGTTGTCCGTCAAATACTGTTGAATTGATCGACTGGAGCCTGTTTTGCAAGCTGGGAAGCAAAGAATTCAGGGCCAATATAGCGGCATCTATACCGGGTAGATCCGCTCCATTAATGGCCGCATCTAGGTTTTGTAACTCAGCAACAAACTGCTGTATATCAGCTTGTAAACTTATAAGACTTAAATCTGTTTGAAGCTGTTGGAGCTGAGCTTCGTATGGCAAGACAGCAGGGTCAAGGGCTTGGTTGAGGTAGGAAGCGACTTGCGAAAGGGTGGTTTCTACCTGAGAGCCAATTTGACTGGAGGACAAGCTACGCCAGCTCATGATGGTATCCAGGGTCTGGCGGAGTTCGTCCAGGAATGGCACATACCTGGTTGGAATTAACTCTCTAGGAAAACCAGCCAAAGAAGAATGAAGGGCTTCCAATAGACTTTCCACGGTCATGGGAGACGGGAAATACTGGGTCAATTGCTGGCTAATAAATGCCAGGCCTCCACTGTAATCTCCCAAATTTCCTAATGCACGGTTTGCCGATCTACTTGCTGACCTGGACGTAGGGGTAACTGTCCCTGTTATTAGCCCAATCAGTTCATCCAGGCATCGGTAGGCTTCCATGGCCTGCTCTATCTTGGCAAAGATGTCTCCCCCAATTGATTCGATTAGCCCGTCAAGTCCAGTTTCCAGAGAGCCGGCCAAGCCTTCGAGGTCTTCTGGCACCAGGTCCTTGAGTGCGTTTATTACGTTGCCCAAGTCGCCCAGCTGGTTGGTGTCAGGCAAATTCAGTTGCCCCAGCACGGCCAATAAATCATCCAGCTCAGTTGGAGGGTTTTGGATCAATGCGATCAGGTTCCCATCAATGGCATTTACCCCATCCACCTGGACAGATACAGACACATCCAGATCAATTCCGGCGAGTGAAGTATCGATTTGTTCAAAAATGGTGGGCATTGGGGGAGTTAGGTTTTAGGTGATGGGGGTTAGGTTTTCGGGTTATAACCTTGACAGGTTTTAGAACCCTGTCAAGCTTGGGTGCAGGGACTAAGTACCAAATAAATCAAGCAGACTTCCCGAGACCCCATCAAGACCTGAAAGAGTACCTTCAGCTCCGTCCAGGATACCACTCAAGGGTTCAGTAGGATCGGAAAATTCGGGAAGGGCAAGTGTCGCGGGTAAATCTGCTATGTCCATGAAATTTTGGGCTTCGTCTAAAATTGCTGCGTCTACTTCTTCCAAACCGGGCGTTGCCGGAACGGGCGGAGGCACATATTCTGCCAATAGCAACCGATAGGAAAACTGCCCGGGTTCATTGGCCTGTTGGTCTACCTCAAATCCTTCAAGAATTACCCGCGAGAAGTAAGCCTGCCCTACGATATCTGCCAAGAAGTCAACCGGTTCACGTGCCTTATAGACATCCCGAAGGGCCTCCATATCTGTCTCCGCCTCTTCTCCATAGAAGATCCCTGCTACCTCAATCTTTACCGAAGCCCTGCCCATGTCCTGGGTAAGGTTGCCTTCCAGGCCCGGCACCCGATGGGCAACAAAGTCTGCCGATTCCTGGGTTTGAAGTCGGTAAATTCGATTGAGTGATATTCCGGCGAGTTCTATGGGCATCTTTAGGTATTAGGTATTGGGAGTTAAATAGTAGCTTGTTAGCTGCCGTAGAAACGGCGGTATTCGGCTTCTATCCGTTTGGTGAATTCGTCCCATACTTCATCGAGGTCTAATTCCGGATCTGGTAAAGAAGATGAAGATTGGGAGTTCTCCGAGGTCAGGAATGTATGCTTAGAATCGTCAGGCTGAATGCTGGGAAGTGCCTGCTGTTCTAACCTTGATAGGGGTTCGGATTCTAACCTTGGCGGGGGTTGGAACCCTGTCAAGGTTTGTTTATCTGACAAATCCTTTTCACCCAACCTTGACAGGGTTTCGGTTTCTAACCTCGACAGGGTTTGGAACCCTGTCGAGGTTTTTTGAGACGAGGTCTGCTCTGAAATAAAATCTGCAAATGCTTGCAGACCTTTTACTTGCTGGAAAGTCGTTGGATTGCCGGTTAGACTGGCTCCAATTTGGATGTCCGGGAACAACTCCTTTTCAGAATTGAGGGATTCTGGCAACCTTTTTTCGATGCCCTGCGAGTCTGTTTTTTCTGAAAGGTCAACTTTCTCATTTTCAAATGCTAGCGTTTTCGCAGCAAAGGAAGGAGCAGGAATTGGTGCCTTCTCAAGCTTTTCATCAGAAGGATAGGAATCGAATGAGGAAGAATCTTGGGGCTTAACAAATGAATTGGCTTTCAATATGGTCTCTCCCTCCTGCTTTTCTGTTTGCTTTCTTCTAGTATTCAAATAACCTTCAGTAATTCCCCACTCTTGGCGAACTCTTTTTATGACTGAACTCGGATGATTATCTCCTGTAAATCCCTCCTTTTTTTCAGAATGGAAAGTGGTTTGAGGGAAACTACTTTTCTGAGGTGAGGCTATTTCTCCTTCTGATGAGGGGCCGTCCGTTGTCGAAGGTTCTATGCCCCCAGGGACCCCAGCCGTCAATTGCGCTATCAATAAATCGAATTTCCCAAACACCTCCTCTTCCCAGTTTTCCAACTCACTCAATAGCCCACTGACCTCCTCTAAAGATACATCAGCATCTGCCAACAGAACATCTGCACCAGAAAATCCATAAATTCCTGATTCAGCCACAAGGGAAATTCCCAGAGCGGTTAATTGGTCGCGATATGAGGGTTCAGGAGGATTCATCTTGGTGGAGCATTTCCAGGTATAATGAGATTTGGGCCATTGTCAGGCGTTGAACTTGTTCAGGAGTCCAGCCAAAGGCTTTTGCCAATTCGAAGCTGGCTTTCACTACGGGGCTTGCAGGCAGCTCACTTAAAGGCTTTTTTTTTCAGAGAGGCCGCTGATTCGACGTATATGCTGAATAAGGAATTCCACTAATCCCATGTGCATCTTTCGGACCTGCGCAAGGCTCATCTCGGGATTCACTAGGGATTCCTTGATCATCAGCAACGGCATCAGGCCAGGGTCCTGGCGAGCAGCCTTGGTGATAAGCTGAAAACTCCCAATGGTGATCGGGCGGAGGGTAACGGTGTATCCTTGGCCATTCCCTCCGGCTTCTTGCCCAGGTTTTAATACCTCTGGGGGAACCACCACCTCATAGGTGGCAGCAGCACCGGAAAGAAGGTCATCTGCAGTAAGGGGATGCATGAAAATAGGTGTTAGGGATTAGCCTTTAGGTGTTAGGTTTCAGATTTTCAGTTTTCGGTTGTCAGTTAACGGTTCTCGGTAAAAAGTTCCAGGAAACTGTTGATCGAAGCGGGAAAAACTGTCCACTGATCACCGAAAACTGTAAACTAGATTCATTAGCCTGTCTCCTCCGTTCCAATTCTGATGGCTCGAAAACTGACCGATTCCATGACAAAATCATCCTCAGGCAGGGTGAACCCCCAGCTTTCGAATTTCACCCCAAAAATGGTCACCGTACTGCTGTTTTCAGGCACCGCGGGATTGGTCATATTGATCACCATGTTGAAAGATGGCTGGGGAATGGTTCCGGTTGGAGGGGGGGAAGTCGCCCCATCACCAAGCAACAATTTCAACAAGGCACCATTGATATGCGCACGATCAGCAGAGCCGAATACATTGATATTTCCCGGTCTCAACTCAGCAGCGAACCGCTTTCCTATCTCATGAAAAGGGCGAAGCTCATTTTCTACCTGAACGGTTACGTTCGTGAGGCGACCCACAACGTTGGAAAATTCATATTCGCTGATAAGTCCATCAGCGAGGCCACCTTCCACGGTAGCACTATCGTCAACAGCGAGGACAAGACTTGCGTCCGAACCGCGAAATACATTCACATTTGGCATGGGAAAAAAGGTTATAGGCGTTGGGTATTGGGGAAAAGCAGTTAGGTTTTAGGTTTTCGGTTCACAGTTTACGGTGCTCAGTAAAAGGTTATAGAAAACTGTTGAGCGAAGCGAAATCCCGCGAAGCGGGAAAAACTGGGTACTCATTCTAGGTACATGGTCACCTTGATGAAGTCGATGCTAAAGGTAGGCCTAACGGTCATGGTCACAATGGCTTCACCTGCGATTTCCTGGGCACGGGTAGCCGAAACGCTGAGTTCGTAGCTTACCAAGGCTTCATTGTTCACCATCCGGGTGAGAAATGCATCCAGTGTTGCTTTCATTGCACCACGTACACGCTCATTGTTGAGCTTACCGATATAGGGGTTACAGGCTGAGCGGACGCCATAAATAGCAAAATCTACTATCCTGCGGGTGGTGATCTGGTGCCAGGCGGAATTGGTGGCGGTGGTGATACCTTTTACCACCCGAAAGCCCTCTCGTTTCTCTACAGCCAGGACTCGGTTTAGCACCAATTTTTCCAACTGAGAAGAACTGAATTCAACTGAAAGTCCGGGAATGGTCAATACTTTGTTAGTGGGGCTTGCCTGGACCTGAAGAGAGGAAATTAACCCAGCTACAGCGGCAGCGGTATAAGCTCCGGTAAGCACCTCTTTTGGGCCTACTTTGATTCCTGGCCCCACGAAAATGAGCCTTTCTGAATTAAGGTTATGCCCCGCAATGGTGTTCGGATCTGTTGAGGAACTGCTTCCCATCAATCCGATTCTTTCTCGTTTATTTTCAGCAGTCGTATTGAGGTGAGCCATCAAGTTATTCACCATAAGGTTGTTGGAAACATCCTGTCCTGCGAGTGAGACAATGTTCACCAGGTCATTTTCCAAAAATGCCAAGCTTGTTTGGTAGGCAGTAGCATCAGCATCCGCACCATTAGAGCCTGCAGAATGGCCGTCCAACCCGGTACCAAACAACACTTCCAAGGCTGTAACGGCAGGCAATTGGTTATAAAACCCAGTTTCATCTGAAGGATCCGTACCCACCAGATTTGAATCCTGGTTTACCTGTTCAGCAAGATGAGAGGCATCCGCAACCGTATAAGTTTCTTTCTGAGTTTGGTAGGCCAGGGTGACTTTGCGCGCATTTGCAACTGGTACCTCATAACTGGCGATGATCGTATCTGCTGCTATAGGAGCAAATCCTACCAAGGTGGTAAATGTCAAAGCACCTGTAGTGGTATCAATTCCCACTTGTGGTTGTGCATTATCTGGAGCTGCATTATACACCAAATTATATCGCAGAATCTGCCCAGTACTTTGCTGACGCAGGCTGATGCTATTCAAACCACTACTTGCGACCACATTAGATCGGTTGAGGCTGGTGGCATCACCAGCTAATTCTTCCGTTACCAAGGCTGGTTGTTCGGCGGGGATAATTTCAATTTTAATCTGATTTCCCCAGGTTCCAGGGGTGACAGCTTCCAGGCGGGTAAGGTTTGCTGCAAGGTCATCAACCGTTTGGTAGGCAGCATTGGTAGCAGTTCCACTCGCCGTACGCACTGCATATACGGTTCGACCACCGTTGTTGTATACCTGCTCAAGTGCTCGAATCATGGTAAGCTCATTGCTGTTCCCATCTATCCAAGCGTCACTTTCTCCAAACATTTCTTTAGCTTCTGTGAAGCTACCAAGGATTTTCACTTCATTTAGTGGCCCTTTAGAAGCGGTTCCGACAATGCCGATGTTGCCTGTAACTACTCGACCTGCGCTGATCAGGGCTTCGTCGCGGACAGTAATATACGTACCAGGTAATATGACCTCTGCCATGGTATGAAGGGGGTTAATTAGGTAAAAGGTATCTTGAAGGCCATTCTTGGAGAATGCCTTAGAAAATTCGTCGGTACTTTATGCAAGAGTAAGTGGGAAAGGTAACTGCTAGGCGAGAAAAAAAGTGTTGCGGCGGCTGAAACTTTTCCTTACATGAAAGTATTTAAGTTTTTCAATAGATCAAAATAAATTCTCAAGATAGTTTTTCCACAGCTTGTGAACTCTTCTGGAAGTGGTTATTTTTACATTTAGCTTAAGTCCAGAGTTACTTACCTCCTCCTAATCCTGCAGGTAGCTTGCTCACAAACTTGAATTAAGCAAGAACTTTACTACTTATTTTGAACTATTAGGGAAACACACACGACCGATGAACCCAATTCTTCCTCCTTTCTACCCCTGCGGCTTCCGTAGTTTCACATTCATATTTCTCCTGGCTATTCCCACTTTCCCCCTTAATGCCCAAAAGCTTCCTGAGAAAAATCGAACTAAGATTCTAAATCTAGATCGAGCCATCACCCACACCCCCCAGAAAAAAGATCAGCTAAACCTTATTCTTGAGAAGGTTTTTTATCTGTATGCCTACCTTCCTGACTCTGCGTGGGTTTTTACGGAGGGTGTCATACAAATGGCGCAGCAAGATAGCCTCGAAGAACAGGAAGCTAAAGCCTATTACTACCAGGGAATTATACTTCATCAGGCCGCAAAACTGAATGAGGCAGTTACAAAATTTAAAGCAACATTGGCCTATTACAACCAAACCCGAAAGGGGGCGAAAATTGCCCAGGTGACATCATGGATCTCCAGGTGTTTCAATAAAATGGGCAAAACAGATTCTGCAGTTCATTACCTGAACAAAGCCCTGGATTTTGGGCTAAAGACCAAGAATACAACTGCCCTGCTAAATGTATATGGACAGCTGGGAGAATTCTACCTGGAAAATTCGGACTACCACATCAGCAAGAAGTATTATAAGCGCGCAATGAACCTTTCCACGGGTGATTATGGTGAAAGCCTTGGCATTAACATGGTAGGTTATGCCAATGCACTTAATGAACTTCAAGTTCCTGATAGCGCATTGTGGTATTACCAAACGGCCGCACAAAAACTGGAGGCAAACCAAGATTACTATCGTAAAGCTATCGCAGAATCTGGAAAGGGAAATGTATACATGAAAACAGGAGACTATCAGGCCGCCATTGACGTTTATCGGAGGGTATTACAAACCTATGATGCCATACTGCCTATTTCTTACCGCATAAATCTTTATGGAAATTTAGCAACGGCATTTTCAAAGGCGGGCAATAGAGATTCTTCAGACCATTACTATCACTTTACACAAAATGCCTTCCTGCTGGATAGGATCAAAATAACGTTCAACCAAGCAGAAATGCTCAAGGAGGAAGGAGATTGGGAGCAGGCTTATGGCATGCTACAGGAGTACCTGGTGTTAAAGGACACCCTTTCCCAGCAAGAAAAAGAACAGGCGAAACAACAACTTGATACGAGGTATGAAAGTGCCCAAAAAGAATTGCTCCTCTCCCAAAAAGAACTGCTTATCACCCAGGAAAAGTTAAAGAATAACCGATTGGAATCCTGGCTTTGGGTGATTGGTATCTCCCTATTTGCAGGAATTACCTTTTTTTTCTTTCGGGAACGGACAAACAAGCTCCTGATAACAAAAGAAAAGGAACTACATGCTGAACAAACTGAAAGACTTCTTGCAAGGCATGAAGCAAATTTATTGGAAGCAGAATCGGAAGCCCGAGAAACGGAACAGGAACGAATTGGAAAAGAGCTTCATGATCAACTGGGCATTCTTTTCACCGCTGTGGGCGCACAATTCGATAAGCTTGACGACGAGAAGGTAACCCGACAATTAAACTCAAGTGAGATTGAGGCTATTCGGACTGGAAAAGAGGTAATTCATCAGGCAAGTTTAGAAATGCGCAACATAGCACGCGATTTATCCTCAGGGGTTTTAAAGGATTTTGGGCTGGTGGCCGCCCTAAGAGCCTTAGCTGATGTCATCGACAGTACAGGCAAGGCAGAGGGATCCCTCAAAGCACCCTTTGAAATCTCGGATATCTCTTCAAAAACCGAGCGTGGAATTCTATGGATAGCCCGCGAACTGGTCAATAATTCCCTAAAACATGCCAACCCGCATACAATTGAAATGACCCTTGAAGAAAGTGGTAGCAACCTGGTCTTGGTGGTGAAAGATGACGGAACTGGATTCGAAACAGTCCATGCCAACGAAAATGGACAGGGGTTGCATAACATCCAACAAAGGGCCAGCAACATAGGAGGCTCCATTAACCTCACCTCTTCACCAGGGCAAGGCACCCTTTCTGTTTTAGATGTCCCCAAGAGAAATGGCTGATCTTCTTCAAATCCGCGTATTGATTGCAGATGACCACCCCAGCATCCGGGCGGGAAACCGTGCTATCCTTCAGCCCTACTCCCAAATTGAAATTATTGGAGAATCAGGCACTATACATGAAACAGAAACCCTTATCTCGGAATTACGGCCCCACGTAGTTCTGCTTGATATTGACTTCCCTGATGGAAAGGGTATCCATCTTTCCAAAAAAGTGGTTGAATCCCCTTTGGGTGTCGAGTTCATTATTTTATCTGTTCATAGTGAGCTGGAGTATATCCGACAGGCGATGGTGTGTGGTGCCACCGGTTATTTATCGAAATCAGCTAATGGTGAAGAGATGGCCAAGGCCATTTTTTCCGTGGTTGAAGGTGGCACCTATTACGGTCAGGACATAAAAAAAATTCTAAAGCCTTTTACCAGTGATGTAGGTGCACCAATTCCACCGCTAATCACGGAACGTGAGCAGGAAATCCTATTTCACGTTGCCAGGGGGTTAAAAAGTTCTGAAATTGCCCGGGAGCTGAACATCACCCAATTTACCGCTGATGACCACAGAAAATCCTTGAGAAACAAGCTGGGGGCCAGAAATACAGCTGGAATTATCATAAAAGGGATCCGTCTGGGATTGCTGGACGTCAAAGACCTCCCCTGAACGATCACTGCAGCATGAGGGTATCAAACCGAGTGCTATATCCTGCCAGAATCCCCAATCCTCCTTCTATGTTGTTGTACATCGGAAGTGGTTCTGTGGTAAAAAGGCTAAAGCCTGCTACCTGACTTCCAATATGCTCCTGGTAAGAAGTGAGGTAATTGTAATATTCCGGGCTGCACGTTCTAATCTCCAGCACAAGCCGATCAGGTTGAGGACGAATAACCGTGGTTGTAGCCCGAAATGGGGTGAAACATATTAGGGAAACCGACGCCACTTCTCCATTGAGCAGTTCATTGGTCAACAGGATTGAGGTATTCCCATCAAAAGGCGTAAATCCCAATTGGGAACTGAACGACATAGATTCTTTCAACAAGCTGTCCACCCCATCTATCCTGTACCATAGGGTAGCAATAAGCTCATAATAGGACAATTCCGGCGGGTTTTCGAGCTTGATTCTTATCAACGACTGAAACAAATTGGAAGCATCCCGCAATACATCTAATTGAAACGTATCAACGGTAGCAGACAGCTGCGGCGGAATGGTCATACGTGACCTGGCTTCCCCAAGGTCAGCGGTGACATTTATCTCAATTTCATCCCCAAATGGCACTTCCTTTTTGCTGTAATAGCCAGGAAAAAAAAGGGTCTGCCCGTCCGAATCTGTTTCAAATGAGTCGATGTAGGCAAGGGCTTCCCAAGGAGAGCCTCCGACATTAATCTGCACCTCTGCATCACTTATCCATGAAAAAGAGGTATCCCTACCTGTTACCCCCCTACTCTTGCTTACCACTACCCTTGCCTGTTTACCTGCAGTCATAAGCGCATTCACCACCAACTGAGGCTCATGCGGCGGCAGGTCAACTTCCACAATTTGTTGACACCCTGATAGCATCATCAGCGTTAAGACCAAATAGAATGCTTGCTTAAATCCCTTCAAAATTTGACATGATAACTTACTGACGGCAAGATCGGAAACAGACTGAACTGTTTCAAGGTCAAAGGAACGGTCCCATCAGCAAGTGGATTATCAAAATCAGGATCAAAAAAGTAAAAAAACGGATTTGCTCGATTGTACAGGTTATACACTTGAAGAATCCAGGAACGCTCTCCCCATTTTTTTTTCTTGTCGAAGGAAAGACTGGCATCCAACCGGTGAACGGCCCTCATTCGAAACCCATTTCGACCTCCTTCATATAGGCTAATATTTTGCAGCGGATCAGACCGAATGAAAGTTCCAGTTGGAAATACAACCCCGTCTTCTGAGAACGCAGAATTATAAGTGCCTGTCGCCAAAGAAAGTGCGTGGCCACTGCCATAGGTCCAATTGGCTGCCAGATGAATCTTCTCTGAAAATCTATGGCTCACCACAAGGTTAAGGTCATGCCTACGGTCATACCTGAAGGGAAACAGCTTCCCTTCATTCAAATTTGAGAACTTTCTCTGGTTCCAGGCCAGGGTATACCCCAACCAGCCTGTTGTTTTTCCTGACTTTTTTTGGACCAGGAATTCTACGCCATAGGCCCAGCCTTCTCCACCAGTTACCACACGATCTTCCCAAGCTTGGGTATCTCCTAACAAATTGGCCCCTTCTTCATAGGCGATCAGGCCCCGCATCCGTTTGTAATAGCCCTCCAATGACACCTCAAATCCTCCTTTAATTCTGCCAGCCACACCTGCTGCAACTTGCCAGGACCGCTGAGGAGGAACTCGTGTGGTCGAGGGAACCCACAAATCGGTGGGCAAGCCCGCATCAGTACTAGATAACAGATGAATGAACTGCATCATCCGAACAAATGAAGCTTTCAATGCCCAGTTTTTCCCGATGGTGTACCTTGCTGACAACCGTGGCTGAATGGATCCAAATGCCGTATCCTGAACTGTATAAGAGGAAGCATGCGCACCCAACCTCAAGGTCAGCCTGTCTGATACTTTCCATTCGTTTTCATAATACAGAAACAGGTCCGCCCCTGGTAGTTGGCTTGCCCCAAAGACCGTATCACGCTCGGTTGAATCCTGAAAAGTGAGGTTGAAGGAGGAGAGCCCCGGACGAAAATTATGTACTGTTAGGTTGATGCCTAGGTTGATCGTGTGACGTCCATTTTTATACCAATTCACATCATATTGAAGGGCCAAATCCGAGATACCAGAATCATAGGATTCTACTCCCTTAAAAGAAACGGTATCTTCCATTTCGGTGATTCGGGAAAAGTAATCCGATTTGATTTCAAACCGATAGTTGGAAAGGGTAAGTCGAAGGTTTGCAAATACCTTGGGTGAGTACAAATGGTTCCACCGCACCGAAAAAAGTTGATTGCCCCAGTTGATTTTTGTTCCCAATTGATAGGTGAGCAATTCTCCTTGGTTTGCAAAGGTTTCATCTACCCCAATGTTGGTCCGATCATCCCCGAGGTACATGCTTATGTGCAGCCTGTTATTTTCATTCAACAAAAAATTCACTTTGGCATTCAAGTCGTAGAAGTGATACCCAAATGCAGAATTGCCATCGGAAGCTAATCTGGTAAGCGTGTTGGAGAAAATGTCAAAGTAGGACCTCCGAAATGACAGAAAAAATGAACTGCGATCTTTTTTGATGGGCCCTTCAATGGAAGCACGAGCAGCAATCAAGCTGATATCTGCCTCTCCGGTAATTTCCCGCATGTTCCCTTCCCGGGTCCGGACATCAATAACAGAGGACAGCCTGCCTCCATATTTAGCTGGGAACCCTCCTTTTACCAGCTGAATATCGCTAACAGCACTCCCATTGAACACAGAAAACAAGCCTCCTAGGTGGCTGACAAAATAAATGGGCGCATCATCCAGCAAGATCAGGTTCTGATCTGGACTTCCTCCTCTTACCAATAAATTGGCCGATCCCTCTCCGGCAGACTGTATTCCCGGAAAAGTTCCCAGAGCCTTTAGGACATCCGCCTCACCCAGCACCACAGGCAGTGCCTGAAGCTGACTTACCGGGGCGGAAACCAAACTCATTTGCACCTGCTTATGGGGTCCTTCCGCCTCGATTGCCTTTATTTCTACCGCATCCAGTTCAAAATCAGGTTCTAACTCTACAGAGAGCTGCCTATTATTTTTGTGGAAAAACTTAAGCTGTTTGCTTTTATAAGTTGTGTAAGCTACCACCAAAGAAATGCTATCCCCAGGCAGATCCAGGCTAAAAAAACCAAATCCGTTTGTAAAAACGCCCCTTTTGCTATGCTCATCATACACCTGTGCGCTGATCAAGCGTTCACCGCTTTCTCCATCAATCACATAGCCACTTAAGGTGTATAGCCTTGGAAGTTTGTAAATGGCCACCTGTTTCCCAATGACCTTGTAGGAAAGCCGGTAGGGAGAGAGGATTCGGTCCAGGTGTGTAGCAATACTTGCAGTGCTTGCAGGAAAAGAAACCGATTCTTGCGGCAGATCTGCTGGACTGTAAGAAATGAGCAGGCCAGATTTTTGGGAAACTTGTTCCAAAATCTCTCCCAAGGAAGCTTTTTCTGCTTGGAGGGTGATTTCTTTTCGCAGCAGGTCTTGCCCAAATGCCTGAACCCCCACCAATAGCCACATACAAACAAACAGTCCTTCTACCATTTGTCTACATGACCATTTCCTTCTCATGTCACAATATTTGGAAGGTTTCTGCTAAAGATGAATCCAAAAATAAATCGCTATCGCGGAGCCAGCCATAGGGTATCCCCGGAAGTGTTTTCCAACTTGAGTCGGTTTACTTCCTGGATCACTTCCAGCACTTCCATGAGCTTTTCGGCAGCCAGGGTACCTGAGTAGGGGCGCTGGCTGTTTACACTGGGGCGCAGGGCTATTTCTCTGTTAAAATGGCGAGAAATATCCTTTACGACTCTTTTGAGCGGGGTATTTTTGAAATAAAGCTGCTTACTTTGCCAGGAGTTTGCATTTAAGCTTGAGGCTTTTCGCTTAATCACCACAGGTTCTTCCTTATCCACAAAGGCCTCTTCCCCTCGCTCTACCAGTTCGCCTTCTTCCTCTGCTTTGCCACATTTGTTAGGACAGAACCGCACCTTTCCCTCGGTTACCTGTAATTTTACCCTGTCCGCAGCAGCTTCATCTTCCAGGCTGAATGCGGTCCCAACAACCCTAACTTCCGAATTGGGGGTCTTGACAAAAAACGGATGCTCCTTATCAGCGGACACTTCAAAGTAAGCTGTTCCTTTTAGTTTCACCTTCCGATTTTCACCAAACGCTTCAGGATAAGTTAATTCACTGCCTGCTGCAAGCCAAACAGTACTTCCATCGGGCATTTCCAATTCCAAGTCTGCATCAGCCAGAATGACCCGATCTGCGGGACTTGATGGGTTCAAGAAATAGATACCTGCTACTATGAGCAGGACAACTGCTGCTGCAACAGCCAACCAACTTCCGGGAATAAAAGCAACTGTCTTGGGAGCAATCCTGGCGGAAACATTCTCCCAAGCAGCATCTACATTTATGTTAAGGTTCTGTGAGAATTGGGCTGATTCAGCCCACAACTTTTGAGCTTGGAGATACTGTTCTGCCTGCTCCTCCGATGCCTCACGCCATGCTGTCACACGGGTTTCTTCTTCCGGTGTGGTTTCACCTGAAAAATGCCGCGCAAGCAACGCCCAATTGTCTATATGTCCTTCTTTTTCGTTCATTCAATAGTAGGACAATCAACAAGTACTTTTCCCCTATTGAGGAAGAACACTTTGAGGTACATCTGTAATTTAGAAGTAGTAGCCCAAGTCCAATGAGATGTAGTTCAATCGCACGATGGTATTTACCAGCCCATCCTCTTTATCATTGGCGTTTAACAGGCCGTTGTGGTACATAACGACCACATCAAACATACCGACTCCATCCAAGATATAATCAATACCGCCACCTGCAATAAAGGAAGCGTTAAACAGGTTAATGTTATCTGTGCTTCGGGTCTCGGTTTCCGTTCCACTCACCTCGGTAACCCCTTTGAACCCCACATTTAGGTCTATACTGCCGCCAAAAATACCTTTTACATGAATGTTACCGCCATTAATTGCATTTGAACGAAGCTTTAAGGCAACTGGAATTTCAACAGTTGTGTAACGAAAGCGACTTGAAAAGCCTCCTTGATCTGAGGTAAATCCCCTGTAAACAATGTTCAGGCCAGTATGGATGCCATAATTTTCTGTGAACCCATAGCTTCCGACTACGCCGAATCCGAACCCTATCTTTGACCCTTGCCCAATATCCAGACGGTTCTGGGTACTGTCATCAATGATGGTCCCGAAGGAAATCAAAGGGGAAATGCGAAAGCCTATTTTTGCTCCTTCCTGGGCAGAAAGGGGCAAGATGATCAAAATGGCAAATACAGTTAATAAGATATTTTTCATGATGAATGCAGGTTTATCAAGGGTTGAAAGTTGTAGGGGCTAAAGTAACAGCAAGATGTTCAGATTTGCAATTAGTCCAAGCTTGAGAGCGTTGGAATTGTACAATCTCTTCTAACATTCCCTAAGGGTGTAATTTATTTAGGGGCTAAGGTTTTTAATTTCGACTTAGCCATACTTATTTCCGCCTCAACAAATCTATCCTGCCAGTTTTGATGTCCAAGATCTCGCAAATTTTTCTCTTAACATTGATTGGAGGCCTCGCCTTATTGCTGAATTCCTGCAAAACCGATCCAAACTCAGATATTGCAGATGTTCAGATAGCATGGAACCTTGTACGGCTGGACCAGAAAATGCTGGCCGCTGCCAAAGAAATCCAGCAAAGTCCCGACTCCAATTACTTCGAAGCCTACCAACATCATTTAGCTGACGAACGGGAGTTTCTATTTTATTTCACCGGGCTAGAAATGGTGGAAGCCCAACGGGGTCCCATCCCCGAGAACCTAATCGACACGCTGATTGCTTTAAAATTTGGCCCCGTTCTGGCAGACAGCCTTTTGCTTGCCTTACTTGATACGGTTCAACAAGTTTTTCCCACTGACGCGGCCATAGAATCTGCCATCACTCCACTCCTGAAACGGGTTCACCTGCACTTTCCCGACCTGGAGCTTCCTGAGATTCGGACCCATGTAAATGGATATACCCCAGCCATGCGCCTGGATCAGGTAGATCAAACTTTTGCCGCACCAGGTTACCTCAGTTTGGGGCTTCATTATTATTTAGGGCCTGATTATCGATACCTCTCCCCCACCCTGCCAGGGTATCTGAGAAAACGATTCTCCCCAGCCTATATGGAATGCAACATGGCCCATGAGTTTGCTTTTGGGCTGGTGCCTACTGGCCTTCTCCCTCCCCGGGCCTCATTGATAGAAAAAATGGTTCACGCAGGTATTCGTCAGGAAGTAGTGGATGAACTCTTGCCAAATACCCCAGATTCGATGAAACTGTTTTATACCACCTCTGCGATGGAATGGGCTGAGGTGCATGAGAAAAATGTCTTCATCGAACTGTCTCCAGACTTGTATGGGAAGGGTTATGTATTGCACCGGGATTACTTGGGAGAAGCCCCCTTTACCCGGCGGATTTCCAGGGAGTCAGCCCCCAGGCTGGGCATGTTTACAGGGTGGAAGATTGTTGAAGCATTTCGCGAAAGGAACCCTGATATTAGGCTAGATAGCCTGATTCGAATCACGGATTATGAAGGGGTGTTTAAGCGGTCAGGATACAAACCTTGAAAAGCGGGCAAAATTCTATTGAGATTGGGGTCAGTCGGAGCATAAAATGGGGTCATACCCCTCTTATAATACTTGCGTAAACGCTACATTCACCAACAGCCAGAAGGGGCGTTAATGCGTACCGCCATGAAAATATGTTGCATTTCAGATACTCACCATGCTCATCGAAAAACAATCATTCCTGAGGGGGATGTGCTCATCCATGCAGGTGATGGAGTCGGGCCTACCATGCGAGGCCTGGAAGAATTTCTCAACTGGTTTGTAACCCATCCGCATCCGGTAAAAATCTTTATCGGTGGTAATACAGACAGTGTACTGGAGCAACAACCTGTAGCAGTACGGTCACTGATTCCATCAAGTGTGGTTTATCTGGAAAACGAAGGCATTAACGTGAATGGCGTCCGCTTTTGGGGCTCGCCGATTGTGCCACGGTTCCTGGATATTTCGTTTAATGCAGACAGGGGCTCGGCCATCAAAAAATACTGGGATTTAATCCCGGAAGAAACCGATGTGCTTATCACCCATAGCCCGCCAATGGGAATTTTAGACAAAACTGCTCGTGGCGCATCCGTTGGATGCCTTGAACTGCTAAATCGCGTCCAGGAAATCCAACCGAAGCTCCATTTCTTTGGACATGTACATGAATCTTATGGAAAGTACATTTCCAACGGAACTCAATTTTACAATGCGGCCTACATGAACCGAGGGAATGCCCCTTGGTGTGTGGAATTCAACAATTAAGGCTTGGCACCCACCAGTTGTTCCGCAGATTCTCTATAAGCTACCAGTCCGTCGTAAATGCTTTTTAAGCGGTTAAACATCTCTTTTTGAACCGCCCGGGCTTCGTCGTAGTTGACGTCCCCTTCTGAGGCAGGTTCTTCCCCAGCTAGCATCTCCTTAAATCCGGGAGTTTCGGTCATTTCATTTTCCCAGTTTTCCAATTCATACTCGAGTATCTCAATTCCTCCCAAAAAATCCCTGTAAGGAATGGCCCCCAAGGAGTCCCCTTGTATTTTGGCGTTCTGAAACCCGTCTGTCATCTCGTCAAAATATGACTTTGTATTATCCAATTCGGTGAGGGTAGCCCGTTTCAGGTCATCAATGTCATTGAAGACTTCCTCTGCCTTGGCCTGGGCTTTTACTCGGGGAGATTCCTTTTTAGGAGGATTATCACCACATCCTGCCAAAGCCAATACAGATACGATAAGGGAAAGAATAATCGAAAATTTCATGTGAGATCAGAATTTTTGCACCAATATGCACAATCCTGCGTATTTGCACAATGGAGTGGGGGGCTTTCCCCAACTTGATAGCTTCTCCCAACCGTTTTTATTCAATCATTCCATCACACATGAACTACTTACTTTTTGGCAACAGTGGCCTCCGGGTATCAGAACTGTGCCTGGGCACCATGACTTTCGGCACCGAATGGGGCTGGGGAGCTGACAAAACGACCAGCAGGCAAATTTTTGATGCGTTTGTAGCAGCGGGAGGCAATTTTCTTGATACCGCAAACCGATATACAGAAGGGACGAGTGAAAAAATGCTGGGAACATTCATCCACGATGACCGCGACCGATATGTGGTGGCAACCAAATACACCCTTCACGATCGCCTAAATGAGGTAAACCATTCCGGGAACCACCGAAAAAATATGATGCGATCAGTGGAAGGAAGCCTCAAGCGACTTAACACCGATTACATTGACCTCCTTTGGCTACATGCCTGGGATTTTACCACGCCGATTGAAGAAGTCATGCGCGGGCTGGACGATCTGGTCAGCAGTGGCAAAGTTCACTACATAGGCATCTCGGACACACCCGCCTGGATTGTGGCCCGGGCCAACACCTTGGCTGAACTGCGGGGATGGAGCAAATTTGTGGGGCTTCAAATTGAATATAGTTTGATCCAACGGACGCCCGAGCGAGATTTGATGCCCATGGCTCACCATCTAGGGCTGAAAGTCACCCCTTGGGCACCGCTGGCAGGTGGCGCACTTACCGGTAAGTACCTCGATACGGCAGAGAATCCTGGCAGGGTAAAACCCGAGAGTATCCGTAGAAATGAACGTTCCAATCGGATTGCCCGAGAAGTCGTCACCGTTGCCAAAGAAATGGGCTGCAGCCCTGCCCAAGTGGCGATTAACTGGACGCGGCAGCAGGAAGATTCCCCCATTCCGATCGTGGGCGCAAGGAAGCTGTCGCAGATTCAGGATAGCCTTGGGTGCCTAGACCATCCGATTCCTGATGAACTTATGATCCGCTTAAATGAAGTCAGTAAGATAGAGCTAGGCTTTCCGCACGATTTTCTGGAATCGGACGGCGTGAAAACGGTGTCTTATGGGGGTACCCTTCCGAAGATCAAGGGAATTGACAGATAAACAGTAGACTCAATGATAAACCAGGGAAATTTGATTTCTCTGGTTTTTTCTTGGGAACTCCCTGTTAAGCTATGGCCCTAGCCATCAACCCCATTCCAAATGTCCAGGTAGATTTTCCAGTCTTTGCCCTCCTTTCTCCAGACGATGACATATTTCCCTTTCCAGGAAGCCTTTCTGCCACTGGCATATTCGGTTTTGCCCTCATAGTACCCATAATCGTAGGCATACTTCCCGGAAATTGTGATTTCTTCTGGCGTGACCTGGTGATAAGTAGTTTTAATGCTATCAGGCAGGGTCCAATAGGCATTCAAAGCATCGGTACCGCCCATGATCTTTCGCCTATTAGGGAAAATTTTTCCATCCTTTGTGTAGCAGGCGACCAACTTTCCATATTCCTGGTTGACGAGGTAAGTGGAGAACCTATTCGCATTTTTCAAGATTTGGTCAATGTCTTTTTGTTTGCCCACATAGGTTTGGGCCTGAGAAAAACTGATGCAACAAAGGAGAAGGAAAGCTCCTAGTAGGTGGTAAAAAATTGGTTTCATCGTGGGGTGTTTTTAGCCAATATACGATCAAAGTTTATGCAAAATGGAGTTATTAAAACTTAGAAGACGTTAATGCACC
>JBCDIQ010000049.1:0-21940 GCA_039024295.1 Bacteroidota bacterium | reverse complement strand
TACAGGTTGAAAGAGGATAAAGAAAATGCCATTGTCTACTACAAAAAGACCATCGAATACGCCGACGAAAACACCGTACGATATGCCAAAGAACAGATCGAAAAGCTTTCGGAATAGATTAGGAGTCTAGGTTGATGGATAAGGGCTATTGTAGCCCAAAAGATAATCCTTAATTTGGAACCCCACTTCCAGGCTGTTCTCTACAAATCAGAAAGATATTGGGGTGCCGTCGAAGAGATTTGTGGCAATTCCCCTATCTGGATTTGCCTATTTAGTAATTCCCCGTTTGCCAGATAGAGATAATCGGTATATTTGGACCTACAGCCTGCTTATCGCCCTTAAACCAGCTTTCTGTCAATATTATATTCCATCTTCCGACGTTTCACTTGGCTACGTTCTCCCCTTATGAAAATTGCCATTTTCCTATTTCTCCACTGGTACGGTTCCCTATTCCTGCATACCTTTTTTCACCATAGGTATGCGTCACATAAGATGTTTCGGATGAATCAAGCATGGGAAAAAGTGTTTTTTATCCTGTGCTATATCTTCCACGGAGCAGCTTACTTAAGTCCTAAAGTGTATGGCATCATGCACAGGCAGCACCATGCCTATACGGATACCGAATTGGATCCGCACTCTCCCAAATATTCCCGCAATCTGTTCGAATTATTCTGGAAGACGAGGTTGTACTACAACGATATCCTGTATGGAAGGATCAACGTAGAGGAAAACTTTACCCGTGACCTGCCGGAGTGGGACGCGCTGGACAGAATCGGGAACCATATCCTCAGCAGGATCATGTGGGTAGGGATTCATGTTTTCATTTACACCCAGTTGGTTACCGCTTCCTGGATGTTTGTGTTCCTGCCCCTGACTGTATTAATGGTTCCCATACAAGGACTCATCATCAATTGGTTCGCTCATAAAGTGGGGTCTATCAATTTCTCGATGAAGAATACCTCTACCAATTTATTTCGAATGGATTGGCTGATGATGGGCGAAGGGTACCACAACAACCACCATAAGTTCCCGGGGAAAGCCAATTTTGGCTACAAGCCTCATGAAATTGACGTCACCTATCTGGCGATAAGGGCTCTCCTTAGGATGGGGATTATTTACAGGAATGGGTAGGGAAGATATGAATAAGGATTGGGGTGCAAACCGTAAATGATAGGAAGGTTTGTCGTGAGCTTTTTGGTTTAAAATTACATTCAGGCAAAAGCACCTTCACTCCGTTTATTGCCAATTTTTGAAGACAGAAAACCACCCTTTAATTAATTCCTGATAGCTCCTTAAACACTGGTTTTGCCTGTTCATCAATAGAGATATGTAACCCATACAGGTTTCATCTATCTTTATTGACTATGAAACCTTTCCACTTTATCCTCGGCTGCTTGTTATTTTTGAATTTCTCTCTTTTTGCTCAATCCTGGCAGTGGGGAATACACGGAGGAAGTATCAGCACACTTAGCTTCAATCCTAGGGAAGAAGTGGTGGACATGTCGACTGATCCACATGGAAATGTTTATTTTACCTCTGATTTACAGAGTTTCCCTCGTTTCATAGGAGGAGTTCGAGCAGATAGTTTTACCTCTATCAATAGCTATGGTTCAGGTTCTGTGCTGGTGAGCTATGATTGTCAAGGGAACTTTCGCTGGTCTAAATCTGTGGCCGTTGCTGCGGGCTCTATCGCGAGGGGCAGAGCTGTAGCTACCGATGATCAGGGAGGCGTGTATTGGGCGGTGGCATTGGCAATGATTACCCCTGACAACCAAGCTAGCATAGATGTTGATACCACCGTATTTGAAGCTCACAAACGACACGCACTCATCAAATATGATACAAGTGGCACCTATCAGTGGATCAGGTTACCAGAGACTGACACGATCAGCTCACCTCCTTCAGGGAGGATACGAATCAGTACCCTCACCAACCTGTCTGTATCCCCTGATGGAGAGGTTTATTGGTATTGCCAATTAACGCCTGGGCTGCTCAGTGATAATAGCGGAATTGCCATTAGCAGCGCTGGTACTTACGTATTGCGTTATGACCCACTTGGGAACCTTTTAAGAGCTACTGAACTGGCAATTGATAATTTTGGTGCCAATGGCCTTTGGGAGACAGAGATTCCCCGCTACTTTGCGCGTGATCATGTCTCCGGGAGATTTTATGTATGTGACCAATACCTGAGAAGTCAGCCGTCCCCTTCTCTTGGAAGTCAACAAATTGTCGGTAGTAACTATGTGGGCGCATTTGATAGCACAGGACAGTTTCTGTGGGCTAGGCAGAATGACCCAAGTGCCAATGCCTTTGGCTTCAAAGGAAATCCCCAAATCGATCAAAAGGGCAATGTTTACCTCGTGGGAGGCTTTTCCCACTTGGACACTTTCAATAACCATCAGTTCATCAATTTTGTAGAGCCTTCAATCGATCTCCTTCCTGCAGTGGTGGTATTGGATAGTACAGGCAATAACGTTTGGATCAACAGTGCAGGGGTGGATGCCAATACATTTAATGGAAGTATTGCCCTTTATGAGCCCAAGCATGGAACAGCTGAAGTCGTCGTTGGGGGAAGTTTCCCTTCTTTAATGATCTGGGCAGGAGACACCCTGTCTTCTCCTTCCAACTACGGATACGATCCATTTTTAGCACGTTTTGATGCAGCAACAGGAACCGGAATAGGTATGACCCGTTTGCCGGGTACGTTCGGTGCAGGTGATTTCGCTACAGGCCTCACGGCCGATACTAGGGGGAATTTCTACTTTGGTGGGCGGATGGATGGGAGTGGAGAGCTGTTTGTCAGTTCTGACACCCTCAATGGCTACGGTGGCAATTTCGACTTCTTTATGGCAAAGTATGGCTCGAATGACTGTGCGCTGTGTACCAACCCTGTGGCAGATGCCTCGACGAATTATGACAGCACCAGCCTGACAGTACCGTTTCTGTTTACAGGTGTCACCAATTATGATTCCCTCATCTGGACCTTTGGTGATGGCAATAGCAGCACAGCAGTCAATCCTCAGCACGGGTATGCACAAGCAGGCACCTACACGGCCTGCGTACAAGTTTTCAATGCCTGTGGCAGCGATAGTTTATGCCTCACCTTGACGGTCTGTACCCCTCCGGTAGCAAGTTTTACTGCTCAGGATAGCTTTTTGCAAGTGGCCTTTAATGGGGCTGCGAGTACCAGCTATGATTCGCTGTTCTGGACCTTTGGGGATGGCAACAGTAGCATGTCCGTATCACCTACCCACACCTATGCACAAGCGGGTAGCTATGAAGTGTGCTTACGAGCTTTGGGCCTGTGCGGGAGCGATAGCCTGTGTGACACCGTAATCGTGACACAATCTCAATCAGTTGGAATTAGTACGGCTTTCTCTTCAATCAGACTACGAATTTACCCGAATCCTAGTGCTAGCCGGGTAAACATAGCCTATGTCTTACCCGTGCCTGTGGGATCCCTGGTACTCTACGATACACAGGGCCGCACCATCCGCCAAAAGATGTTGACAAACCCCCAAGGAACCTGGCAGCCTGATATCAGCACGTTATCTGAAGGACTCTACCTTGTTTTACTTTGGCAGGGCAATCAGTTGGTCAGCCAACAGAAACTGGCAATTCTCCGCTAGGGTAGGCTTCCAACTTTAATGAAGCCTTCGTATTCGAAGTACTTGGTTTTTACGTCGTGGAAGAAGAAATTAAGTACAATTTCCCCTCCAGCAATTCCTCCCCGATTTTCGTTTTCTTTTTCCCATATTATGGGTAACTAGCAATTAAGGATCAGTCAAAAAATAATATGGCTGTTTTGACTTGATCTTTTGAGCCTGCTCTGCGTTAAAAAATGCTCAAATAGCTCGCTATTCTCACATTTTTTGCCTTGACCATTCTCAAAATCTCTACGCCAAATCGAAACCTTATTTTTTCCTGATCCTAAACACCACCTTATTCATTTTCAGACGACCGAATAATACGCTTTTTTGAATGCCAATTAAGGTTCTTGTCGTAGATGATGAAGCCCAGATGGAAGAGATGATTCGCCTTCGTTTCCGCAAGGAAATTCGAAAGAAGCAGTACGAATTCCATTTTACCCTGAGTGGCAAGCAAGCCCTAGAATGCCTGGAGCAGGAAGGAGGCATAGACATCATCCTTTGCGACATCAACATGCCGGAGATGGATGGCCTGACCTTGATGGGCCTGATCCGCGAACAGCAGTACCAGGTAAAGATCATCATGGTAACTGCCTATGGCAACATGGGCAATATCCGGGCTGCCATGAACCGTGGGGCATTTGACTTCCTAAACAAGCCCATTGATATCCCAGACCTCAAGGCCACGGTAGAAAAAGCCTTTGAGGAATTAGAACAATTGCGCGTGGGCCGGGCAGCACTTGAGCAACTACCGATTACAGAGCAGCAGCTAAAAGAAACCGATGAAAAGGCGCGCTACCTGGAAGAGCTGGACCAATTCAAGACCCGATTTTTTACCAATATTTCGCACGAGTTTCGCACCCCGCTCACGGTTATCAAGGGCATGGCGACCCAAGTCCGCGAAAAACCTACGGAGTGGCTCGACAAAGGCAGTGATTTGATTCTGGGCAATGCCCACCAACTATTGAACCTCGTCAGTCAGATACTAGACCTCCAGAAACTGGAAGCAGGCAAGCTGCAGCTCGACCTGGTTCAGGGAGAAATGGGGGCATTCTTCTCGCAGGTCTCCGCTTCTTTTCATTCGCTGGCAGAAATGCAGGAGGTTCATTTCGAAATAGAGAAGCCTAAGGAACCCATCTGGATGGATTATGATCCGGAAAAAATGGTCCGCATTCTCTCCAACCTCTATTCCAACGCCATTAAGTTCACCCCAAGAGGAGGCCAGATTACCAGCAGCCTAACGGTGCTACCTGCGACACAGACAACCCTTTCTTTTCCTTCCTTGCAGATATCTGTGGCTGATTCAGGCGTAGGCATTCCTGAGGCGCAATTGGGCAATATTTTTGACCGCTTTTTTCAGGCAGAAGGCCAGCCTCACCGTAGGGGCGAAGGCACAGGTATTGGCCTATCGCTGGTGAAAGAATTGGTGGAGCTCATGGATGGCAGCATCTCAGTGGAGAGCGAATCAGGGAAAGGCACCACCTTTCTGGTGGAGTTACCCATCACCCAGCAGGCAGATCGGGAGGAGCAACCGCATGCAGCAATAGTCTTGCAAGACCTGGTGCGAGCAACTGCTTCTTCAGTTAGTACGGATCACCGGGAACCCGAGGAAATGGAGCAGGGAGACCTTCCCAAGCTGCTCATCATCGAAGATAACCCCGACATTGCCACCTACCTGGTTTCTTGCCTAAAAGATGAATATTCGATCCTACTGGCAGAGGATGGCCAAGCGGGTATCGACCGGGCATTGGCCAAGGTGCCAGACCTGATCATCAGCGATGTGATGATGCCTCGAAAAGATGGCTTTGAGGTCTGTGAATTCCTCAAGGAGCATACCCTTACCAGCCATATTCCCATTGTGCTGCTCACCGCACGCAGCGACTACAGCTCCCGGATTGAGGGGTTGAAAAGAGGGGCAGATGATTACCTGCCGAAGCCTTTTGAGCCTGAAGAGCTCCAGCTCCGGCTGCGCAACCTCCTGGAAGCCCGCAAACGCCTGCAGGCCCGCTACCAGGAAGGCTTGCCTCCAACAGAAGCAGGGTCGGAGTTTGAGCAGGAAGATCGATTTATGACCCATTTGTATGACGTCCTTGAAGCGGAGTACATGAATCCTGAGTTTAATATCCCCAGTCTCTGCAGAACGATGGGCATGAGTCGTTCCAGCCTCCACCGAAAGGTAACAGCCCTCACCAGCAGGTCTATCACCAATATATTCAAGGAATTTCGGATAAAAAAAGCCCAGGTGTTATTGGCGAAAACCGATAAACCCATTTCAGAGATTGCCTATGACGTAGGCTTTACCAACCCTTCTTACTTCAACCGGGTGTACGGCCAGTTCTATGGTTCCACCCCAAGTGATTACAGGAAGAACGCTCGCTAGGAGGAGGCTCGCTTGAAGGCAGGTTCCCTCAATCGAACACTACCTCCTTCTCCAAATTCTGGCACAATAGTCTTAGCCTTTGGGACAATTGTTCAATACTTTGTTGTCCATTCCCCCCAATTTTGACTCAAGTTAACCCCTCAAAAATACATTGAGTCATGAAGAGACAGTATTTCATTTTGCTATTGAGTTTGCTGTTGCCACTTGGACTGGCAGCACAAATCGGCATTAATGATACCGGTAATGCCCCGGATTCCAGTGCCATGCTGGATATTAGCAGTACCGACAAAGGCATACTCATGCCTCGGATGAATACCCTCCAGCGCGACGCCATTCGCAACCCCGTTCCGGGGCTCATGATCTACAATGTTGAAGATTCTTGTTTCAACTACTACACGGGAGAAAACTGGATCAGAGACTGTGGTGCCGATCAGGTGAAGATACCTGTGCCCGTATCCTCGACGGGGGGAACGCGCTTTATTGAAGTAAATAGTATTGATACCGATGCGGCGGGTAATTCCTATCTCACCGGAAGCTTTGAACGTACGGCCACCTTTGGGGATAGTGTCCTCACCAGCTATGGAGAAAAAGACCTCTTTATCGCCAAATACGATTCTATCGGTCGGCCCCTTTGGGCCTTGCAAGGTGGCAGCGGATTTGACGATATAGGATGGGATATTGCCGTAGATGATGCTGGGAATAGTTTCATTACGGGTACCGTTTCCAGTAATGTTAGACTAGCGGATACCCTTTTGATTGGGCCCATCCGGACAGTCCGGACCTTGGTGGCTAAATTTGATCCTAATGGACGGTTAGTCTGGGTCCAGGAGATTTTAGGAACGAGTATTACTTGGGGACCGGGCATTTCCTTGGACGCGATGGGCAACAGTTACATTAGTGGGCATTTTAGGGGGACGACCACCTTTGGGGGAACCAGCTTGTCCGCGGCGAGCGGGAGCAATGATATTTTCGTAACAAAAATAAACCCCACAGGACAGTTTGTTTGGGCTATCCAAGCAGGAGGAAGTGGGGAAGACGTAGCATGGGATATCACCACTGATGCGGCGGGTAACAGCCATATCACTGGTTCCTTTTCCAATAGTGCCAACTTTGGCAGCACGACCCTCAATAGTACTCGTCTCAATGATGTCTATGTCGCCAAACTAGATCCTACGGGACAGTTTGACTGGGCCGTAGGAGCGGGGAGCCTAGGTGCCGAACGAGGACAGGATATCGCGATTGATGATATGGGTAACGTGTATGTGGCGGGTAATTTTAATGGATTCCTGGATTTTGGTGGCACCATTCTTTTGCATGAGCGGGCAGGGGATGTTTTCGTGGCGAAGTATAATCCGAACGGAAAATTTCTATGGGCCAAAAGTGGCCCAGGGCAAGGTGAGGATAATGGGCTGGGCATCGTTGCGGATGATGATGGAAACAGTTATGTAATCGGCTACTTCCGCCAAAGCATCACCTTTGGCAATTTTACCCTCAACCACCCGGAACCTTCTAATCCTTTTGGGAATTCCTATGCCTTTGTGGTAAAATATGATCCCACAGGAGAAGTACTTTGGGCTAAATCTGTAGAATCAAGTCGTGAGGCCAGTGGCAGTGCCATTGCCCTCCATCCTTCAGGAAGGCTCCATCTTTCCGGTACCTTCCGAAGGACCGCTACCTTTGGCACACAGACGCTGGAAAGTGGGAGTGATACCCACATTTTTCTCTGGTTGATGAACAGTGCTGACGGTTCCAGTTCGACCTATGCAGGGCAAACGCTCAACGAATTGCAGGACGGAGATACCAACCCCGAAAACGAGCTACAAAACTTAAGCTTCTCTGGAACCCGACTCTCCCTTTCAAAAGGAAACAATGTGGACCTGGCTTCCCTGGATACCGATACAGACGACCAAACACTTAGCCTCTCGGGTACCCAGCTGACCATTGCCGATGGCAACACGGTTGACCTTGACTCGATCGATACGGATGATCAAACGCTCAGTTTAACAGGCACCCAACTAACCATTGTTGATGGCAACATGGTTGACCTCGCCTCCATTGATACCGATACCGATGATCAAACGCTCAGTTTAACAGGCACCCAACTGACCATTGTTGATGGCAACATGGTTGACCTCGCCTCGATCGATACCGATGATCAGACCCTCAGCTTTTCTGGTACAAAGCTTTCGATTGCGGATGGTAACATAGTTGATTTAGATACTTTAATGGACAACCTTGGCGACCACACTGCCACCCAAAACCTCCAACTAGGTGACAAATGGTTCACTCGAAACGGTGTGGACAGTCTCGGCTTTCAGATTGGGGGTCAAGGGCAGTTCAACCTGTATAGCGCCTCCACCCTGATCATGCAGTTGACCAACAATAATACCCCCATGATCCGTTTGCGGCAAACCAATAAAACAGGCTTTCAGGCACAGACTTGGGATATGGGAGGTAATGAAAGAGAATTTTTCGTTCGCGATATCACCAACGGTACCAAAGCACCTTTACGTATCAAGACAGGTGCTGAAAATAATCGGATCACCATCAACGGAAGCAATGTGGGGATTGGCTTGGGTACTTCAAACAGTATCATTCCTAATGCTACCCAGGCCTTGGACGTAGGCGGACAGA
Organism: Bacteroidota bacterium; assembly: GCA_039024295.1. Lineage (GTDB taxonomy): Bacteria > Bacteroidota > Bacteroidia > J057 > J057 > JBCDIQ01. The sequence continues at coordinate 13,279 of JBCDIQ010000049.1, read as the reverse complement.
TTCGGATGCGAGGGGGAGCTGCTAATGGCTATATACCCGTCTCAGATGCAGACGGTGTAATGACCTGGACAGATCCTATTACCCTGCCCATGGGGTACCTCGCTACCCAAAACGTGCAGATGAGCGGTTATTGGCTTTCTCAGGATGGGGATAATGAGGGGGTATTCGTAGATGCTAACGGCAACGTAGGCATTGGAACAGATGCGCCATCCGAAAAACTAGAGATTGAAGGAAACGCCCGTCTGGATACGGATAATGCAAAATTGGTCTTTACTTCCGGCAGCAGCTCTGTAGGCCTGAGAAATACCAGCGAAATTCGCACAAATGTGGACCCTCCTAATACGGCAGGCACACCAGATCCAGCGGATAATCATATGGCCTTCCGGGTAGCAAGCAATGACAATGGAGGAAGCGCAGAAGTGATGCGACTCCTGGGAGATGGGAAGGTAGGTATCGGTACCGCTACGCCCAGTTCCTTGCTGCAGTTGGAAGACACCAACCCCAAACTCCGATTGGTAGATGAGCGCGTTCAGGCAAGTGGGACAGGCAATACAATGGGAACCCTGGAATGGCTTACGCGTGATGGCTCCCACACTTCTGGCTTCACGAAAACGGGTAAGATTGAGCTGGTCAATACCAATAATTCAGCTACCCCTGATGCTCGCATGGACTTTGTGGTCTGGGAAGATGACGCTACCGGACGTTTCAAGCGGACGCCGCTTTCTCTATGGCCCAATGGAAACATAGCCGTGGGAGATGGTACCTCCACACCAAATAAAGCCAAGCTGGAAATCTTTGGTTCCGGCTCCTCCTACACCGTTTCGGGATCGTCTCGCTACCTTGGCAGGGGAGGAGACAACATAAATACCAACTATTCCGGTACCTTCTCCCTCTATGCAGATGGGGTCATTGGAGCAGCCGCATTTGTTGCTCACTCCGATGCACGCATCAAGGATATTCAGGGCCTGTCTGAAAGTGAAACAGACCTCGCGACCCTGATGAAGATCGAGATTACCGATTACACCCTGAGAGACACGATCGCCAAAGGACATACCCCCTATAAAAAGGTCATCGCCCAGCAGGTAGCGGAAGTTTATCCGCAGGCTGTCACCAATAGCCTGACTGAGGTCATTCCTGATATCTACCAACGTGCGGAGGTGCAGGAGGGCTGGATCATGCTAGCGACAGATTTGAAAGTAGGTGAGCGCGTAAAGCTGATCACCGAACAGCGTTCAGAGGTGCATGAGGTGTTGGCCGTAGAAGCGGATCGATTCCAAGTCTCCTCTCTGAAAACCGCCAACCGTGAACTGTTGAGCGAAGCGAAATCCCGCAAAGCGGGAAAAACCGTTTTCGTCTACGGCCGCGAAGTAACCGACTTTCACACCGTCGATTATGAAGCCATATCCATGCTCAATGTGAGCGCGACCCAGGAGCAGCAGAAGATCATTGAGCAGCAGCAAATATTGATTGAACAATTACTCTTGGAAAAAGCCTCACAACAAAAACAAATTACCAAGTTAAACACTCAGTTACAAAAGCAGCAAGCCTCCTTCGAAGCCCGGCTCCAAGCCCTCGAAGCATCGGTGACTCCCTAGCAACGAATTGACTCAAGACGCTTCCACTAGGAAGCTTATCCCCCGCTAAAAGGTGGGGGATTTTTTTGCTCCAAACTCTGGCACAATAGTCTTAGCCTTTGGAACATTTGTTCAATCCTTTCTTGCCCGTTCTCCCCAACTTTGACCCAAGTTAAACCCCCAAAATGCCTTGAGTCATGAATAAACAATTTTTCATTTTGTTGTTGAGTTTACTGTTGCCACTAGGATTGGCAGCACAGATTAGCATTAATGATACCGGCAGTGCCCCAGATTCCAGTGCCATGCTGGATGTACATAGTACCGGAAAAGGATTGCTTATGCCGCGTATGACAAGCGAACAAAGAGATGCTATCACTGATCCTGCTGCTGGTCTTATGATTTACAATATTTCAGACTCCTGTTTTAATTACTTTACAGGAAAGGATTGGGTAAAGGATTGTGGGATAGATCAGAAATCATTGAAAAGTAATGCTGCCTTGGCTATTGGCCAGGAAGAATTCGATAATGGATCAGGTATCTCCACCGATGCTGCAGGGAATGTCTACACGGTCGGTTTATTTTCGTCCCCGAATCCTACGTTTGGTACCTCCACTTTGGTAAATAATGGTCAGTGGGATCTGTACATCATGAAAATCAATATTGCCGGTCAGATAGAATGGGCAATGAATGCAGGAGGTAGTGGAAATGACTATGCCCCATCTATTTCTACTGATTCTATTGGCAACAGTTATGTTACGGGTTATTTTCGGGGAACTGCTAGCTTCGGGGATACAATCATTACGAGCAGTGGTGGTTCAGACGTATTTGTTCTGAAAATCGATAAAGGGGGACAAATTCAATGGATCACAACAGCAGGAGGCATTGGTGATGATAATGGACTAAATATATCGATTGACGATGTGGGGAATAGCTATGTGTCTGGCGGTCTGTCCGGAAGCGCTACCTTTGGAAATACCACCCTATCGAGTAGTGGATTGTTAGATGTATTTGTGATGAAAGTAGATCCTACAGGACAAATCATCTGGGCCACGAGTGCTGGAGGATTGGATAATGATGGCGTGTTAGGCATTTCCAATGACGGCGTTGGTAATGTATATATAGCAGGTTTTTTTCAGGGAATGATGACCATAGGAGATTCTACCTTTACATCTGCCGGAAATAGGGATCTCTATTGTGCCAAACTGGATCCAAACGGACAGTTTATCTGGGTGTTTCATGGAGGAGGAACAGGCGAAGAACGGGCAACTGCCACCTCCACGGATGCTGCAGGGAATATGTATCTAACGGGACTTTTTCAAAATAGTGTTAGTTTTGGAGATTCTATTCTGACGACCACAACCACATTGGTAGGCTTATTTGTCGCAAAATTTGACCCTACAGGACAAATCTTATGGATTTCACAAGGAGGAGGATTGTCAGAAGATATCACCGTAGATGATTTCGGCAATAGTTATGTTACCGGTGGCATCATTGGGCCAGATCCGGTTACCTATGGAGATACATCTTTTCAGGTTAACAATAATGGAGGGTTTCGTGATGTGTTTGTAACAAAACTTGATCCCAATGGTGAGTTCATCTGGGCAGCTACTGCAGGAGGAAGTAATCCTGCGAATACTGATGATGTAGGAAATGGAATTGCAGTAAATAGGGAGGGGAATTGCTTTGTAACTGGCGCGTTTGATGGTACGATTAGCTTTGGAGATCAAACGTTTACCAGTAGTGGACAAGACAATATTTTTGTTTGGGCGCTAGATGGAGCGGATGGCACCAATCTGGATACCTATTATCAAGAACCAAGCCTCCATCGTGTACAGGATGGGGATGTAAACCCAACGAATGAAATCCAAGCCCTCAGTCTCTCTGGCTCCAATCTTACAATTTCCGGTGCGAATACCATTGATCTGGCCCCTTTCAATCAATCTCTCACCCGCTCTGGTACGACCTTAAGCCTAACAAATAGCGGATCAGTTGACCTAAGCCCTTTTCTGGACAATACCGATGCGCAAACCCTTAGTTTTTCAGGGGTAACGCTCAGTATCTCGGGTGGAAATTCTACCAACTTATCCAGTTTGCAGGACGACTTGGGCAACCATACTGCCACCCAAAACCTGCAACTCTCCGGCAATTGGCTCTCCCATGATGGAGATCCAGAAGGGATCTTCGTCCGGGCAAATGGCAAGGTGGGCATAGGGACCCAAACACCTGAATCTCTTCTGGAGTTAGAAGATACCAATCCTGTTCTCCGCCTGGTAGACGAACGAGTACAGGCAAGTGGGACCGGCAACACAATGGGAACCCTCGAATGGCTTACGCGTGATGGCTCCCATACTTCTGGCTTCACGAAAACGGGCAAGATTGAGCTGGTTAATACCAATAATTCAGCTACCCCTGATGCTCGCATGGACTTTGTAGTGTGGGAAGATGATGCTACCGGACGTTTCAAGCGGACGCCCCTTTCTCTATGGCCCAATGGAAACATAGCCGTGGGAGATGGCACCTCCACACCAAATAAAGCCAAACTAGAAATCTTTGGTTCCGGCTCCTCATACACCGTTTCAGGATCGTCTCGCTACCTTGGCAGGGGGGGAGATAACCTAAATACCAACTATTCTGGCACCTTCTCCCTCTATGCAGATGGGGTCGTTGGAGCGGCCGCATTTGTCGCTCACTCCGATGCCCGTATCAAGGATATTCAGGGCCTGTCCAATAGTGAAACGGATCTTTCCACTCTGATGCGGATTGAGGTTGTCGATTATACCCTGAAAGACACGATTGCCAAAGGGCTCACTCCCTATAAAAAAGTCGTTGCACAGCAGGTAGCAGAAGTCTATCCACAGGCCGTTACCAATACCCTGACCGAAGTCATCCCTGATATCTACCAACGCGCGGAGTTACAGGAGGGCTGGATCATGCTGGCCACCGATCTACAGGTTGGTGAGCGCGTCAAGCTCATCACCGAACAGCGATCAGAGGTACACGAGGTGTTGGCGGTTGAAGCCGATCGTTTTCAGGTCTCCCTACTGAAAACTGGCGACCGAGAACTGTTGAGCGAAGCGAAATCCCGCAAAGCGGGAAAAACCGTATTCGTCTACGGCCGCGAAGTAACCGACTTTCACACTGTCGATTATGAGGCGATTTCGATGCTCAATGTCAGTGCGACAAAGGAGCAGCAGCATCGCATCGAGGCACTTGAAGCTGAAAATACCCAGTTAAAAGCAGAAGTTGAAGCCCTAAAAGCACTTGAAACCCGCCTGCAGGCCTTGGAAACAGCCGTGAATCCCTAATTGTAACTTGATTCATGACGCTCCTCTTGCCTTCTGGTAGGAGGATTTTTTGTTGTTACATCTGGCACAATAGTCTTAGCCTTTGGAACAATTGTTCAATCCTTTCTTGCCCATTCCACCCAATTTTGACTCAAGTTAAACCCAAAAATACTTTGAGTCATGAATAAACAATTTTTCATCTTGTTGTTGAGTTTACTGTTGCCATTGGGATTGGCAGCACAGATTAGCATTAATGATACCGGCAGTGCTCCTGATTCTAGCGCCATGCTGGATGTGCAGAGCACTGAAAAAGGATTGCTGATGCCACGTATGACAAGCGAACAAAGGGATGCCATCACTGACCCCGCTGCTGGCCTGATGATCTACAATGTCGAGGATTCCTGCTTCAACTACTATACCGGTGAAGCTTGGATAGTAGATTGTGGCCGCACGGACACCAGAAGTGGTCGCGTCATGGCGGGAATAGGCACCGGTAGCGATATAGCCTATGCGGTTGCCACTGACGTCGATGGAAATAGTTATATCGGGGGAGGTTTTAGAGAAACTTTCTCCTTTGGTGACAGTACGGTAACGATTCCTAGAAATAAAAATGAGGACCTCTTTCTCATTAAAGTTTCTCCTGCGAACGAGGTTTTGTGGCTTTTTCATGCAGGAAGAACATCAAGTGAATGGATATCAGGAATAGAAGTCGACGCCAATGGTGATGTATATATCTGTGGGGAGGGTGTAAATTCTTTCGATTTAGGAGGTTTTACCATACAGAAGGCTCCGTGGGGCAGGATGGGTTTTGTGGCCAAAATGAATTCATCTGGTCAGGTACTATGGGCAACCTCTATCCCGGGTCCTGTAAAAGACCTGGATATTGATGCCATTGGTAATAGTTACATCACAGGTTGTTTTCGCCGATCAGGAACATTTGGAGATACAACGATCAACGCCGGACCTTCTAATAATTCTCGTATCGAGGATTTGTATGTTGCCAAACTTAACTCCAGTGGCACCTTTGAGTGGGCCTACAGCGGTGGTGGCAATGAGAATGATGAAGGTCTGGGCGTTTGTGTTGATGGGGCAGGCAACATGTATGCGACAGGCTATATCGAAAGCAGTACGGCTACCTTTGGCAATGGGGACACCACGCTGACAGGAAACGGGAGAGGAAATCCAGAACTTTTCCTGGTCAAACTTGACCCTAATGGGCAGCTTTTGTTAGCACGAGAGCTGGAAGCTAACTGGGCATACGGCACTGACCTTACCACCGATGCAGCAGACAACCTATACCTGACTGGGTTGGTTAGTGGAACGGCTAACTTTGGCGATACCATAACTACAACTACCAGGAGTGGTCTATTTTTAGCTAAGTATAGCCCTACAGGGCAGACCCTGTGGGTTACCATATCTAACATTTTTATGAGGGGGCGGCCTGATTATCATGATGTAGTGGTGGATATGGCTGGCAACAGCTACATAGCGGGAGTTTTGGGAGGGACTGGAACCTTTGCAGGTAATCCGGTAGACTACAGTGATTATTCAGATATTTTTGCGTGTAAATATGGCCCCCAAGGAGAAGAGTTATGGGCTCGACGGGTAGGCAGCTTTGGATTTGAGGAGGCTCGTGGCCTTGACATCAATCTTCAAAACAACGTCCATGTGGTAGGAAGCTTCTCGAAGACGCTCACTTTTGGGGATCAGACACTGACGCCTCAAAATCAAATCTCCTATGATTTTTTTCACTGGATACTTGACGGAACAAATGGGGCTGAACCTGTTGAGCTATCGCTTAGCCAGTTGCAGGGTGAACCGCAAACCCTTAGCCTTTCTGGGACAGAGCTAAGCATCTCAGGTGGAGATAAGGTAGACCTTAGCTCTGTTCAGGATAACCTTGGCAATCACCTTGCCACCCAGAGCCTTAACCTGGATGGAAACAACCTCACCAATGGAGATACGATTACAGCCAGCACGTTTGTGGGAGACGGATCTAGCTTGACCAATGTGCGCGCCCATCTTGCCACCCAAAACCTGGAACTGGCTGGCAACTGGCTCACAAATGATGGCGACAATGAGGGCATATTTATCGATTCGTCTGGGAAGGTAGGCATCGGTACCGCTACGCCCAGTTCCTTGCTGCAGTTGGAAGACACCAACCCCAAGCTTCGATTCGTAGATGAGCGTGTTCAGGCAAGTGGGACCGGCAACACAATGGGAACCCTGGAATGGCTTACGCGTGATGGCTCCCATACTTCTGGCTTCACAAAAACGGGCAAGATTGAGCTGGTTAATACCAATAATTCAGCTACCCCCGATGCCCGTATGGACTTTGTAGTGTGGGAAGATGATGCTACCGGACGTTTCAAGCGGACGCCCCTTTCTCTATGGCCCAATGGAAACATAGCCGTGGGAGATGGCACCTCCACACCCAATAAAGCCAAACTAGAAATCTTTGGTTCCGCCTCCTCATATACCGTTTCGGGATCATCTCGCTACCTTGGCAGGGGGGGAGATAACCTAAATACTAACTATTCCGGCACCTTCTCCCTCTACGCAGATGGGGTCATTGGAGCGGCCGCATTTGTCGCTCACTCCGATGCACGCATCAAGGATATTCAGGGCCTGTCTGAAAGTGAAACGGACCTCGCGACCCTGATGAAGATAGAGGTTACCGATTACACCCTGAAAGACACAATTGCCAAAGGACATACGCCCTATAAAAAGGTCATCGCCCAGCAGGTAGCAGAAGTTTATCCACAGGCTGTTACCAATACCCTGACCGAAGTCATCCCTGATATCTACCAGCGCGCGGAGGTGCAGGAGGGCTGGATCATGCTAGATACAGATTTGAAAGTGGGTGAGCGGGTGAAGCTCATCACCGAACAGCGTTCAGAGGTTCACGAGGTGTTGGCTGTTGAAGCCGATCGCTTTCAAGTCTCCCTACTGAAAACTGACGACCGAGAACTGTTGAGCGAAGCGAAATCCCGCAAAGCGGGAAAAACCGTTTTCGTTTACGGCCGAGAAGTAACCGACTTCCACACTGTCGATTATGAGGCGATCTCCATACTCAATGTGAGCGCGACACAGGAGCAGCAAAAGATCATTGAGCAGCAACAAAAAATGATTGAGCGATTATTGCAAGACAAGTTCTTGCAAGCTCAAGAGATTCAGGTGTTGAAAGCAGATAAGTCCTCCTTCGAAGCCCGGCTCCAAGCCCTCGAAACAGCCGTGAATCCCTAGTAGTAATTTGATTCATGACTCTCCCCTGCCTTCCGGTGGGGGATTTTTTTATTCCCATATCTGGCACAATAGTCTTAGCCTTTGGGACAATTGTTCAATCCTTTCTTGCCCATTCCGCCCAACTTTGACTCAAGTTAACCCCCCCAAAACACTTTGAGTCATGAATAAACAATTTTTCATTTTGTTGTTGAGCTTACTGCTGCCATTGGGATTGGCAGCACAGATTAGTATCAATGATACCGGCAGTGCCCCAGATTCCAGCGCCATGCTGGATGTGCAGAGCACTGAAAAAGGATTGCTTATGCCGCGTATGACAAGCGAACAGAGGGATGCTATCACTGATCCCGCTGCTGGCCTAATGATATATAATATTGAAGACTCCTGCTTCAACTACTACACTGGCGAAGCTTGGATCAAGGATTGTGGGATAACAGGGGTGTCGGAAGTCCTTGAACCGCTTTCCTTTGGTAAGAACAACAATTCAAACAAAGGGTATGACATTGTCTCAGACGATGCCGGCAATCGATATGTCACCGGAACCTTCGTCGGTCAGATTGATATAGGGGAGTTTACCCTGACCTCGGCAGGGTATGTGGATATTTTCGTCACCAAAATTGATCCGGAGGGGAACGTACTTTGGGCTATCAGAGGCGGCGGCTCCGTAGGAAGTGATTATGCATTTGCAATTACCTTAGACGACTCTAGTAACTGTTACATTACAGGAACAGCGTCTGGCAGTATTGGCAATTCCGCTCCTTTGCCTGGAATTGGTGTCTTTGCTGCCAAGATCAATCCCGAAGGCCATGTCCTTTGGGTCAATGGAACAACTCGCCCTCGCAACCAATTCGTGAATGTTCCAAGGGCCTATGGAATTGCGGCAGACGCAACAGGCAATGCCTACATTATAGGTTTATTTGAGGGAACGGTACATTTTGGCAACACTACCTATACCGCCACCAATCGCAATAGAAAAGATATGTTTGTCAGTAAGTTAGACCCGACTGGGAACTTCCTTTGGACAAGACGAACAAATAGCGGTCTCACGGATGCTAGTGAGGTAGTCGTGGATCCGGCAGGAAATTGTGTGGTCACAGGGCGTTTTGGTATACCATTAAAGTTTGGGGATCCGACCATGCCGGACACCACTTTGAATAGTAATGGGAGTAGCGATATCTTTCTCGCTAAATATGACCCCTCAGGAAACCTACTTTGGGCAATCGCAGAGGGAGGAACCATGAGTGAATCCGTTGACGATCTTGCCATAGACCTTAATGGCAATTTTTATCTTACAGGCAACACCACCTCGACCAGCATGGGGGGGATTCCCATAAATGACTTTGGCCTTGGAGATATTTATGGGGCTAAGTTTGACCCCATGGGACAATTACTGTGGGTAAACACTTTCGGCAGTTCTGGTTATGATTACAACAGAGGGATTGCGGTAGATGCCAGCGGTAATAGTTATATCACAGGATCTTTAAAAAACACCTTCAAATTTGGCGATCCGATGGCCCCGACGTTTTCTTTAACCAGTTCGGGAAATATCGATATTTTTGTTGCTAAGCTAGGGCCCGGTGGTCAAGCACTATGGGCAAAAAAAGGGGGAGGAAAAGGTTTTGAAGTAAGTTATGACATTACAGTGGATCCGCTAGGTAGGGTTTCCGTAACGGGCCTTTTAGCTGATTCAAGTGTCATTGACGGAACCATTCTCCGTGCAGGCATCTTTGTTTGGAGTCTCGAATCGAGTGATGGTTCACCGGCCATTAGAAGAGTAGGTCTATCTGATGTGCAAGACGGAGACAAAGATGATACGAACGAATTACAACTCCTCTCTCTTGACGGAACAGATCTCAGCATCTCGGGAGGCAATACCCTTGATCTATCAAGTATCGACACGGATACTGACGCACAGACTTTGAGTCTGGTGGGCACTGATCTCAGCATCTCGGGAGGCAATACCGAGGACCTTTCCTCACTCAAAGATAATCTGGGCAACCATACCGCCACTCAGCCCCTCGACTTGAATAGCCACAATCTCTCAAACGCAGGTACCATCACTGCTACTGCTTTTGTGGGAAATGGGGCACAACTCACCCAGGTACCTGGTGATGATCTGGGCAACCACACCGCTACTCAAAATATTCAACTGGGTAACTCTTATCTGTCTGGTGATGGCGGAAACGAAGGCGTTTTTGTGGCAGCGGATGGTTCGGTAGGCATCGGAACCAGATCCCCCGACACAAGACTTCACCTGAAAGCACTCGCCCAAGGGATCAACTCAGGGATCAAGCTTACGGGTAGTGGCTATAACGCAGAGATGTATTTGGACAATGGGGACCTGATCCTCAAAAAGGGCAATGTCGCTGATCAGCTGGTGCTGGACATCACAGGGAGAATTGGTCTGGGACTTCACAACCCTTCCTTCCCTTTACATCTGGTGAGTGGTGCGCACGTAACCAGCGGCGGCGTTTGGACCAATGCCTCCGACAGTACCCGAAAATATGGCATCCGCGATCTGGGTTATGGTTTGGCAGAAGTCATGCAAATGCATCCTGCTACCTATTTCTACAAATCAGACAGCAGTGCAAGTATCGGCTTTATCGCCCAGGAGTTGGAGCAGATTATTCCTGAGGTAGTGAGTGGGGAAGAAGGCAATAAAGGGGTCGCATATGGCCTCTTGACCGCCACCTTAACCAAGGCGATCCAGGAGCAACAACAACTGATCGAACAGTTGCAAAAAGAAAAATCCCTCCAAGCGCAAAAGATTCAAACCTTGGAAGCAGACAATACCTCCTTCGAAGCCCGTCTTCAAGCCCTTGAAGCAGCCGTAAATCCCTAGTAGCATATTGACCTATGACGCTCCCCCTGCCTTCTGGTAGGGGGATTTTTTGTTGTTACATCTGGCACAATAGTCTTAGCCTTTGGGACATATGTTCAAGCCTTTCTTGCCCGTTTCCCCCAATTTTGACTCAAGTGAATCAACCAAAAATACCGTGAGTCATGAATAGACTTTTTTTCATTTTGCTATTGAGTTTGCTGCTGCCACTAGGGTTGGCAGCACAGGTAGGGATTAATGCTGATAACAGCAACCCCGATCCCAGTGCTATGTTGGACATCAGTAGCGACGATAAAGGCCTCCTGATCCCCCGAATGAACACTGCACAACGTGATGCCATTACCAACCCTGCAGTAGGGCTTCGTATTTACAATCTCGATGATCACTGCACGGATGTGTATGATGGAATCGAATGGAGAAAAAATGGTGTAGCGTCAGAAACCGATGAAATAGGAGTTTGGTCAGAAGTGGCAAATTTTCCTGGAGGAGCAAGAGCTTATGCGGTGGGATTTTCGATCAATGGAAAAGGCTATGTTGGAACAGGTGTCGACAATACTTCCTCTTATAAAGATTTTTGGGAGTACGATCCGACGACTGATACCTGGACGCAAAAGGCAAATTTTCCTGGTGGGAAAAGGACATCTGCAGTAGGGTTTTCGATCAATGGAAAAGGCTATATCGGTATGGGAGTCAGTACTAACGGTACTTATGTGCTGGATTTCTGGGAGTACGATCCCACAACCGATTCCTGGGCTAAAAAAGCAGACTTTTCTGGTCAGGGCAGAAATTTCCCGGTGGGGTTTTCTATTGCAGGGAAAGGCTATGTAGGTACGGGGCTCAATTCTACGGGGCGGTATCTCAATGATTTCTGGGAGTATAATCCCACCACTGATATCTGGACGCAAAAAACAGATGTTCCGGGTAATGCGCGAATTTCCGCTGTAGGCTTTCCAATTGATGGGAAAGGATACCTCGGCATGGGCAAGGTTTCGGGGGGAGGGGTTATGAATGATTTATGGGAGTATGATCCGGGCAACAATACCTGGTCCCAGTTGGCAAATAAACCTGGCGGGTCCAGATCTGGTGGGATAGGCTTTTCGATGAAAGGACGGGGAATTATTGGATTGGGGGTGGATGGTTCCGGAGATAGACAACAGGACTTCTGGCAGTACAATCCTGTTAGCGATACCTGGACGCAAATCGAAAACTATGGCGGTACGGCTAGGTCTTTTAGCTCTGGCTTTTTAATCGGGGATCAGGCTTACGTAGGACTAGGCAATGGGCCGAGTCTAAGTTTGGTTAATGATGACTTCTGGAAATTATCCTTACAAGAGCGGTTTCAGCCTTCAGTATATAGCATCTTTGACGAAGATATGGATACCCAAATCCAAGTGGAGGAATTTTTTGATGAAGACATCATCCGATTTGATGTCGCGGGTACGGAAGTCCTCACCATAGACACAAATGGGGATGTAAGTGCGATGGGTGAGATAACCGCTACTGCGTTTGTTGGAGACGGATCGGGCCTTACAGGAATTCCGGGACCAGATAACCTGGGCGATCATACCGCTACCTTAAACCTACAGCTAGATGGCAACTGGCTCTCCCACGATGGCGATAATGAAGGCGTATTTGTTAAAGATAATGGGAACGTAGGCATTGGTACGGATGCCCCAGCAGAAAAACTGGAGATAAAAGGGAATACGCGCATGGATAAAGACAACGCCAAACTGATCTTTTCTTCTACTAGCAGTAGCTTGAACTTTATAAATACTTCCGAAATTCTTACCAATGTCAATCCTCCTGGTAGATTGAGTAATTTGGGTCCCCCCAATCCTGCTGGCAATCACATGGCTTTTCGAGTGGCTGCTGATGACTTTGGAGGAAATACCGAAGTATTACTGCTGAGAGGAGATGGCAAGGTGGGAATCGGCAACAACAATCCGCAATCTTTACTCCACCTGAAAGGTGCTGCCCAGGGCGACACCTCTGGATTTATGCTCACTTCAGGGAGTAATAACTCGGTGATCTACCATGACAACAGCGACCTGATCATTCGTAAACTCGCCATTCCCAATCAACTGGTCCTGGACGCAAGTGGGAACATCGGCATGGGAATCGATAATCCTGTACACCCGCTACAAATGGCGAGCGGTGCTCGCGTAACCGCTGGTGGCACCTGGACCAGTGTCTCCGATAGTACCCGTAAATACGCCATTCGTGATCTGGACTACGGCCTTACAGAGGTTCTTGCCATGCGACCTGCTGCCTATTCCTACAAATCAGACAGCAGTGCCAGCATCGGCTTTATCGCCCAGGAAATGCAACAGGTTATCCCC
>JBCDIQ010000048.1:0-22134 GCA_039024295.1 Bacteroidota bacterium | reverse complement strand
CGGATTGTATGGAGGCACATTGGAAAAGGCATACAACCAGGAGATTTTCCTCGCAGACCTGGAGCCGCGCCTTAAATTCACGGATCAACAAGGATTTTACCTCGTGAGGGGAGGACAGGAGAATATTGGCATTGAAGGGGTGAACGTGGAAAAGGCAAACCTGGAAATCCATGAGGTGTACAAAAACAACCTCCTGTTTTTCTTCTATGACAATTACGATTACTACAACCAATATTCTCCTTCCAATGGATCGCGATATGGCAACAATTACTACGTCAGATACTTTGGCAAGCGTCTTCATGAAGAAGAGCTCACTTTTGAATCGGTGAAAAACGTCCCCCAACGACAGACCATCAACCTGGACCATGTACTTGAAAGCCGCTTCAAGGGCGTTTACATGGTTTCCGTAAGGTCGGATCAGGACTATTGGTTGAAAGACGCCAAATTGGTAGCCGTTTCCAATATCGGTCTAATTGCGAAATACACCTCTGGCCAACTCATGGTGTTTGCCAATTCCCTATCGACTGCCGAGCCAATGGCTGGAGTAGAAGTGAAACTCATTTCTTCCAACAACCAGACCTTGATCAAAGGCACAACAGATGCAAACGGCATTGCAAAGTTTGAGGACATCCAATCTCAAGTCGAAGGATTCACCCCAGTTTTGCTCACTGCCGAAAAGGGAGACGATTTTAACTTCCTGGACATGCGCTCTACGCAGGTGGAAACCTCACGGTATGAGGTGGGGGGTAAATACGTGAATCCGGAAAGCTATGACGCATTTATCTATGCAGACCGTAACATCTACCGACCAGGAGAGCAGGTCCACCTTTCGGCTATCCTGAGAGATGCTGATATGGGCGTTCCAGCGGGAGTACCCGTGAGCATGAAGCTCATTAACCCTCGCGGGCAGACCGTAGAAAAGTTCCAGCAGGAGCTCAACGAGCAGGGATCTTTTGAAACGGAATTCAACGTTCCGGATTTTGCCCAGACAGGTCAGTACGTGGCTGAATTGTACACCGGGGATGATAAATACTTGAACAGTTACCGGTTCAATGTGGAAGAATTTGTGCCAGATAAAATCCGGGTAAATGCCACGGCAGACCAAGAAGAGGTGCAAAGCGGCGGAAGTGTCAGTTTTGACATCGCATCCGAATACCTGTTCGGGGCACCTGCCGCCAATCATCGCTATGAAGTGGACATCAGCCTGAGCCATCGATCATTTTCAAGTAAAAAATACCCGGAGTTTCAGTTTTACAACACCTCCACTCGCCAGACCAGCCTGTCCAATGCCTACTCTGACGGAGACCTGGACGATAACGGGAAAGCACGGGTATCTTACCAATTGCCCACTGGCATCAAAACTGGCGGATACCTTCAGGGTCGGGCAGTGGTAAGCGTCTTTGACCTAACCGGCAGAACGGTGAATCGATTCGTTCCGTTCAAGGCGTATCCCCGCAATTCCTTCATCGGCCTGCGCTCAGAAGGATATTATTACCAAGGCGTGAATGACGACATCAGCTACCAGTTCATCGCGGTAGATCGAAATGACAAGCCCATTTCCAACTTCTCCGCAGAAGTTCAGCTGATCCGGAAAGAATGGCGCACCGTTTTAGAAAAGGTGGGCAACAGCGGTCAGTACCGCTATCGCTCGGTAAAAAAGGAAGTCAAAGAATGGAAAAAGCCTGTGACCATCACAGGTAAACCTACTCCTTTCACCTTTAAAGTGGACCAATCCGGGCAGTATGAGCTTCGGGTGTACCAAAAAGGTAGAAATGACTATATCTCCCACAGTTTCTACGCCTATTATTATGGTCGGGCGAAGGCATCTTCCTTCGAAATTGACAAAGAAGGGCGGGTTGAGATCATTTTGGACAAAGAAAAATATGCGCCGGGTGAGAAGGCAAAGGTACTTTTCGTTACCCCTTTCACCGGGAAAATGCTCGTGACGGTAGAGCGAGATAAGGTACTGGAGCATCAGTTTTTGGAGGTAAGCAGCAATTCTACTGAGCTTACCCTGAACCTAGACAGTAAGCATTTGCCCAATGCCTACATCACCGCGACTTTGTTCCGGCCGCACAGCGAAGACCAGGGAGGTCCGTTTTTAGTTGGACATGGGTTCAAACCCATTATGGTGGAGGCTCCGAGCAATAAGCTAGAAGTAACCATCCAAGCTCCCGAAAATCGAGTGAAGCCCCGAACCCGACAGATGATCACGGTAAAAACGGCACCGGAGCAGGACGTATTTGTGACCCTTGCAGCCGTTGATGAAGGGATTTTACAGGTGAAAAACTTCAAGTCCCCTGATCCTTATGCACATATGTATGCCAAGCGTGGGCTGGGTGTGTCCAGCTACGACCTGTACGAATACCTATTGCCTGAAATGGTGGCTTCCCGAAAGTCTTCTGTCGCAGGGGGAGATGAGATGGCCGCAGGGCGTCGCCTGAATCCGGTCAAAGCCAAACGGTTCAAACTGTTGGCAAAATGGAGTGGTATCCGCAAAACCAACAGCAAGGGTGAAATTACCGTTCCGCTGGACCTGCCTCAGTACAATGGGGAGGTAAGGCTAATGGCAGTAGCCTATAAAAACGGCCGATTTGGCTCGGCAGAAAAGGCCCTGAAAGTTGCCGATGACATTGTGTTGCAACCTTCTATTCCACGCTCACTTTCTATTGGGGACTCCCTCCTCATGCCCATCAGCGTGATGAACACTTCCGGCAAATCCGGCTCTGTAAAAGTGAATGTTAAGGTCAGTGGTCCCCTTAAGCTGGGCTCTGGCAGCAGTGAATCGGTTAAACTAACTGGAAATGGAACCGGAAATACCCAGTTCGTGGTCAAGGCAAAAGACCAGATTGGTGTAGGAAAAATCACCATTACGACCTCTGGATTAGATGAAGTGAAAGAGGAAATTGAAATAGGGGTACGCCCGGTTTCTCCTCTGGTGGTAAACAGCAATGGCGGCAGCATCAGTGGCGGGAAAACCCAAAATATCCCTATGCCACGCGGGTTCCTGGAAGGCACCCAGACCACCAGCCTGACGGTGAGCGCATTCCCTGGCGTTCAGCATGCCAAACAGCTGCGTTATTTGCTCGGCTATCCGCACGGTTGTGTTGAGCAAACCACCTCCAAACTGTTTCCACAGTTGTATTTCAACGATATGGCAGCGTTGGTAGCACCCGATATGTACAAAGACGGCAACCCTGTCTACTTCATCAAAGAGGGCATCACCAAGCTCCAGTCGATGCAGCGATACGACGGCTCCTTCAGCTATTGGATGGGCGGCAGCTACGTCAACTGGTGGGGCTCTATCTATGCAACACACTTCTTGCTAGAGGCAAAAAAGGCAGGGTACGAGGTAAACCAGTCGATCTTGGACAAGGCCCTTACCTACCTGCTGCGTAAGGCTGCTGATCGGGATACGTACGAATACTACTACTATGTGAATGGGAACTATCGCAGCAAGCGTATAGCTAAAAAAGAGGTGCTCTACTCGCTCTATGTGCTTGCCCTCGCCGGCAAGGAAGAAGTCAGCTTCATGAATTTCTACCGGGCACGGCCCCAGCTGCTCACGGCGGACAGTCGCTACTTGCTCGCAGGTGCGTTTGCATTGGCCAAGAACTACACTGCATTCAATGAAATCATCCCACGTGCATTCGATTCGGAAAAGGCCCAACGCACCACAGGCGGCAGCTTTGACTCTGACATGCGGGCAAATGCGTTGATGCTAAACGTCCTCATGGATGTGGACCCGAACAATTCGCAAATTCCCGGGCTGGTCAAGTACCTCAGTTCCAACATGGGCAGGCTGTATTCTACCCAGGAACGTTCATGGACCTTCCTTGCGCTGGGGAAAGTGGCCAAGCGAACTGCTGCCTCAAACCTAAAAATAGAAGTGATGTCCGACGGGAAAAAGGTAACGACATTAGATGGTAAAAATGACCGATACGTGTTCCCAAATAATCCTGGCCAAATCACCCTAAAGGCATCCGGTACCGGAGAAACCTTCTTTTACTGGAACACAGAAGGCATCAAAGCAGATGGCAAAGTAGAAGAGGTGGACAATAATCTACGAGTCCGTAGGGAATACCTTAATAGGAACGGAGGCTCAATTACAGATGGAGAATTCCAGCGAGGGGATCTGATCGTGTGCCGAATCACCCTGTCGAATGGCCCACGCAGGGCGGAGAACGTAGCCATTACGGACATGGTCCCATCTGGATTCGAAATCGAAAATCCTCGACTTACCCCGTCTGCTGAGCTTGGCTGGATCAAAAATGACCCCAACAAACTGAGCTACGACCACATGGATGTCAGAGATGACCGAATTATTCTGTACACGACTGCCTACTCGGGAACCAGCCGAAGTTTCTACTACCTCCTTCGAGTGGTGAATGCGGGTACCTTCCCCCTTCCGCCAATTGGGGCTGAAGCTATGTATGATCCTGATTTCCGGTCGTATCATGGGGCTGGAGTCGTAAAAGTGATTCCCTAGTCCAAGGAAGGGAATACGGTAAACTGTTTAGCCAAAAGGAGTGCCTGCGGGTACTCCTTTTTTAAAAGAACACCTGACCACTTTCTCATATGATTGAATTCATTCATGCATACAAACGATTTGGCAAAGAAGAAATTCTTCAGAATATTTCGCTGAAGATTTCTGAAGGAGATCAGGTGTGTATCATAGGAGGAAGCGGAAGTGGAAAATCCCTCCTAACCCGCTTAATATTGGGACTTGAAACGCTTTCCGAGGGAAAATTGCTGATTCAGGGACAGGATACTACCGATTGGACAGAAGAGAACTGGCATCCGATTCGAAAGCATTTTGGCGTAGTTTTTCAGGGAGCAGCCCTGCTAGACTCTATGACGATCCGACAGAACATTGGGCTTCGACTGGATGAAGAAAGGAAATTAACTCCAAGTGAAATTGACGACCGGGTGGCTGAAGCCCTTACCCAAGTCGGGCTGACGGCAACCATTTGGAACAAACTTCCCAGTGAAATTTCAGGGGGCATGCAAAAAAGGGTGGGCATGGCCCGAGCCATTATTTATGAGCCAGAGGTTCTGGTATTTGATGAACCTACTACCGGCCTGGACCCCATCAACATTCAAGCACTAAATGAGCTGATGGTCCAAATTGCAGCAGAACCCGGCAGGACCATCATCACCGTTACCCATAATTTGGCCACCCTGAATAAGCTGGCCAAGCGAGTAATCATGCTTCACGATAACGGAATCCTATTTAATGGCAGCTTACCACAACTCATGGCAAGTTCCAACTCCTACATCCAGCAATTTCTAGCTGCAGGCACCTGACCCTAAAAGTCAAAATTATCGGGGTCTGGACCGATACGTTCTCCCCGGTCTAAAGCATTAATCTGCTGCATCTCGTCTGCTGATAGCTCAAAATCAAACAGGTCGGCATTGGCCTGGATACGGTGCTCGTTGACCGATTTAGGGATCACCACCACCCCTTTTTGCAACGCCCATTTTAAGGTCACCTGAACAGGGGATTTATCATACCGATCACCCAGCTCTTGTAATAGCGGAATATCAAGCACTTTTCCCTTCATGATGGGTGACCAAGCCTCGTACTGTATCTGATGGTTTCTGCAAAATTCCAGTAATGACTGCTGCACCAGCCGAGGGTGAAATTCCATTTGGTTGACCATTGGCACAATGGTCCCCGCGGTTATCACATCTTGCAGGTGGTGTTGCATAAAATTGCTCACCCCAATCGCACGCACCTTTCCACTCCTGTACAGCTTTTCCATAGCACCCCAGGTGTCCAAGTACTTTCCTTTCACCGGCCAATGAATCAGGTACAAATCCATGTATTCCAACCCCAACAGGTTCAGGCTGGTATCAAAGGCTTTTAAGGTGGAATCATATCCCTGGTCGCTGTTCCAAACCTTGCTGACTACAAATAGCTCTTCTCTGGGAATTGTGCTATTACGAATAGCTTCACCAACCCCTCGTTCGTTTCCATAAATTTTTGCGGTATCAATGTGACGATACCCAGCTTCAATGGCCCAATGAATGGCCTGCTGGACTTCTTGTCCGTCTTTAGATTTATAGACACCCAACCCGAGAGCTGGCATGTTTACACCATTGTGCAGTTGAAAGAAATCTGATGGAGAGCTAAGGTTCATAGAAGATTGCTTTTGGGCAAAACTAACAGGTTTTGCTCATAAAGCACACTTCAGCAACGCTAAGATTGTTCAGGATATGCTCCTAACGTGCGGCGGTTTGTTCGCTTTCTTCGATCAGCTGGAGGCGATGCAACAGCATGGCTTCATGATAGTCCAACTGTAATACCGGCGTATTTTTAACCTGACGGGCTTCCATGACCAGCCATGAGGCTGCTTCTGCTGTTGAAGGACCTGCGAGTTCATACACCACTTCTCCTTTGAATAGCAACTGGTAATGGTTGCCATACAGCTCAAAATCATCTAAATGGGTGCTGCCTGTGGCGAGGAAGTAGTCCAGACAGGCCGCTCGTGCAGATTGTTGGGGTTCTGAGGAGTCAAATGCCTTGCGGTATACGACCCGGTACAATTTATTTTCGGCAAAAAAGTAGCTCACCTTCAGTCCTGTCTGCTGAATAGTTAACAAACTGTCTGGAAAATCTTCTAGTATTTCAGCATCTGAGCGCGAAGTAAATCGTTGCTGAAGCTGCCCAAATGGCGTTTCAAACGAAACAAAAAAGGAATTCTGCGCGGTAACCTGGATGGTATTCATGAATACGCAGAGTCCCATGTAAATGAGGACTCTTTTCATCATTTCTTGAAATTGTAGCGGCTTACCTACCTTAAAAGCCACTCGTGTACAGAGGGTGGTGGGAAATGATTCGTAGTAAGAGGAACTATTCGTCTGATTATCAATTTACAAAATTGAAGCCAAAGAAGATAAATCAAATTTCACTTTCTTGATCTGAGGAAGTAATTTTGTAAGAACATTTGCAGAAGGGTATATATGTCCACATCAACTAAGTACATTTTTGTAACCGGCGGGGTCACCTCTTCCCTGGGGAAAGGAATTCTTGCAGCTTCACTGGCCAAGCTACTCCAACTCAGGGGGTTCAGTACCACCATTCAAAAATTGGATCCTTACTTAAATGTGGACCCCGGTACGCTCAATCCCTACGAACACGGGGAATGCTACGTGACCGATGATGGAGCTGAGACCGACTTAGATCTTGGCCATTATGAGCGTTTTTTGAACCGGCCTACCTCCCAAGCCAACAATGTAACCACCGGAAAGATCTACGAAACGGTGATCCGGCGGGAGCGAAAAGGGGAATTTGGTGGGAAAACGGTTCAGGTGATCCCGCACGTTACCAACGAAATTAAACGTCGATTTGCCCTGATCAATGAAGGACAAGAGAAGTTCGACATCATCATCTCTGAGATTGGCGGGACCGTTGGTGACATTGAATCCCTGCCATATATCGAGGCGCTTCGGCAGTTTCGGTATGAAAATGGGCCCAACGATGTCATTGTGATTCACCTTACCCTGGTACCCTATCTACAAGCAGTGGGTGAGCTGAAAACGAAGCCTACGCAGCACTCTGTGAAGAGCCTGCTACAATCTGGGGTGCAACCTGACATTCTGGTCTGTCGTACGGAACACAAAATCCCACCCGACGTGCGCCAGAAAATTGCCCGATTTTGCAATGTTGACCAGGAATCTGTCATTGAGAACATCAATGCAAACAGCATTTATGAGGTGCCGTTCCTTGTGATGCGGGAAAAACTGGATTTGGTGGTTCAGAAAAAACTTCACCTGTTCACGCGCCAGGACCCAGATTTTTCCTACTGGAAAAATTTTCTATCAAAGCTCCGCAATCCTTCTGATGATATTCGTATTGGATTGATTGGCAAATATGTAGAATTACACGATGCTTACCTTTCCATTGCAGAGTCCTTGAAAATTGCCGGGGTCGAGCAGGAACTGGATGTTAAAATAGAGTATATCCATTCAGAAGATATCACAGAGGCCAACAGCCAACGGCTTCTGGGCAATTTAAACGGGCTGGTGGTAGCCCCTGGATTCGGGGAACGCGGGCTTGAAGGGAAAATCGCCGCAGTTCGCTACGCCAGGGAACACCAGAGGCCGTTTTTCGGCATTTGCCTGGGTATGCAAGCCGCGGTAATTGAATATGGCCGAAATGTGCTGAATTTACCTGGATGCAATAGCACCGAATTTGATGCCCAAGCAGAAAGCCCGGTCATCTCCATGATGGAGGAGCAGAAACAGGTGGAACAGCTTGGGGGCACCATGCGCCTGGGGGCATATGATTGCCAACTTAAGCGAAACAGCCTGGCTCATCAGATTTATGGAAAGAATAAAATCCGTGAACGCCACCGCCATCGCTATGAATTCAATGACCAGTTTAGAAAGCAATACGAAAAAGGGAATGCTGTCATGAGTGGCATCAACCCTGATACGGGGCTGGTTGAAATAATGGAGCTAAAAAATCATCCATTTTTCATCGGCACCCAATTTCACCCTGAATACCGAAGTACAGTAGAATCTCCTCACCCTCTATTCATGGCGTTTGTGAAAGCTGCGCTGGTTTGCAAACAAGCGTGTGAACCGAATGGAGTCGTAAAAGAGGAGATATCTTCCGCTTCTTAACCTGACAGCGCAACACTTTTAACCATAAATTACGTATTTCGCTGAAAACAATAACTAGACGATGCTTGACAGAAATGCCCTAATAGGAATGAGCTTGATGCTGGTAATGATGGTGATGTATTACACCTTCTTTGCGCCAGAAACCAAGCCAGAATCTGCTGATCCGGCCGTGACAGAACAGGTGGAGGGGGTCGAAGAGATTGCCCCAGAAGATCAGGTAGCCTTGCTGCCAGACGAAGATCAACCGATTGATCCGACCCTGCCAGACTCCGTTAAGCAGGCTATGGAAATTGCTCGTAAAGCTGAAAAGGCGGCGAAATATGCTGACTTCGCTCCGCTGACGCAGGGAGAAGAGCAATTTATCACCGTCACCACAGATAAACTTGTTCTGAAGTTCAGCTCGAAAGGGGGAAAGTTGCTCTCAGCACACCTGAATAACCACGAGACCTACGATTCTCTCCCACTCCCGATCTTCACGGATAACCCTAACAACCAGTTTTACTTCGAATTTGCTTACCAAAAACGATTTGCCATTCGAAGTGATGAGATTTATTTCTCCCCATCCAAAACCACCGATTTCACGGTAAGTGGAGAAAATGAGCAGGAGTTCAAAATGGTGGCTTCCCTTGAAGGGGGCAGAAGTGTTGAACAAATTTACACCATCAAGGGCAATGCCTACGACTTGGGATACAGCGTCAGCCTAAACGGGTTCAACACCAAAGATCGTCGGGACCTGAAAAACTCTTCCTACCAGTTTAAATGGGTGTCCTTTGTCCCCAGAACAGAAAAGGCCATCTCTTCTCAGCGGGAGAAAACCGCGATTGCCTATATGCAGTCTGGCGAAGACCTGGAAACGATGGGGGGCAGAACCTCTGATACGGAAAGCGAATTCGTGCAGTTTGCCATTGACTGGATCTCGTTTAAAAGCCAGTTTTTCTCTCATATATTCATCGCAGATGAACCGCTTTCCTCCGCTAAGCTGGAAATATCTGTCCCCCCTGGTGAAAAAATCGCCAAGATCATGAAGGCTGACATGACGGTAGAGTTTGACGAAAAGGATCCCAGGACCAACTTCACCATGTACCTGGGACCCAATGAGTATGATGTACTGAATAAATATGACCGGAACCTGGAAGATCAAATGGACTTGGGGTATCTGTTTATCAGTCAGATTAATATCGGGACCATTTATGTATTCAAATTCCTGGAAAAATACATCTCCAACTACGGCCTCATTATCCTGATCTTTGCCATTCTGGTAAAGCTGATTGTATTCCCGCTTACCTACAAAAGCTATGTTTCCATGGCGAAGTTGCGGGTGATAAACGAGACGGATGAGATCAAGTCTCTGGATGAGAAACACAAGGACGATCCGCAAAAGCAGCAGATGGCCAAGATGAACATCTACCGACAGATGGGGGCCAGTCCATTTGGGGGGTGTTTGCCGATGATTTTGCAGTACCCGATCCTGATTTCGATGTTCTTCTTTTTCCCGCAATCAGTAGAACTTCGCCATAAATCATTCTTGTGGGCCGATGACCTGAGTACGTATGATTCCGTACTCGAACTGCCTTTTTCTATTCCTGCTTATGGGGACCACGTGAGTTTATTCACGCTGTTGATGGCTGTCTCGATTTACATTTACACGTATTACCAACAAAAATCTCAGCCTACCAACTCGGCCATGCCCATGATGAAGTACATCCCTTATGCGATGCCCATCATCTTTGTAATCTTCCTGAACAACTACGCCTCTGGGTTGAGCTGGTATTATTTTGCTTCTAACATCATTTCCATCATTCAAACCACGGCGATTCGAGCATCCTTAGACGATGAAAAGCTGCTGACCCAGATGCGTGCACTGAAAAAGAAAAGTGCCAAGAAAGGGAAAAATGGAAAATCCCGGATGGAGCGATGGATGGATGCGCAACAAAAGAAGCAGGAAGAAGTGATGAAGCAACGTCGGGGAAATCAATCCAACAAAGGCAACCGAAATTCTCGTCGTAAGAAGAAATAATAACTGATCAATCCGTTCATGTACCGTTTTCAGGAAAATGAAATCCCTGGAAACGGTATTTTATTTGACAACAATTTTCTTCTCATGATTGGTAAACGAGTTCTGGTAACCGGCGCAAATGCAGGCATTGGATTTGAAACGGCCAGCGCCCTGGCTGGAAAAGGGGCTGAGGTGTGGCTGCTCTGCCGAACGGAAGAAAAGGCCCAAGGTGCCATGGCACGTATCCTAGCGATACATCCAGATGCCCAGCTGTTCTGGCTGGCAGCGGACCTTTCTTCTCAGCACCAAATTGCTCAGGCGGCAACGGCATTTAGGTCCGAACGATCTCATCTAGATGTTTTGGTGAACAATGCAGGTGCCTGGTTTTCAAAGCGTGGGCTCTCAGAGGATGGCATCGAAATGCAGTGGGCCATCAACCACATGGCGTATTTTCTCCTGGCCAAACTCTTGTTGCCTAGCCTGGAAGCCGCTCCAGAAGGCAGAATCATTAATGTGGGTTCTGATTCTCATTTCAATGGAAAAATGCCGCTAGAGGATGTCCAGTTTACAAACCGAACCTATTCCGGCCTGGCAGCTTATGCCCAGTCAAAATTGGCCAATGTGCTGTTTACCTATGAATTGGCCAGAAGGTTAGAAGGAAAACCAATCGTGGTAAATTGCCTTCAACCTGGCCTAGTCTTTACTAACATTGGCCTGAAGCACACCACGCCCATTCACGCACTGGCCTGGAAAGTCAGGCGGTCCTTTTGGAAGTCCAAAACACCTGCCGAAGGAGCTGAAACCTCCATTTTTCTTGCCAGCAGTCCGGAGGCTACCTTTTCAGGAAAATATGTCGACCTGTGTAAGCCAAAGCCTTCTTCAGACATTAGCTACGACGAAAAGCTGGCGAAAGACCTATGGACATTAAGCGAGTCATTGATCATTCCCAACATTGCGTAGGCACTCCTCTGCACGAGCCTGGGTAGCGATCCGCTCCTGTTGGGCATCAATTTCCTGGTGCAGCTTTTTCCCTTGCAGCCAAACAACATACAGGTATAACCCCGCCAATTGCCCAACACAGATTATCAAGTTTCTCCATAGCCAATCTAGAAAAGTTTCCATATGTTTATGTTGAACAGGTGAAAAACCTGCCCTTACCAGCCATCGGCAAACTGTTCACTTAAAAGAATTATTCCCATACGGGAATCATCGTAGTTTGAAGAAGTTTCCGGTTGGCAGTTTTCGGTTTTCAGTTGCTGGTTTTGAGGCCAAATACTGTACAACGAACACTGTAAACCAATAACTGTTGAGCAAAGCGAAATCCCTCGAAGCGGGGAAAACTTCAAACCTCTTGAGCGAAGCCAAATTCACCCCAATACCTCACACCTCATCTTGAACCTCACCTACTGGGAACAAACCGCTTTTTTTCCTCCTTGTGATATCGCCATCGTTGGGGGAGGTCTGGTAGGGCTCAGCACCGCCATTAGCCTGAAAGAAAAGGCACCCTACTTGAATGTCGTCGTTTTGGAACGAGGGAACCTTCCCAGTGGGGCGAGCACTCGAAATGCGGGATTCGCCTGCTTTGGTAGTTTGACTGAAATCCTGGCGGACATTCATTCAATGGGAGAAGAGGCGGCGGTTTCGCTTATTGAGATGCGGATAAAAGGGCTTGAAATGCTTAGGGCTCGACTAGGAGACAGTGCGATCCAATATCAGCACCTGGGCGGATTTGAAATTTTCCTGGATGAGGATGAAACCTTCCATGCTTGCCTGGAAGCGATGCCCCGCATCAATCGTGCTGTAGCTGGGTGGACAGGAATGGCCAATTGCTATGAACTGGCAGATGCGCGCATTCCTGAACTGGGGCTACGCAGTGTGAAGCACCTGATCGTAAATCATGCCGAGGGGCAGCTCCACCCCGGTTTCATGACACAACGGCTGCAAGAACTGGCGCAGAGAAAGGGAATTCGACTTACCTCAGGGCAATCCGTTTCTGAAATAACCTCTGAAAAGGGTCGGTTTACGCTACAACTAGAAAATGGTGCCAACATACGTGCCAACAAGGTTGTCTTGGCCAATAACGCATTCGCAAGGCAGTTTCTGCCGGAATTACCCGTGATAGCCGTTCGCAACCAAGTCTTACTAAGTGAGCCTATCCCAGGTCTTTCGCTAAAAGGCTGCTTCCATTTTCACGAAGGCTATGTGTACGCCAGAAATGTGGGCACCCGCCTGTTGATCGGCGGGGGACGCCACCTGGACCCACAAGGCGAGCAAACGGCTGATTTTGGGGCACATCCTGAAATCAGGGAGTATTTGGAAACATTTGCCAAAAAACACCTGTGTGATCATCCAAATTTGTCTTTCTCCACCCAATGGAGTGGCATCCTGAGTTCTGGTCCGGAAAAACGCCCAATTGTGCAGGAGGTAGAGCCAGGACTTTTTGTAGCCGTTCGATTGAGCGGTATGGGCGTGGCCATTGGTTCGTTGATCGGGGAAGAAGTGAGTGAGAGGGTGTTGTGAACAAACGAAATCCTTTTATCCCCCTCACCCCATCAACTTATTCAGAAAATCTGCCGACCGTGCCTCTACCCCTTCCTGCTCCATGTCATACACCCAGTGCGCATCAAATATGGAAGGTGGTAACATATTCGGATCGGGGTTCCGGGTAATGTACAGGCTGTGGAAGTGGGTTCCCTTAGTAGATCTTTGCCGCTTAATGGCTTCTCTGAGGGTATTTTCCAGGCGGGGCATGGCAAAATCAGACATGACCAGGACATCTGCAGAAGTGTAGGCAGAACTTTCCAGTTTTGAAATGGCCTCTTTGAGGGCAGGTTTTAGGTTTGTGCCTCCATGGAAACTAAGGGTGAGGAACTCCATTAGTCCGTCCAATGTCTGGATATCTGTTGCCAGTTCGTACGTCTTCACATCTGTGGAAAAGGTGATCAGGAAGCACCTCCTGCCAATTTTATGTGCCTCCTGGGCCATGTAAAAAGCGATGGCCTTGGCGATTCGTTCGGGCTTCCCAAACATGGAGCCGCTGGTGTCTATGCACAGGATAAACGGGCCTTTTTCCTCGGGATCAGGGAGCAGTCGAGAGACTTGATTCAGTTCATTCCGTTTGACCTTTTCCTGGTTGCGGTACTGGAAGCATAGCAATTTATGCTCTACATACTTTTTGGCAAAGACGACTTCTGTTTCCGGTGTAGCCAGCAGGGCTATCTCAGAAGGAAGCACAGAAGCCAAGTCTTGGTCATGGTGAATCCCGATAATCTCTGATTTGGCACCAGCAGCCGGCTGCCAGTATTCTTTTATTTGTGTTTCATTCACCGACTGCCAGATGAGCTGACGTGAGGCTTCCTGAAGCCTCCCGA
This sequence comes from Bacteroidota bacterium, assembly GCA_039024295.1. Classification (GTDB taxonomy): domain Bacteria; phylum Bacteroidota; class Bacteroidia; order J057; family J057; genus JBCDIQ01. The sequence continues at coordinate 8,136 of JBCDIQ010000048.1, read as the reverse complement.
GTATATCGGCAATTTCCCGAACGCGGGTATCTTGCTGAACCTTCTGCAAATGACGATCAATTTTTTCCCAGGAGATGTAATCCCACTCTCCCAGACTTTCCGACCACTCTATGCCAGAAAACCGATAGTAGGGTGCCAGAAATTCACTTAACCGCAGAACCCGCTGGTATTTGTATTTAAGTTCCAAAAGGAAGTCTTTCAGTTCATGCTGAACAAAGGACGCATCATGCCGTGCTTTTTTCTCTTCAAATAACTGGTGCCAATCCTCTAAGATATGGTCCTGAATCAACCGGATTTCTTTTCTGGAATTCACTCCAGAAGCCTCTGTTTGCACTTTCCATTCTTCCTGAAGCCTTGCATCATAAAAACGCCAGCTTTTCCTGTGTTCTGGGTAGGCCCTTGCCAGCTGGTTGAGCAGAATGGCCCAGTCCGCCTCTTGTTGAGGTCGAACCTCATTCAGTTGATTGCTTTCCCGTTGAAAGTCCTCCTGCTGCATGCGGGTATTTAACTCCTCAACCCAGGAAAATAAACTGCGGACCATGCTTACCGAAAGGTCTTGCTGACCCTTGGCAAGGGTTTGAATTTCCTTCAATTCTGCAAACTCCCTAAAAAGCCGGTGCCAGTAGGGATAGGCCGTACTCGCGGGATGGCTTGCCCACTTTTGAAGGAAATCGCTTTCTTGCTGGTACAGGTGCTGAACCAATGCATGCGCAAGGTAGGAACGAATTTCACGGTCCATGATTTCGCCAAACTGAATAAAAGCAGCTAGCTCTTTTTGAATATGTGCGCTGGACACCATTTAGACCCTGTTTCTATTTGGTTTGCTGATTGAATATGGACAACTTCAACCACAGAACCAAACGGTATGACCGCCAACGAAACTGCCCCTGCTGATCCAGGCAAACCACCTGTACAGGACAAGGAATGGATTTCCTTTGTCACCTCTTGGGTGTTGCTGGGGCTTTTTCTAAATGATTACACGCAAGTACTGGGCTGGATTGAAATCCGAACGGGCTGGTTATCTTGGGTCATTCCACACCTTGCCCCATTGGTCTTTGTTCTTGGGGGAATTTGGGTCAGTCGACAACAAACATATCCTGATCTTCCGGTCTTAGGGCTTGCCCTTTTGGTGCTTGGCTTACCGCTTATGACTGTTTGGTCGGGAGAGGTGCTCCACATAGCGGGATGTATGCTAATTATGAGTATAGTATTCCGCCGATTCCCTGGCATCTTATTATTTATTACAGGAGCGGCACTCTCATTGGTGCTGGTCCTCTGGTGCCTGGAGCACGAGTTAGAGAAGTACTGGGACTTCTCAGACCGAACCTATACCGCCTTTTGGTCATTTGACGGCTGGCTCCGCGCCCTGATATTTGATGGACATTATGCCATATTGGGATGGTTGGGGTTTGGTCTCCTGGGAATTTGGATAGGAAGGCTTGACCTTCACAATCCTGGCAGGAGGGTTCAGCTCCTCATGATGGGAATAGGACTCTACTGGATAGCTGGAAGGCTTGGCTGGATGTTCCGCCCATTTGACACCCAATTCTATGGAACCGGGCTGGAGGGCCGAGAATTGTATTACCTGCTACGTGCCCATCCGGTATTTCCCGGGCCGATGTATTTTTTGCGGGAAACAGGGGCCAGTCTGGCAATTTTAGGCCTGCTCATATCTTTTTTTCATGTTCCTGGAAAAAAATACCTGGGAAAATTTATGACGTTACAAGGGGAAAGCCCTTTATCGGCTTATACGTTTCATATACTGGCAGGACTTTCCGCTATCAAGTGGATTTCTCCCTCAACCCCAACTGAAATGGCAGGGTATGCCCTTGGGATTTGGACCATGACATGTCTTCTACTTTGGGCATGGAACCAAAAATATACATCAGGCCCCATTGAATCTCTTATGCAAAGGATGTTTGCAGACCATCCTGAACGATGATGTCTTTTTTGCCGCTAACTTCTCTATTCATGAATCGATTGATCGCTAATGTGCTATTCTATGCTTTAATTAGCTCATTATTTCTGCTCCTGATGGGCTGTGGAGAAAAATGTATCCAATGCACCTTAACCAGTGACGGAGTTGAGCAACAATTAGAGGAAGTATGTGGAGATGATGTGGAGCGGCAGAATGCGGAAAGCATCTGTATTGCGCAGCAAGAGGCGATTATTCTCACGGGAGGAACTGCCAGTTGTGAATGTCAGGAGGATTGATTTTATCCGTGTTGAAGCAATGTTATATAGGCTAACTCTGAATTTCTGGAACCTTTTGTCCCAAAATCGAGTTTTATATCAAAGTTCCTATATTTGTAGAAAATACTAATCCTATGTATCCAGAAACTTTGGTAGCTCCCATGCGGAGTGAACTCGTAGATAACGGTTTCGCTGACCTGAAAACCGTAGAAGAAGTTGATAATGCGATGGCACAGGAAGGCACCACCTTAGTAGTGGTAAATTCTGTATGTGGCTGCGCTGCAGGAAGTGCTCGTCCAGGTGTTGTAGATGCCTTGAGCAGCGATTTACTTCCTGACAACAAAGTTACTGTATTTGCTGGCGTAGCCCACGATGCGACTCGTAAGGCACGTGAGTACATGTTGCCATATCCTCCATCTTCCCCATCTATTGCCTTGTTCAAGGATGGCCAATTGGTGCACATGATTGAGCGTCACCATATTGAAGGACGTTCCGCTCAGATGATTTCTGCCAACTTAAAGGCTGCTTTTCAGGAATACTGTAAGTAAATCATCCCGGCCACAAAATGACCTAACTCCTCTTTCTAGAGGAGTTTTTTTATGACCACTAGGTTGCAAACAATTTTCCTGAAAAGACCGTACCTTAGCCAATATCAACCTCAACCCAACATGAGCAATTCTTCCCGTCCCAGTATCCTGATTTCAAATGATGATGGAATTCAGGCTCCCGGCATACATGCATTAATCGAAGTGGCCAAGGAGTTTGGCGATGTTACCGTAGTGGCACCTGATGGGCCTCAATCTGGCATGGGCCACGCGATCAGCATCGGTAAACCCCTCCGGATGTACAAGGAAAGCCTCCCCATGGGGCTAGTAGGTTACGCATGTACGGGTACCCCAGCAGACTGCATTAAATTAGCAACCGGTGTTTTGCTGGATGACGATCCAGACATTATTCTTTCTGGCATTAACCATGGGGCCAATTCTTCAGTGAGCAGTATTTACTCTGGGACTTTGTCTGCAGCAAGAGAAGGCGCTTTGCAAGGAATTCCTGCCATTGGTTTTTCGCACTTGGACTATAGCCATGAAGCGGATATGACGGCTGCAAAAGCAGTGGTAAGGTCAATCCTGACCAAGACCTTCGAGAAACAACCTTCAAGGGGCTATTTTTTGAATGTCAACATTCCCAAGCTTCCCCTTAATGAAATACAAGGTATCCGAGTGACCCGTCAGGCCATTGGTCGATGGGTGGAAGAGTTTGACCAGCGGACCGATCCCTACGGACAGCCTTATTACTGGTTGACAGGCAAATTTGAACTTCAGGACGAAGGGCAAGACACGGATGAATATGCCCTAGCCCAAGGCTTTGTATCTGCTACTCCCATGCACCAGGACCAAACAGCTCACCACCTGATTCCCGATTACAGCACTTGGCGCTTCGAACTGCAATCCCCACAACCTAATTCCTAATCGGGCTTGGTCTTTCAGGAAAATTGAAAAAAATCCTTGGCCGAAACCCTATTACCTGATAACTGAAAAACTTTCCAACATGAAATTCTACCTCATTGCAGGCGAAGATTCTGGTGACCTCCATACCCGAAACCTTGTGCGGGCATTGGGGCCAGAATTTCGGTTTCGTGGGGTAGGTGGGGACAAAATGCAGGATGAAGGGGCTGAACTAATTGCCCATATTCGGGACATCAACTTCATGGGGTTCTGGGAAGTCATTAAAAACCTGGGAACCATTCGCAAGCTGTTCCGATTGGTAAAAGAGGACATTCGCCACTGGAAACCAGATGCTGTAGTTTTGGTGGATTACCCTGGGTTTAACATGAGGATGATGCCCTTTCTCAAAAAGCTCGGCATTCCCATTTACTACTACATCAGTCCACAGGTTTGGGCATGGAAAAAAGGCAGGGTTAAAAAAATCAAGCAGTATGCAGACCGCATGCTGGTCATTTTACCTTTTGAGCAGGAGTTTTATCAAAAAGAAGGCATACAGGTTGATTTTGTGGGCCACCCATTGCTGGATGAGGTTCCTCTCCAAGGGCCCAAGTCTACACCTGATAGGAATCCTGTCATTGCGCTTCTGCCTGGAAGTAGAAAACAGGAAATAAGCAGAATGCTGCCCATTATGTTGGAAGCAACCTCAAGCTTTCCATCAGCTAAATTTGTGGTAGCAGGTGCTCCTAGTCAACCCGTTTCCTTTTACCAGCCCATGATTCAGGCATATCCCAATGTGGAGATTCGCATGAATCAAACCTATGACCTGCTGGAATCAGCCGATTATGCAATGGTCACTTCTGGCACAGCTACGCTGGAAACGGCACTCTTTCGCGTGCCTCAAGTCGTCTGTTACAGAGGAAGCTGGCTCTCTTACCACATCGGCAAGCGACTGGTCCAGGTAGATTATATCAGCCTGGTAAATTTAATCTTGGGCAAAGAAGCTGTAAAAGAGCTGATTCAGGGCGATTTTAATGTCAACAGGTTAACTGCTGAGCTCAAAGCCCTGATGAACCCTAAACGGTACAAGCGTGTCCAGGATGATTATGAAAAATTGTACCAAAAATTGGGAGAGACAGGTGCTTCGGCGCGTGCTGCACACGTACTAATAGAACATTTCGCAAAACATTCCGTTTCATCATTGCCGTAATACATTAACGCATACGATGATGAAACTGCTTATTTCCTTTGTTATAGGACTGGGCCTTAGTCTGTCCGCTTTTTCTCAGAACATTTATGCTTGTAAGGATGACACTTGCAAGTTCTTCTCTGAAACCCCTGTTGAAGATATCAAAGCTACTTCTACGCGCCTTATCGGCGCCATGAACCTCAGCACAAATGACATCGTCTTTCAAGTGCCCATGCGTAGTTTTCGGTTCAAAAAATCGCTCATGGAAGAGCATTTTAACGAGAATTACATGGAAAGCGACAAGTACCCAAAGGGAACTTTCAAAGGAAAATTGCTGACTCCCATTGACCTTTCTACCCCGGGAACCTACCCGGTGAAGGCAAAAGGCACCTTTGAAGTGCACGGCGTGGCCCAGGAGAGAGAATTTGAGGGGACTGTCCAGGTTTTTGATGACAAGACCTACCGCCTAACTTCTGTATTCATGGTTAAACTGGTAGACCATGACATCAAAGTTCCAAAAATTGTGATCAAAAGCATTGCAGAGGAGATTGAAGTGACCATGATCGGAAACTTTGCGCCGCGGGAGAAAAAATAAAATTTCTCTGCTGAAAATAGAAAAGGCCCTTTTAAAGGGCCTTTTCTATTTGTTGAGAACTGTAAACAGAAAACTGGTTACAATTTTTTATCTCACAATCAACACACGCTTTTGCACATGCTGACCTTCTGCACTTAGCAGAATCATGTACAGTCCATCACTGAAATTATCTTGCAACGTAAGCGTCAGGCTGTTCTGACCGCCCAGTGTCTGCTTTGAGACTACCCTTTCACCAGCGGCATTGAAGAGTTGCACTTGCACGGGGGCAAATTCGCTCAAACGGGTCAGGTTATCCAGGGTAAAGGTTCCAGCAGATGGGTTAGGGTACAGCCCAATTAGGCTTTCATCTAACATCCCATCGATACTTACGGGTGTCTCTTCAATAACAACATCCATCGTATCTGTACAGCCGTTTCCGTCAGTTACAACTACCGTGTAGGTACCAGGAGCCAAACCGGAAATAGAGTCAGTAGTTGCCATGCTTGGGTCATCCCACATATAAGTGTATGGAGGCGTACCACCGGATGGAGTAGCCTTTGCAGCACCGTTAGTCTGACCAAACGTAGCACGATAAGGGGTAACCATGGTCATGATGGCGGTAGGCTCGGTAATGGTAACCGTGTCAGACTCACTACATCCATTCGCATCCGTTACGGTCACATTATAACTACCTGCCATCAGGCCTGAAATATCCTCTGTCATTTCACCGTTTGACCACATGTACATATACATAGGGGCACCACCGGCAACATCTAGGTCAATTGCCCCGCTCATATCACCATTACATTCCAGATCAGTAGCGGTTGACGTGACAGTTGGCAATGGATCAACAGTTACGGTTACGGTATCTTCTCCAATACAGCCGTTCATATCTGTTAAGGAAACGATGTAGCTGGTAATGGCCATAGGAGAGACAACTATAGTAGCAGTTGGATCTCCATTGCTCCACACATAGGATCCCATGGTAGGACTAACTGCCGTCAGAGAAACGCTCTCGCCATCACAGATACTGGTATCTGCGGGGGCAGTTACATTGGGGTTAGGACTGGGTGCCAATGAAAGAGAATCCTCATATACACAACCATTTGGCATGGTGCCGGTCAGCGTGTAAGTAGTCGACATAGTAGGTGCTACCCGAATCATTTGTGTGGTCTGCATGCCGGGCATCCAGGAATAAGTTGCAGTTGAGCTGGATCCCATCAAGGTGACAGTATCTCCATCACAGACTGCCGTCTTATCAGCAGTAAGTTGAAATGCGTCCACTGGACCAAAATTCATCTGGATCATAAAAGCAGAAGTTCCAAGTTCAAACCACCTATTTGATCCATTTCCAATGAACGTATAACCGGGTCTAGCAAAATTGCCATTATTGCCTAACCCCAGATTATTGCTTGTGGGCTGTAAAAGGGCAATGAAATATGACCCTGAATCCAGTATAACACCACAAGGAACTTCTAAGGTATGCCAGCCTAGACCCGTAATTTCCCAGGCTACCAGCCCAGCAATAATACTTGATGTATCTGGTTCATTAGGCAGGTCATTGCCATATCCAAAGAGGAAAGCAGCTAAAGTGTCTCCCACCTGGTTTGCAACAAACCCCGGGGGAAGGAGAAAGGATATTGATGATAGCGTATCACGAACTGTTAAATCATACCTAACGCCTAACAAACCAGGTCCAGTCAGGCCAATAGCACCTGTAAATGTGCTATCGGTATTTGCAAACACTGTATCCGGAATGCTGAAATTCTCTACGTTGTTCAAAGGAGTAGTGTCATTTTCCGCCACAGTTACCTCAAAGTTTCCAATTGAAGTTCCGCTTCCCGATGGCATAAACATATTGCCAAAAGTGACAGTGGAATCATCGTCTACTTGTATCGAATCAAGCTTTACAGTGTCCATAAAAGTACCCCAATCGGTCGTGACTTCTACATCTGTCAATGTACTTAAGCCAGAATTCCTTATTGAGGCTGTTAATTCGTATGCTGGATTTTGAGAAGCAGGAACTAAAGTATATCCAGCAGGAGAGGATAATGCTCCTGATGCCGAATTCATTGATATTTCAAATTGAGGGACGTCAATTACTGAAAAATCATCAATAGCTATGTCGTGGGTAAATGTGATACTGCTGCTATCAGCATTGTTGTTGTCTACCCAAAACCTAAACTGAATGAAGCCACTGAAATTTGACAGGTCATACTGATATTCAGTCCAGTTGGGGCCAACATGTGGAATGGAATCAAGTCTTATCCAGGTTGGTCCCACCCTTACTTCCACAAAAATATGGTTTTCCTGACTATCTAACCCGCCATCTGCTTCATTGCTGTGAACCCAGACAGCCATCCTGGGGTTAGAGAGGCTGTTAATGCCAAAAACAGGACTTTGTAGAATAACAGTATCGTTGTTAGCACCGAAACTGTCCTCTACATACATATAAACCCCAGACCCAGAGGTATGGTCCCCTGCAGGGCCAGTTCCTGCGGAAGGAGTAGCTCCACTCCAACCATACCAGTCTTGAGGGCCGTCCCCTGCAATCTCATTTGACCAACCTGCTCCGAATAGGTTGTTGTCAGGGTTAGGTTCTGCCGTAGGGGAGGAAGTTGCACTTACAGGAAACGAATCAAAATTTTCCACGTAAGGAAATGTGGTGACCTGACCGCTGGCAAATGAGAATAATGCCATAGTCAGCACCACCGAAAGTAGGTGCTTAATCATAGATT
>JBCDIQ010000047.1:0-22292 GCA_039024295.1 Bacteroidota bacterium | reverse complement strand
TTTCAAGGCTGTCCTGACGGTGGGTGATGGCCGTGTGGTTCTCTATGACCTCGCCCTTTTCCGCTTCCAAAGACGCTATCTGCTCCATCAGTGAATCTTGGGTATAGCTCCAGTTTTTTCGTTGGGCATATTGGCCTTCCCTTATGGTTTTCAGCTCATTAACCAATTCTGCTTGTTCTTCCCGGAGTTGTTCTGCCGTTTCAACTGTGACCTGGAAATTCGATAGCAGATCTTCCCGCACACTGCTGTAGAGGGAATCCTCTACGTGCAATTGATTTACCAAGTTTTGGTTAAGAAATCGCAGCTGAAGGTTCTCGGTGCGCAATTTTCCTAATTCATGTTCCTGGGTACTTACCTTCTGTTCCAGTCGCCTAACTGTCTGTTGGTGACTGTCGCAGAGGGCCTGAAGCTGGTGCCGTAGCTTACTAATTTCAGCAGATTCAGGGGATTTTTGAGCAAAGATTGAGCAAAAAAGGATACTCGCTCCTATATACAGGAGTTTGACGGTTTTCATAGTAACGCGCTTAATGGAGTCGGGGAAATTACCCTTCTAAATTAGGAAAAAGCGATAGAAATGAAAAGAAATTGTCTTCAAACCTTATAGATTCGTGAAGGATAAGCACTACTGTATCAAAATGATTCCGCTTGTAAAATTGGTATTGTAGCCTGTTATGTGCGATTTTTGGGAATACCAGACGTACAATAAAAAGATTTCAACAATCCCAATACCTCAAAATTAGGGGCTAAGGACATCCCTACCTTTGTAAAGGTATAAATTGCTTCAAGATGGATAAATCTCTAGTAGGCCTGATAAAACGGGCAACCAGCCAGCGAAAACGCAGAAAACAACTGTTCCAAAAGCTTAGAAAAAAGAAACCAAGAGAACTAGATAAAACTTTCCATGAGCTTCATGAGGAGGCTTTTGAGGAAATTGATTGCCTTTCGTGCGGTAACTGCTGTAAGACCATTAGCCCCGTATTTACCGATCAAGATATTTCGAGGATTTCCAGGCATGTGAAAATGCGCCCTGCTGATTTCACGGAAGAATACCTATATGAGGATGATGAAGCGGACATGGTGCTCAAACAGACTCCCTGCCCGTTTTTGGGAGCAGATAATTATTGTAACATATATGAAGTAAGGCCTCGGGCGTGCAGACAATATCCCCACACAGATCGGCAACGGATGCACCGTTTCCTTTCCCTGACCCATAAAAACGCTGAAGTTTGTCCCGCGGTAGCACATATAGTTGACCGTATGCTACAAGTCAGTTGATGTAAACAATAATGTCTTTTTTGACCAGAAATACCCGTCGATCAGAAATAAATCAAAAATCCGAAAACAGGCATCCCAGAAATGTGCATCCAATTATTACATCCTAAAAAATCAATAAACCTTCCTTTACATCGCAATTTAAGGTGAGGAACGCGATATGGGATAAGCTATTCGTGAATTCTTACATGCCCTATCGCAAAATAGAAATGAGGTATTTGGGACTTAGGCAGCGAAAATATATATTCATGTATTCGTAAATATATTTTACTGTAATATACCTAAAAAAAACTAAATGAAACTGCCTTACATTGCCATCTTTCTTTGGGCGTGTTTCTCCTTGAGCCTTTCTGCACAAGACTATGTCCTTGATGTGAAGCAAGAGCCCTTCATTACCCTAGCCAATGGTTCCAGACTAAATCCTGGTGTTTGGGATGATGAACGATTCTCCTTGCCTATCGGGTTCCCATTTGAATTTATGGGGGTGACCTACGATTCGATTCTAGTAGACTGTAACGGAGGGGTACTATTTTACCTTGACGATAAATTCACTGATACCCTGGCAGTATTTTCTGCTTTCGGTTTATTTGAGAAAGGTGCTGATTTGCTAGACCGCGGAGATACTTCAGGTATTTCTATTTCCCCTATCAGTTATGACCTTTCGGGAGTTGCCGGAGAGCAAATCCTTAAAATTGAGTGGCGAAACGCCGGTTTCTTCGATGAATATTCCCTGTATGGTACGCTGAATGATTCGGTAAGCGTGCAGTTATGGATGCATGAGAAAGGAAATAAAATTGAATCCAGAATTGGCCCAAATGCCGTATCCAGAGGAGCTTTCTTTAGTGCAGAAGGGCCTGTAATAGGCATGGGACATGTGGATACCTTATTTTATGAATTTTCAAATGGCTTTTACCTCACGGGGCCTTCTCAGTCCCCTTATGTAATTCCCCCCTTCACCGCGCTCGACGACAGCCCCAGAGAGGGAAGTGTTTTTTCCTTTTCTCCAAAAACCACAACCACTTCCACACTTCAGGAAAATGAATATTTTCATATTAATGTATATCCTGTCCCAGCACAAGATTACATACATGTTGAGTTTGATCCCGAACAGGGGAAGGATTTCACACTCGAGCTAACGGATATGTATGGAAAAACCCTGAAAAATTATGGAAAAGTAGAAGCACTCCAGGGTCACATTACCATACCGGTTTTGGACTTACCAACCGGACTGTACAATTTACGCTTCTTGGGTGATAAGGGTCTTTTCACCCGCAAGGTGCTAATCGAATAAAGAATTTTCTGAATTTTGAAGATGGCTGCACCGCCTCCAAGATTTTGGAGGCGGTTTCTTTATCTGTAAATTTACCTTAAATACTTAATCAAAGGCCTCCTACAGGCAATATGCTCCTGATTTATGAAAACCCTGGTACTGTGTAGACATGCAAAGTCAGACTGGCCGGAAGGCATCCGCGATTTTGACCGTCCTTTGAAAAATCGCGGCGAGAAAGATGCAGCCCGACTCGGAAAACTCCTCTACAGCCACGGGTTTATGCCTGATTTAATGGTCAGCTCTCCTGCAAATCGAGCCATTAGCACAGCTTCTATTGTCCAGGCTGAATTACAATTTACCCAGCAAATAATCCAGCATGCTTCGATTTACCACGAGGGCACAGGCAGTTTGCTAAACCTGATTGATCAATTGCCCCTGGAATCAGACACCGTGATGATATTTGGCCACAACCCCACCATGGAAGATACCGTGCGGAGTTTGCTTAGGATGAACAGCCCTTTTCAAATGCCTACGGCAGGTATGGTCTGCCTGGAATCCTACAGTCCGGATTGGCAGCAGTTTAGGAAGCATTTTTTGCACCTTCGCTGGATGCAAATCCCCAGGCTGCAACGCAAAAACTAAGCTTTGCCATACCGGTCATTTCAATTTTTGGGGAAATAACTTAGCGCGAAATGGGATGCTTCCTGGGTTTTGTTAAATTTACGTTTTGTTGGAGTGTAAGTAATAGGGGGGTAAGCCGACTACTATCCCATACGATTTAGCGAAACTATGAGCAGCGCAGCGATATTTTACCTTAGCCTGTTTATTTTGATGATTCTTGGCATCCGAATAGGGCTGTATAAACTTTTTGAAAAAGCAGGAGAACCGGGTTGGAAGGCATTTGTGCCTGTTTACAGCGATGTGGTCTGGGTGAAGCTTATCGGAAAGCCGATTTGGTGGGTGGCCCTTACGCTGATCCCCATTGTTCGTACCCTGGTGAAAATTTCCATGGACATCGAACTGGCCAAAGCTTTTGGCAAGTACAAGTTTGGGCAGCAGGCAGCGGCAGTTCTCGTCCCCTTTATTTATTACCCCCTGATTGGGTTTGATAAAGGCGAACCAGTAAAAGAAGTAGGAAAAGGAAAACGCAAAAGTCGTAAACCAGCTCCTGCAACTGGAACTGTTTACCTCGGGCCTCCAGATACCCACAAAAACGTCTCCGAAAAGTCTGGCCTTCGAGAATGGGCAGACGCCTTCCTGTTCGCTGGAGTCGCAGCCTTGATCATTCGTACCTTTTTCCTGGAAGCTTTCATGATTCCCACGAGTTCCATGGAGCGAACCCTTTTGGCAGGGGACTTTTTGATCGTGAGTAAGTTTCACTATGGTTCACGGATGCCCACTACGCCGCTGGCCATTCCATTTGTTCACAACAAAATCAAGATTGGTAAACTGGCCATTCCTTCTTATACAGATGCTATTACCCTCCCCTACTATCGACTGCCAGGATTTACCGAAGTAGAGCGGAATGACATTGTGGTCTTTAATTATCCTGCTCACGATATAGACAATCTTGATGATGGAGCTGGGCTGGTCCAGGCCATGAGCATGAAGGAAAACTACATCAAAAGGTGCGTAGCTGTTCCAGGCGACACCTTTGAAGTTCGAGACCTACAAATATTTATCAACGGGGAAAAAGGCTGGAACCCTACCAATAAACAGGAAGAATACACCGTCCTCACGGGTGATAAGCCTTTAGGGGTATCGAGGGAGAAAATGACCGAACTCGGTTTCCGTACCTTAGATGATCCTAATTACAAAGAAGACAATCCTTATGGTGCTACTGAGCGACTTATTCCAGATATGGAAAATCGTAACTGGTACCAAGCAGATAAAGGATTATATACATTGTATTCAACTGATGAGGCGATACAAGTTATTCGTGATGCACCCAATGTTTCAGCGGTTAATCCGGCCTTTTACAAATCTGGGCAGCCCCAGCTGGATGCTCGTCCTACAGATCAAGGGAAATATGCCATCTTTCCCAATGATGCCCGTGTATGGCCGCATAACCGGGACAACTACGGTCCCATTGTGATTCCAGCACAGGGGATGACCGTCCGGATAGACAACGTGAAGAACTACCTGCTGTATTACCGAGCCATTACAGCCTACGAGGGCCACGAACTAAAGATTGTCAACAAGAAGCCGATACTTGACGGCAAACCCGTTACCACCTACACCTTTGAAAAGGATTACTATTTCATGGTGGGTGACAACAGGCATAACTCTGAGGATAGCCGCTTTTGGGGGTTTGTCCCTGAAGACCATATTGTAGGTAGGCCCTTTATGGTATTTATGTCCTTTGAGTCCGGCTTTGGCATTGGAGGGTTCCGTTTTGATCGAATAGGTACTTCCGTGATCGACGAACAGTTCAAATAAGCAAACAGCTAATTATTTTTTCAGGTATGGAGTAAATTGACCCTCGATTTGCCAACTGAAAACCTGTATCCTTAAATCTACTACCTCTTCTTTCCATGAAGCCCAATCTCAACTTTCGATGGCAGCAATTGGAAGCTCAACTGGAGATTCAGTTTGGCAAAAAGCTTAATATGGAGGCCATCCTATTCCTGATTGGCATGCGGGAAATTGGGGCAGGACCTGAACGCACATTTGAAAAGGAAGAAAAGGTGGACCTGATACATGTGGCTATATGTCGGCTATTGGCACAATCAGGCTATTACAGACTAAGTCACCAGGACCAGGATGGCTGGCCACACTGGGAACTCCTTAAGCCCTTGCCTCACACTGATATGTTTTCCCAGGTCAATTTATTGCGGGAGCATGTCCTGGTTTATATGGAAGAAGAAGGGATTTTCGAGGGATAATCAACCCAAAACCCTAATCTTCGCCTTTTTAGGTTGATGCTGGAGGACCTTTCCTTCCCATAAATTTTTCTGGCAAGAAAAGCGGGATAGATGCTCTTTAGAATGGATGCGTATTGCCCTCAATTTCGCAACCCAGACCCATAGCATAGATTGAACTGAATAGGGAAAAATATGTAAATTAATGTTCTCTAAGGATCAGGAAAAAAATAAGATTTCGATTTGGCGTAGAGATTTTGAGGATAGGCAAGGCAAACAATGTGAAGATAGTGTGCTATCTGAGCATTTTTTAACGCCGCATAGACTCAAATCTCTGATCCCGGCTAAACCGGGGAGATCAAGTCAAAACAGTCAAATTACTTTTTGACTGATCCTAAAATATTTTGAGGGCTTAGCCTCCTAAACCCCTTTACCTTGCTCGCAATTAATCAATACCCATGAGTATTCGAAGCATTCAATTCATTCTTACCATTGCCCTTTTGCTGTTCCAGGTTGGGACAGGAATGGCCCAAAAAGAAAGTACTTCTAACGCTAACACCTGGCAATCGCCGCCGGAAGATATTTTAAAGGTGCTGCACGCTCCAAAGTTGCCCAGGACATCCATTTCTCCTACGGGCAAGCACATGGTACTTTCTGATCCCATTGTTTATCCTTCCTTGGCTGAGCTGGGTGCTCCCATGCATAAGCTTGCCGGTATGCGGGTTAACCCTGCAAATAACTTTTACCATGGGTGGCACGGAGGTGTTTCCCCTCGCATTGTGAACATCAATAATGGGCAAATAACCCCCCTGGATTTACCCGAAGGAGCGGAAGTGATAGGAACGGAATGGACCACAGACGGACAACGTTTTGCCATGACCGTCGGGTTCAAGGACCGAATGGAATTATGGCTGGGAGACATAACCGGCAAGGTCGAACAAGTGGAGAATGTAGTTCTCAACGCTCTTTTGGGAAAGGAAGTCTCCTGGCTTCCCGACCAACAACGGTTGCTTATCCGAAGAATCCCTGCCAGGGGTCCGGTGCCCCAGGAACCTGAAATCCCGGTAGGCCCCTTCGTTTTGGAAGGAGATAATGCGTCTGCCAAGTCTACCTATGAAGCACGTAACTTGCTGGAAACCGCCCATGATGATGAGCTGTTTTCCTATTTCACCCTGTGCGAGCTGGTTATTTATGATCCTGAAAACAATGCAACAAAAGTGATTGGGCCACCAGCCATTTATGACAATGCCCAGGTCTCACCAAACGGTAAGTATATCATGATCAGTCGCCTGCAAGGCCCCTGGTCTCATGAGGTGGCGTGGTGGCGCTTTGCTAAAGACATAGAAGTATGGGACATGACCGGTAAGATGGTGGCTAAAATTGCCTCCCTGCCGCTTGCAGATCAAGTGCCCGTAATGGGAGTGCCAGAAGGGATCAGAGGGGTCTCTTGGAGGCCAACTGCTCCCCATACCCTGTACTGGATGGAAGCACTTGACGGGGGAAACCCCATGGCCAAGGCCTCGCACCGGGATAAAATCATGCGCCAGGAAGCTCCATTTGAGGGAAACCCCGAAGAGGTTTTCACAGCCGAACACCGCATCCGGTCCATGTATTGGGGAGAGGAAAATGGGGTGCTCATGGTAGCCCAGCGTGAGCGTATTAAGCGTCGTCGCTACATGTGGCTGTTGGATGTTGACAAGGGCAGTTCACGCTTATGGTTTGATTTTGATGAACAAGACCGTTATGAAAATCCTGGGTATCCGGTATTTGAAAAAAAGCCCAACGGGCAGTACGTCTTCAGAATTACCGATGGTTCGGCCTACTTTCGTGGCCAAGGAGGAACCAAAGAAGGCGACCGTCCTTTTTTGGATAGAAGGGACCTGGAAACCGGAAAAGCTGAACGCCTGTTTCGATGTGAGCAGGGCCGCTACGAATATTTTGTGCAGTTTACAGGTGACGAGGAGCATTTTGTACTGAGCTCGGAGTCAGCGGCTGATGTACCAAATTATTACCTCGCGGAGATCGGAAAAAAGAGGAAGGCAGAGGAAGGAGAAGGTACCCGTAAGCTTACCCGAACCCCCATTACCAAATTTGAGGACCCCAGTCCTGAGCTACGTCAAATTACCAAACGCATTGTCAAGTACGAGCGAGAAGATGGAGTACCCCTCAGCTTCCAGCTACTTTTGCCTCCCGGATATAAAGAGGGAACCAAGCTCCCCACGGTGGTATATGCCTATCCCCTGGAGTATTCAAGTGCGCAAATTGCCGGCCAGACACGTGGATCCGCCAACCGCTTCATGAGGCTGTATGGTGCTTCCCACAACTATTTTCTCATGAGGGGCTATGCAGTTTTAGATAATACTGCCATGCCCATGGTGGGAGATCCCGAAACTGTATATGACACCTTTGTGCCTCAACTGGTAGCAGATGCCGAAGCTGCTGTGAAAAAAGCAGTAGAAATCGGCGTAGCAGATCCAGATAGAATCGGAATCATCGGGCACAGCCATGGAGGGTTGATGGTTGCCAACCTATTGGCCCATACTGACCTGTTTTGCGCAGGGATTGCCAGAAGTGGTTCCTACAACAAGACCAACCAGCCTTATGGTTTCCAAAGCGAAAGAAGGTCCCTTTTCGAAGCCCGGGATGCCTATATTCAGGTATCTCCAACTTTTTTTGCTGACAAGGTGAACGAGCCTGTACTGATCATTCACGGCAATGATGACTCGAACCCAGGCACCTTGACATTTCAATCTGAAGTGTTTTATGAAGCAGTTCGTGGATCAGGCGGCACCACACGGTTGGTATTATTGCCTTTCGAAGATCACGGGTACCGCGCACGCGAAACAGTAGAGCACGTGATCTGGGAACAGCTCAGGTGGTTTGATCAATACGTAAAGAACCGAGAAGTGAAATAGCTCGAACAGAAGCATCATCTTTTCAGAGGTAATCTTTGAGGAACCATACACCTCGGGGATTGCCTTTTTTCTTGTGTTCCTTACGTTTGGGCAGATAATACCAGTGGATGCCAAGCTACTTTTAGCCAAGTTCTCTAGTCAAAAGATTTCCCAATAAGCCAATTCCGCAAAAGCCGACTAAAAAAGGAGGAGTATGCAAGAATTATCCTTCGAGGGAGAGCCAATTTAGGTGATAACGGTTACTTTTTACTCCAAATGAAAAAGCCCTGAGGCTCGGCTATCCCTCCAACCACTGTTTGAATTCCTGTACCCGCTGACGGCTCACCACCACCTCCCGATCATCAGAATGCAGCAAATCGAGGCGGATACGGCTACTCGAGAAGGTGACCATGTCTTTTATGGCCTCTGGGCGCACGAGGTACTTACGATTGATGCGGAAAAAATAAGCCGGGTTCACTCGCTCTTCCAATTCCCCCAAGGTGCGGTCCACGATGAATCGCTGGTTATCCGCCGTCCGAAAAAGGGTAACCTTATCTTCAGAATAAAAATAGAGAATTCGCTCCACTGGTACTGCCAAGAGGTGCTCCCCCTTTCGGACCACGAAGCGCGATTGGTAGTCTTTCTTCATCTCGCTCATCACCTGACGAAGCGCATTGATGTCAATCGCAGCAGGTTCATCTTTTTTGGGCATCATGTGCAACTCGACGTATTTATCCATCGAATTGGCAAATTCCTCAAAGGAAAGCGGCTTCAGCAGGTAATCCACGCTGTTTACCTTGAATGCACGGATGGCATACTCGTCGTATGCGGTAGTGAAAATAACCGGACAGGTAACCTCGACCTGATCAAAAATGAAAAAGCTAAGTCCGTCAGCCAGTTGAATGTCCATGAAGGCAAGGTCGGGAGCCGGGTTTTGCTTAAACCATTCTACAGCCTCCTCAACGCAGTCCAATGGGCCCATCACCTCAATATGGGATTCATATTGACGAATCAGGGAAGTCAATCTTTCTGCTGCTGGCAGTTCATCTTCAATGATCAAGACCTTCATGCGTAGGACAAAGTTAACAGGGGCAATTTCACGGTAAAATAATCGTCAGATTCCAATATGTGCACCTCACGATCCGTAAGATGGGCGTACCGAGATTGAATATTTGTTAGCCCCACCCCAGTAGAAACTTCTTTGTGGTGCTGTTTAGGTTGATAGGTATTCCTGACCACTAAGGTATCGTTGTTTTCCAGGAAAATGTCAATGGTAACAGGTTTCCGGCTAGAGATAATGTTATGCTTCACCACGTTTTCCAATAGCATCTGGAGGCTCAGGGGCGGAATTTGAAAGAAAACGTTTTCTGGGATATTGATATTTACCAGGATATTTTTTCCAAAACGAATGCCTTGCAAATAGAGGTAAGCCTTTACGCATTTCACCTCCTCTTCGAGGGCAACCACTTCTTTGTCTGCATATTCCAGGATATATCGATAGATCTGGGAAAGTTCCTTGATGAAAGCCGCTGCTTTATCGGGGTCCTGGTATACCAGAGAGGAAAGCGCATTGAGGCTATTAAACAGAAAATGGGGATTCAGCTGGTCTTTTAGCGATTGAAACTGAGAAGTCAACTGTGCCCGCTTGAGCTTTTCTTCACGCAGGGCGGTTTCTCGCCATTGCAACAAGAAACCTCGGCTGTGGAGGATCATTGTGATGAAAGCGGTGATGATAATCGAATACCACAGCACATTCCAAAGGCCATCTTGATACTGTTCAAGGGCATACCCCCGAACCACACTGTAAAAAAATATGGCCCACAGTACTGCAGCCGTACCAGAATAAATGCTCATCAGTACAACTCCTATTACGGTTCGTTTCCCAGGTTGGTCTACCCATGTAATTTTTTGATCCAGCCACCAGCTGATCCGTCCATTTCCTTCCCACATGAGGACTGTCACAGCCGTACAGAAAAGGGTATTTTCTAACCCCAGCCAAAGGTCCATCATGCAGGGACTACAGGTGATAAACCCAACACCAATGCCAACCAGGATATAGGCAACCACTCTTTTGAAGATGGACTTCGTTCCTGAGGATCGAGTTAAATAGTCGTTGTAGTTGAGCTTCATCATGTTGAAATTACATAAAAATGCCCGAAGCCTTCAAGTAAGAGGCCTCAGGCCAATGAATCATTCTGCACATTTATTTGCCAAGGCGGAGATACGGCGCTTTCCCCAACTGGGCATGATCTCAGATGAAGGCGTGAAAGCATCTAGTTTTTCCTTTGCCGTACTCAGAATAGGGCAGGCTTTTTCTTCTCCTCCGCCAAAAAAGCTCGGGGTGTACATGGTGTTTTGACCTAACATCAGATGTGCACGCGGATTCGCATCATTCAGGGCAATCGCCTTCTGGGCAGCCTCGGATGCCTTAGGACCATATTGCATGCCTCGGATCATGGGAGAAACCTGGACACGGCCTTGGTAAATGTAGCTTTGCAAAGCCCATATTTCTGACTGATCGGCACTTTCCATGCCCTTGGCTTTGTCCAAAAACGCCTGCGCTTTATCCAGTAAGGGATCACGGGCATCCTCATCTTTGGTCATAAATGAAGCGAGTAATTGGCAGTGCGCAGCGTAGTACAACGGCAGCCATTGGGTTGGCTCTGCATTGGCAATGCGTTCAAATTGGTTGGAGGCCTGGAGGCGTGCTTCTGCCGTTCCGGCTTTGTTCATCAGGGCCAAGGCACTTTTCATACCTGCGGTAAAACGGTCGTCCTGAGCGAAGGTGAAGGTGGTAACAAATACCAGGGCGAAAGAAATTAAGGTGCGTTTCATAAAGATTTAGGTTAAGGGAGTTAGGGATTAGGTTTTGGGTATGAGGTTTTAGGGTTTGGGTATTTGGCTTTAGGTATGAGGGTTTTGCATGCTTATGCTCCTCCCTATTACCTAACAGCTATCACCTATTAGCTTGCTATTCAATTGAGACAAAGAGGCCGACAAAAAAGAATCGACGAGCGGGTGGGCCTATCGGGTTGCTGGCAAACAGGCCATCGGGCCCAGGTGTATTTCCGTACCGATAGCCGAAAACCTGTTCTCGTCCGAGAACGTTGGTGACAGCGACATGAAGAATCGTAAAGTGATCTTTGATGTCGGTGAGGTAGCTGAGGTTGAGGCTCAGGTCATGGTAATGGGGCGTTCGGCCAGCATTGAACCCGGGTTCATTGGGGTTGTGGAAAGGCCGGGGACTGGCATAGGAGTAGGTTCCACCAAACTGGGTCCGCCACTTGGTGACGAAATATTTTCCCACGAAAGAGAAATTATGCGCTGAAGCGAAGGTGGGAACTGCTGCCGTTGGGAAATCCCGAAACTCCCTTTCTGTGTCCAAATAAGAGTAGGAAATCCAATAATCTGTCCGATCAAAGGTCTTGCGGTCTCGCCAGAAAATGTCCATGCCACGTGCATAACCACTGCCGCCATTGCTGTAGGCACCAGGAGAAAAAGGCTCCTGGGGATCAAATTTCACCAAGTTGTGGTACGTTTTATAATACCCTTCTACCCGAAACGTACGGTCATTTTTCATGAACTGGTAGTTCAGGATGTAATGGTCGGCACGTTCAAAGTCCAGGTCGGTGGTAACGCGCAACAATTGATTTTCGGGTGTCTGATAATACTGGCCGTAGGCCATAGAGATTTGGCTGGCTTTACCGGTCTGGTAAGCCATGGAAAGCCTGGGAGCAAGGTTTGCCCGGTTGATCAGGGAGGAGTGTTCTCCACGGACCCCTATACGGGCGGTAACTTTCGGAGCGATTCGAACATTCCCTTCAGCAAATGCCGCTTCCCACTGCTCAGTAAGCACTGTCTGGATCGAATTCTGGGCACCTGTTGCGGTAAAGGTCTCATCAAATTCTCCTCGGATAGTAGTTGCCCCCATTTTCAGGGTTAGGTTGCGGTTTACATAACGAGTCAGCACCACCTTAGCTTGGGCAGATTGTTCCTTCGCATCTACCTTACCGCTTGTGAATTCGATCAATTCCCGGTTAAAGGTGTAGGTAGCGCCAGCTTGTAATTTCCAGCTATCGCCCAATACTTCGGTAAAGCTGCTGTTGATAAAGATGTTGTCGTTGTGGTTGCTGAAAAAATCTTTCTCTCCTGCTCGTTCCAGGCTGGGAAAGCGGATAGCCATACGAGACTGTGAACCGGAGACAAACGTCTTAAATATACCCGTTTCTGAGGTTTTCTGACGTAAGGATATTGCTGCTTGACCAGCTCTTACCGGCTTTTCCCAGTCTATCCATTGGTTGACTACTTCCGTGTATGGGCTGAGGTCGGTAAAGCCCACCGAACCTGAGACAGCCGTGTTTTTCCATCGTTGGGTATGCGAGATTTCGGGACCAACAGTCATCAAGGAGATTCCCGTTACAGATTTCTCTGGCATGTCTTCCGTATTGAGAATCAGGGCAGAGGAAAGTGCCTGACCAAACTCTGCAGAGTAGCCTCCCGTGCTGAACAGGGTTCCCTTGAACATAAAAGGCGAAAACCGCCCTCTTGCAGGAACATCTGGCACTTGAGATGTGTAGGGCGTTTGAACCCGTAACCCATCGATAAAAGTCCGTGTTTCGGATGCAGCCCCTCCGCGCACAAAAAGCTGGCCTTCCTCGCCAACGGTCTGGGTGCCAGGCAGGGTGTTCAAAGCTGCATTGATATCGCCCAATGCACCTGCCGTAGTCACGATGTCTAAAGGCTTGAGAACTACGCCCTTTTTTTCGTCACTTGCTTCAAATGCGCCAGCAGTAATCACTACTTCCTCCACACTGGCGAGTTCTTCTCTCAGGCGAATATTGATAGAGGCAGAAGAACCATCGAAGTGAATAGGCTCTTTGTAAGTCTCATACCCGAGGTAGCTGGCAATGAGCATACCACTCGTTTCGCGGATATTGAAAGTGAAGCGTCCTGTTGAATCCGTAGAAGCACCGTCATAGGTACCTTCGAGGTACACATTTGCGCCGACTAACGGTTCTCCCTTATTATCTGTAACCTGACCATTGACCGAGGTCTGAGTGAATGCGAATAGTTGAGCGAAGCAGAACAGAACGGTAAGGAGTTGGGCTTTCATCATTGAGGTATTTGCCCACAATATCTCTGATGCCCCCGCGAATCTCTACTTTACTTGACGAAGTGAGGTAAAAGCTGGATGAACGGAATCATTCCGGGATGAGAAAAACTCAACAACAATCAACTTAACCGGCTGAAGAAACTACTCCAGGGTGAAAAATTGATTATCAACTACAGCTCCTGATTTTCCGGGTGGGCGTTTCTCTATTACCGCTTTTAGGTTACGTTCATCTGTTTGAACCAAATAAAAGGTGTAATCAAATCCTTTATGCTCAAACATAGACCGGTATACATGCTCGTCTACCTTTTCCAGGTAATTGCCTCCCCAACTGCAATCTGCATATTGGCAATCATCAAAAATGAACATGATATCTCCTGAAATGATCAGGCGATCCATTTGGGTTTGGTCGGACTGATTAACCCAGGTCCCTGTTACGGTTGCTTGAGGAGTAGACAGGGGAGAAACTTGCATAACAAGGAGAAAGACCCAGGAATATATATTCATGATTTCGTATAATGATTTTCATAATTTTTCCGTCTTTAAAAATAATTAATTAGGATGGGTGAGAAAAGCGGGTGTTGGAAATCCGGCATAATTGACTTAAGTATCAGGCTCTCTCTTTGGGGACAGGCGCTGGTTAGATGGATTTTTTTCTATATAATTGTTACTTATGGAGGAAATGCCAGTCAAAAAGAGCATTGAATCCCGAAAAATTATGAACCTTATGAGAACCCTACTTACAACTATAGCACTTGGACTCGTCCTGGTGGTTTACACTGGATGTGGCGGCAATGAAGACGATAACAGCATCAACCTGTTTTCCATTCAGGATGATATTAACCTAGGGCAACAACTTCGGGATGAGGTGCTGGCAAATCCTGGTGAATATGGCCCAGTCCTACCGGAGAATCAATATCCTGACGCTTATGGACATCTCCGTCGGATTCGTGATGAAATCCTAAATTCAGGTGAGGTTTTTTATCGACAAGATTTTGCCTGGGAGACGTACATCATTCAGGATGACAGTACCCTAAATGCCTTTGCTGCGCCCGGTGGGTACATTTTTGTTTACACCGGCTTGATTAAGTTTTTGGACAATGAAGATGATTTTGCAGGGGTACTCGCTCATGAGATTGCCCATGCAGACCGTAGACATTCCACAGATATGCTTACCGAAGCCTATGGATTGCAGGTTGCCCTAGAAGTTGCATTGGGCAATGCCAGTCAGTCTACCATCTCGCAGTTAGGACAAGGCTTGCTCTCATTGGGCTTTAGCCGGCGCCGGGAGACAGAAGCGGATGAATTTTCTGTGAACTACCTCTGCCAGACGGAGTATGCAGCTAATGGTGCAGCAGGTTTTTTCCAAAAGCTCCTCGATTTGGGCGCAGCTGGTGGAACGCCTGAGTTTTTGAGCACCCACCCAAGCCCGGATAACCGGGTAGAGGCCATCAATACCCAAACCAACGACCAAAATTGCGACACTGACCCCAACCCCAATGCGATGTGGGAAAGCTTCCAAAATAGCCTGCCATAGCTTGGACCAGCAGAATCACAACGATCCTTGGAGATTGGTCCAGGGGTCGTTTCTTATTGGGAAATGTATGATTAAGGGGGATTGATTTATCGTGCATGCAGGCTAGTACCCCACCTCTTCCATCAGCTCCCGTATCTCCTCCGGCAAAATGTCTACCATGCATTGAAAATGCCCTTGGGGACATTTGGCATAGCCAATTTTTGAGCAAGGCCTGCACGTAAGGCCCTGACGTTCTATCAGGTAGTGCTCGGTTTTGTAAGGCGTCATGCCCAGTTCTGGAACGGTATTGCCCCAGATAGAGAATATTTTCATGCGAAAAGCAGCTGCGATATGCATAAAGCCCGTGTCGTGGGTTAGCACAGAATTGCATTGCTTCATGATGGCAGCTGAGGTCAACAACGGATACTTACCCACAGTATTGACAAGGGGACTTTTGACTTTTCGCATCAGAAAGGCTGCTTCCTCAGCTGCATCTTTACCGCCAATAAGCACTGCTGGCCTGCCCAGGTCATTCAAAAGATCTGCGAAATATTCCCTAGGCCAGCGTTTGGTCGCAAACTTTGCCCCCAATACCACTGCAAGGGGTTGCTGCTCTGAAGTGATCTGACTGGCACTAAGTACCACCTGAGCAGCCTCTTCAATTCCATTGGGCAAAAAGAGTTCAAGTCCTTCTTCATCCAGGCTGGCACCCAGGCTTTTCAGGGTTCCTCCATACCTTTCTACCACATGGGAAATTGGCGTGGGTAAGTCCTTGAATTGCGTGAGCCGATATTTGCTCAGGTTTTGTTTATCAAAAGACGAACTAGGCCGGTGCAAGGCAAGTTTTACCCGGAGGCTCCGCAAGTTGTGGTGAAGGTCCAGGATGTGGTCATACTGCTCTTTCCGAAGCTCTGTCAAATTTTCGGTGAGCTTATCCCCAAGAAGGTGAACCTTGTGAATATAGGGACTATGGGTGACAAGTGGCTCATAGGCCGCTTTTGTGAAAAAGTGAATCTCACAGCCGGGGAAGGCATGGTAAAGGCTTCGGACTACCGGGCTTGTCAGAACGATGTCACCGATAGAACTGAACCGTACGATGAGAAATTTCTTCACCTTATTTGACATATGAGCGCAAATATGACAAAAAGGTGGTATTTTTTCCCAATGCAAAAGGGGAAGTCCGGTCTACGACTGGCAATTCACAATACAAGGTATTGATAACAAGTCCGATGGGCAGGGCACTATCAGGCCAAAATCGTAACTGGTTTTTAAAGAGTAACAATTGCTGGTCTCCCAATAAGTTAGATTGGGTCAGAAAAACAGGTTTTTCATATTGGGTTGCCAGTTTTGCAAGGGCCCCGTTGGTATTTATAAAGTAGGTCTTTAGTTCGTTTGTGGGGGGCACCATAAAGTTAATCCCTAAAATATCAGCTAGGTCTGTACGAATATCACCCTCCAGCCATTGAGTTGGAGTCCCGGCGAGAAAGACTTGAGGTGACGATACAGGCAACGCAGCTTTTAACTGTGTGATCAATCCTGGCAATACCTGCTGTTGTAAGCTCGTGTCCAGCCAGGCACCAGAAAACCCCACATACCTGGGCGGATACCCATTTGTCCGTAGCAATTGGGTAGACCAATCGCTCAACAAGGGATTCAGCCGCAGCGAAGTCATAGGCCAGTTTTCCAGGTTATTCAGGTTAAATACCAAGCCATAGGGAAGCTGCTTCTTTTCAAGAGTGGCAACCAATGTATCCAAAATACTTTTTTCATAATATGGAACCTGACTTTCGGGATGCTGCCGCACCACCTGCTCAATTTCAATCCAGGCTCCCGAAAAATTCCATGCTTCAATTTCCTGAAAGTTGTCCAGGTAAGTATTGCTGGAACAGTTGGCTTCTAGAGCCATCCCTCCCCAGATTGGGATACCGGTTTGTTCCAGTTTAGGCTGGCACCCTTGCCCCGAAATAAGGATGATGGTAGCACCAACAAACAAAAAGGCCGTCCAATACGTACTGGACGACCTCATATTAGCCTTAAGGATATGTAAAATAGGGTTCAATTGCCTTAGGTAAAGGCGTTGCCTGAGAACATCAGGCAACACCGACAAACTATTTTTGGGTATCCTCTACTTCTTCAAACTCTACATCAGTCACCTCAGGCTCTTCTTCTGCTTCCCCGTTGCTGGCGGCTTCGCCATCTGGGGTAAACCCTTGAGCACCTGCCTCTCCTCCTGGCTGCTGAGCGTACATCTCTTCAGATGCAGCCATCCAAGCATTGTTTAAGGCAGCAGTGGCGGCTTCCATTCTGTCCAATTCACGTGCTGCGTGAGCTTCTTTCAGCTCTTTAAGCGCAGCTTCGATGGTATTCTTGTGATGGTCAGAAAGCTTTTCACCGAATTCTTTCAGCTGCTTTTCTGTGGTAAAGATCAGGTTATCCGCCTGATTTACTTTGTCAGCTTCCTCTTTGCGACGCTGGTCAGCTTCTTCATTGGCTGCAGCCTCCTGGCGCATGCGCTCTACCTCCGCATCACTCAGCCCGGTGGAGGCTTCAATGCGAATCTTCTGCTCTTTGCCAGTCGCTTTGTCGCGGGCACTCACATTCAGGATACCGTTTGCATCAATGTCAAAGGTCACCTCAATTTTGGGCACGCCACGTGGGGCAGGTGGAATTCCATCCAGGTGGAACTTGCCTAGGGTTCTATTGTCCCCTGCCATGGCCCGCTCTCCTTGTAGGATATGAATTTCTACAGAGGTTTGGTTATTAGCCGCAGTTGAAAACTCTTCCAACTTTTTGGTAGGAATGGTCGTGTTGGATTCTACCAACTTGGTAAATACGCCTCCCATGGTCTCAATGCCAAGAGAAAGGGGCGTAACGTCCAGCAGGAGTACATCTTTCACATCTCCTGATAGGACTCCCCCCTGGATAGCTGCTCCAACAGCCACTACTTCATCCGGGTTCACGCTGCGGTTAGGCTCACGCTTGAAGAAATCTTTTACAATTTCCTGAACCTTAGGGATACGAGTTGAACCTCCCACGAGGATGACTTCGTCAACTTCTGAAACGTTGAGTTTGGCAGCTTGAAGGGCCTCCCGACAAGGAACCAGGCAGCGATCAAATAGAGAATCAGCCAGTTGCTCAAACTTTGCACGGGTAAGCGATACCTCCAGGTGCTTGGGGCCATCACTGTCCATAAAAATATAAGGCAGGTTGATGTCAGTGGAAGTGGTAGAAGAAAGCTCAATTTTGGCAGTTTCTGCTGCTTCCTTCATACGCTGGAGTGATTTGGGGTCGTCTTTGAGGTTTACCCCATGGTCCTGCTTAAACTGCTCATTCAACCAGTTGATGATGATCTGGTCAAAGTTATCACCCCCAAGGTGGGTATCGCCATTGGTGGAAAGTACCTCAAAGGTTCCGCCATCCAACTCCAAGATAGAAATGTCAAAAGTACCACCACCCAGGTCAAAAACAGCCACTTTTGCGGTCTTGTCCTGCTTGTCCATTCCATAAGCCAGTGCAGCGGCAGTTGGCTCATTGATGATACGGCGTACGTTCAGTCCGGCAATTTCACCAGCTTCTTTGGTCGCCTGACGCTGAGCATCATTAAAATATGCAGGAACGGTAATAACTGCTTCTTTTACTTCGGTGCCCAGATAATCCTCCGCAGTTTTCTTCATTTTCTGCAGGATCATGGCAGAAATTTCCTGTGGCGTGTAAGTACGGTCGTCGATCTGTGCAACAGCCATGCTGTTACGACCTTTAACCATTTCATAGGAAACGCCCTCAAATTCTCCTTTTGCTTCATTAAATGTGCTTCCCATGAAACGCTTGATAGACCGAATGGTCTTGGTTGGGTTTGCCAGGGCCTGTCTTTTCGCCTGCTCTCCCACAATTCTTTCTCCGTCCTTGGTAAAGGCTACCACAGAAGGCGTGGTGCGCTTTCCTTCAGAGTTCACAATTACCGCAGGCTCGTTCCCCTCCATTACTGCAACGCAAGAGTTGGTGGTTCCTAAGTCAATGCCTATTATTTTACTCATCTCGATATACTAGGTTAAGCTGGTTGAAAGTTATTAGGGTTGTTATTCTTCAATGTCAATCTGAACAGGAGCTTCTGCTTCACCACTCTTCGGAAAGTGAATGCTCAACA
Organism: Bacteroidota bacterium; assembly: GCA_039024295.1. Lineage (GTDB taxonomy): Bacteria > Bacteroidota > Bacteroidia > J057 > J057 > JBCDIQ01. The sequence continues at coordinate 3,225 of JBCDIQ010000047.1, read as the reverse complement.
AGCCGTGGTTAAACCGCGCTTTTATATTTTCCATTTCAATGTAATCAGGGAGCTGGAAAGAGCGCATAAATGATCCGTATCGACGCTCGCGCTTGTGATATCTGTAGTCTACCGTATCGGCATCTTGTTGCGGAGTTTTCTGACCTTTAACCGTCAGGTAATTCTCCCGCGCAGAGATTTTCACCATTTCCTTTTGTACACCGGGCAGCTCAAGCTCAATTACGTAAGCAGTAACCGTCTCGTACACATCGGATCTGACGTTTACCTCTCCCTCAACGACTTCATTGACCGTCAAGTCTTCCAATGCTCGATTAACACGGCTTCCCAATTCGCTGAATCCTTCTTTCAGGTCATTAAGAATATCTCGTCCGATATTTTTTTCGTTTTCCATGTCAGATATTATTTGCAAAGATCAAACAACAACCATGGTGCCAAGGGCCGGGAAGTACATAGGTTGGCAGTTTTTGTGTCATTGTGTCAGGGTTTCTGGGGCAACCTTCTTCCAAATGACAGCTTTTCGTGACAGGGAGGCGCACTTATCAACCTCTTGTTATCCATAAAAAATGAAGTGTCCGGGAATCAATCCCTGTGCTGATTCGTTTTCTAGATATGGGTGCCCATGTTTCACTTTCAGCAACTGAACTGGATGACCTCCTGCAACGAGGGTTCAGGTATGCATTTGCCTTGACGCATGATCGGGATGCCGCAAAAGACCTGGTGCAGGAGGCTTACTGGCGAGTGGCCCGTCAGCCTGAAGGTTTGTGGACCTTTGCCTATGTAGCCCGGGTGATTCGGAACCTATTTATCGATCAACAAAGAAAGCGTAGTTTGTGGAACCGTTGGCAACAGCACCAGTCTTTTGAAGAGGCGGTGATGCCTCTCCATAGCACTGAGCCTTCATTGGAACAGGCCTTACAGCAGCTGCCTCTCCAAAGCAGGGAATTGCTTTATTTATTCGTGGTGGAAGAGTATACTGCGCAGGAAATTGCGGATTTAACCGGTAAGCCACGCGGAACTGTGCTCAGTACAGTCCATCGGGCCAAGCAAAAACTTCGTTCCATGCTTTCAGAAACATATCAAGGCTTATGAAATCCCTGGAATCACATCTGAACGATTTTTATGAAGGAATCAACCTGGAGTCAGGGGAATTGTCAGAGGTTAAGGGTTCACGTCCTCCCGAGACGCCCAACTGGCTGCCATTCCTGAATGCTGCGGCGGTGATCAGCATAATTGGCTTAACAGTCCTGGGATTTTACCTTCAGCTCAAACCGCAACCTTGGCAACAATTTGCGGAAGAAATTGCCTGGAACCACGAGAAAGGACTGGAGACAGAATTTGAAACACAAAGCTATGGGGTACTGCAAAAAGATATGCAACGGCTAGACTTTTCCTTGATAAGGCCGAAAAAAATGCGGAAGGACCTCCAGCTTGCGGGCGGAAGGTACTGCTCGGTAGATAAATGCATTGCTGCTCAGCTACGGCTGCATGACCCAACGGGTAATCCTTACACCTTGTACCAATTTAAGCATCCCAAGACAGAAGCCTTAAGTGGGCTGGTCACCTTTCATTTACCAACTGGAACGGATGTCACCCTCTGGCGGGAAGGAGAGGTGATTATGGGGTTGGCTCAGGATAAAAAGAGACTATAAAGCCTAGGCCCTCGCCCCTGTCAGGTTCCCTTCGATCTCACGTGCTTTGGGAGTATTGGCGATTCCGCCAAGGGCAGTTTCTTTATATCGGGTTTCCATACTGGCACCAACCTCCCCCATGGCATCAATTACCTGATCAACTGGAATCACGGCAGAGTCACCTGCAAGCGCAATCTGGGCAGAAGTAAAGGCAATCACTGAAGCGGACGCATTCCGTTTGACGCAGGGAATCTCCACCAAACCAGCTACTGGGTCGCAGACAAGGCCCAGCATATTCATGACAGTTACTGCAACAGATTCAAAAATCTGATCTAGGGTTCCTCCGAGGCAGTATACAATTGCCCCGGCTCCCATGGCGGCAGCTGTTCCAGTCTCTGCCTGACACCCTCCAACAGCACCTGCAATAGAGGCCCGTTGCTCAATGATAAGGGCAATTCCGGCAGCTACCAGCATCCCTTCGTGAAGTTTTCGGGGAGGAATTTCGTGTAGTTCTTCCAAGAGTGTCAACACCCCTGGCATAATGCCAGATGCACCAGCTGTGGGAGCGGCCACAACCCTGCCCATGCAGGAGTTTACCTCCTTGGCAGCCAAGGTATGATACACCAGCTTGCGGAAAGTATCTCCCAGTACGTTCACCTTGCAGTCTCGCACCTTTTTAGCCCCATTGTTAATCATCCCACTAAAGGAAGTCATGTCTGCCTCAAGCCCAGTTTGTACGGCATCTCGCATTACCGCATAGGCTTGAGCAAGTTTTTCCCAAATTTCTTCTTCTCCACGCCCTTTTTGAGTCATTTCATACTCTAAAACGGGGAGCCAGGGGGTGCATTTTTTCTCCGCACAGTATTTGCCCCAAGCATCAAAGCTGTCAAAAAGTAGTTGCATCACAGGATTGGTTAACGATTTGGTGGCAGAACCAATGGCGCAGTTGTGGAAGTGAAAGTGTCCTACAAGAGCTTGTAAAAAGTTCGCTAATTTTTTGCCTGAATTCAAATCAGGCTTGTCAAAATCGAAAAAGCGCAGCACCCCCTTGAAGGAAATGCTACGCTATACGTAGTCTAGCATCTGTCAAAGATTAGAAAATCTCTTGAGTAGCAACTAAGCAATCAATAAGAGAGAGATATGCATCATTTCTGAGGAAATAATAGATGTACTTTCCGTTGCGCTCAGAGTCTACAATTCCACGCTCACGCAGAATACTTAAGTGGTGAGAAATAGAAGATTGATCAGCATTTAAAGAAGTGTAGATTTCTGTCACTGTCATCCGACGTCCACCGTCAAGCATGTCAATGATAGATAAACGTACAGGGTGAGCTATTGCCTTCAACGTTTTAGCCAATAGTTCAACCTGCGATCCAGTCCACTGCTTACTGTTAGGACTTGTCTGAGGTGATTGCATTGCATTCATAATTTCAAAATTGGATATGATACTTGGTGCATATATTAACAGGGGATTAATGAAAAAGTTTTCATTTGTATCAAAAAAATATCTGATAATCAGCGTTTTGAAATGAATTCTTTAACAATACATACTTCTTGTTTAGGATTTTTGTCTACTTTTTGGGCCAAATTTTTAAAC
>JBCDIQ010000046.1:0-22363 GCA_039024295.1 Bacteroidota bacterium | reverse complement strand
TTTTCCCAAAACTGCATTTAGGACAATTTTTGAAGGGACGTTTGTTTACTCGGAATCCTTCCGGCTGGTAGGTGCTTTGTGGCTGGCCATTTTCCTTTTGTCCTTGCTTGGCCTCTTTTTCCCAAAGCAGATGCAGTTGGTGTTCTTGTTCCAACTCATCTACAAAGGTTCCTGGCTGGTGGTCGCAGCCCTGCCTGCATTGCTCAATGGACAGTCATTTCCTAAAGGGATGGCTGTATTTTTTGTGATCTGGGTGGTGGTGCTACCGTTTGTGATTCCGTGGAAGGAGCTGTTTGGGTAAACTACGCCAGCAGAATTCCTGCTCTGGAGGTTAATTTTAGTTAACTAACATAATTGTTAACCCCTTTCATTGTGTCTTTTGGAGAGTTCTGTGTTGATTGAGCAGGTGATCTTCAAGCCATAAAAATGGGGTTTTACAAAATCATTTTGTTGGTAGGCATCATCCAAGGGCTCTTTTTGAGTTCGGGGCTTCTGGTCAAGACCTATGGGAAAAAGCAGGTGAACTACTTTTTCATGGGGCTGATCTTCGTGATTACCGTGGCCCTTTGTATGAGGTATGCATACGACACGTTTTATCACCTGCTTTATCCTTGGGTGTGGTACCTATCCGATGGCATTGCGTATATCATAGGGCCTTTGTGGTATTTAACGGTCCAGAAGAGTACCCAAAAGAACATGAAGATCACCCGCTCTGACTGGGCATTTTTCTCCCCTTTCCTCTTTTATATTGGACTTTTGGGATTTGTAGGGACCTTATCCCACGCAGAGCTAGGAGAATTTTATCAATCTCCCTATGGACTACTCCCCTTTTATGGATTTTGTCTGACCGTTTTGTGGATCAATGGTGCTTTTCTTTGGAAAGCACATGTCTTGCTACGCAAACTTCCCCCCTCTCAATTTCCTGCATTTTTACGATATGCACAGTATGCCTTTACAGCTATCCTGGGCATATGGCTAGCGACCTTTCTGGCAAGCATCTTTTTGGCAAATCCTGGTTCTGTCAACCTGAGTGCCTATAACATCGCCTTTCTTTCTTTTGCTTTTCTCACCTTCGGCATGGCCTTTCTGGCGTTGGTACGTCCCACCTCTTTTTATTTTCTCACACAAGTCTATGACAGCAGCGAAGCTTTTTTGCTGCAGGAAATCGCTGAGCGTATCGAAAAACACCTCAAAGCAGAACAGTCATTCACCAAGCCAGGCTATGGGTTGGCAGACCTCTCTGGTGAAATTGGGTCTAATCCCGTCCTGACCAGCAAGGCCATCAACCGGATATTGCACACCAACTTTAATGACCTTGTCAACCAATACCGGGTTCACCATTTCATTTTACTTGCCAAGGCTGAAAGTCAAAAGCGATTTACCCTCTGGGCACTGGCCCAACAGGTGGGTTTTGGGAACAAGGTGACATTTTACAAGGCCTTCAAAAAAGAAATGGGAACCACCCCAAAAGCATATCTCCAACAAAGAGGTTAATATTCATGATTATTAACTTAAACTAACGTTAATTCTCTTGTAACCAGATACTTGAATCGCATATTGAGTTTGTCTTTCGCCCACTACTGGGCCTCCATTTTTCACCAACAAACCTGATAAAATATGCGAACTGTCATCTTTTCTCCCCTTCTCATTCTGCTATTCCTGCTATCCAACCCCCTATTTGCCCAGTATACTTATGAGGTATCTACCCTCTTGCCCCAAAACTCCAATTTAGTGGATGATGGCCTTTGCGTAGATAAGAACGGTAACCTATACGGTTCCTATTGGGGGGTATGGCCTAGCGCTCCGGGCACCCATGTTTTTCGCTATCGTCCCAACGGCACCTATGATACCCTGGCTACGGGATTCGTACATCCCAATGGCATGTCTTTTCACAAAGGGAAGGTCTTGGTAGCTGACGCAGGCAATGGCCGAATCGCTTCAATTGATACGGCTGGAACTGTCACCACCTTCGCTACCCTTTCTGGGATTTCAAACGTTATCCCCGTTCCGGGAACTGATAGCCTCATTGCTGTTAGCTGGGGCCGCAACCGAGTGTTTGGGGTGAGCCCGACAGGAACGGTTAGTGTACTGAGCAGGTCGAGCTTATTCAATGGACCTGCTGGTGCCGCCATAGATACGCTTGGGCGATTGTATATAGCTAATTTCAACAATGGCCTTATCACACGGATTACCAATGGAACGGTTGAGGTTTTTGCTGACCTTGGTGGTGGAATCGGATTTATCACCTATTCAGATGGTGCTATTCTCGCCACGAACCACCTAACCAAAAGGGTATTCAGGATTCCGGTGAATGGCCTTGGTACTGAGATCATTGCAGGCAATGGAGATACCCTGATGGTGGATGGGCCAGGAGCTACTGCCAGTTTCCTCTCTCCTAATGGAATTGTGGCGACATCAACAGGGGATACGATTTATGTAAGTGAAGGTGAAGGCAAAGCCCTTAGGCGAATCATTCGAAAACGAGTGGCACTTAATAATCAATCTCTGGATAATACCGTGCCCCGCTTACCTATCACCTACCCGATCCCGACTTCTGGCATGATCTATTTCGATCAACTCGAGCACTCAAAAGTTGGGCTGGGAATTATTCAAAATATGAGCGGTCAGGTAATCCATAAAATTGCCAACACAGATTTCATGCAAGGCCAGCTCGATGTCTCCTTTCTGCCAAATGGGCTGTATGAACTTACAGTTCTAACACCAGCGGGTGAACCCTATTTCCAGGTTCGGTTACCGATTATCAAATAGCGTCTGACTAAATGGTCCGGGTGAATTCACCTGGGCCGTTTGCATTATGCTTTAGGGATTGAGAATTAAAATTTTAGCAGCTGGCTACCTACCTGTTTCACGCAAAGGAATGAATACCCAAAGAAGAAAGTTCGTGGTTCAATAAGCGAGTTTTATCCAGGAGGTGATTGGTTCTGGGTCTGTTTGAAAAGCAAAACCGTTCCTATCGCACAGATCATATATCCCAGTGCCATGGCCCCAATGACGCTGAACAAAAAGGACATACTTCCTTCGATGAAATTATGGCCAATGACATTGAAGAGGGTAAGGAGCCCAAAAGAAAGGCCATAGGCTAGAAAAATCTGCCTCTTTAGGTTTGAACTTATTCGAGTAGCTGCAAAAAGGATTCCCACTGAAAGGCCTCCCAGCAATAGATAACTAAGGATAGCATCCAGGAGGTATCCCGATAAAAGTCCAGCAATCACCCCTATGCAAAGTTGTACGATCAAAACCCACCATAAAGGGTGCTTCCACACGAGAATAAACACCCCTGGCACAAACATGAACGGAATAGCTGCTGATAATAGAACAGCGGTTCCTTCCTGCATATCTTTCATGAGTGGTACACTTACCCTGAGCCCAAATCCACTCGCTATTCCCCAGACCAGGATGAGCAATATCAAGTGGAGATGGTTTTTGAGGAACGTCATTGGGTATCATACGAAGTAGGAAAATAGAGACTCTTTTATGGAAAAAATAAGCGGTGTTTTTGAAAATACTGCTTATCCTTCAAACAAATAAACCATTACCCACCTCCCCGACTTATTTCATCTGACAAATACCTCCAGCATGTCCATTTATCAAAAAATAGCTCAAATAGGGACCCGGTTCATGGGAAAAGCCACCCTGTTCAAATACGGGTTCAATTACTCTCCCATGTACAGACGGACGACCGCCAGGATTCAGGAAGTTTCCTCAGATCTGATGAACATCAGCATTAAGTTGCCCATCAACTACAAAAACCGGAACTACGTCAATTCCATTTTTGGGGGAAGCATGTTTGCGGCGGTTGATCCTATCCCCATGGTTCAACTCATGAACATCATTGGGGATGAGTACGTGGTGTGGGATAAGTCTGCAGAAGTGTTTTTTAAAAGGCCAGCCAAGGAAAATTTGTATGCTGATTTCACTTATTCCCCCGAAGAGTTAATGAATATCCAGCAAAAAGTACAAGAAGATCGGGAAGTAGAAATCGTCAAGACCACTCAGCTTACCAATCGCGAAAAGGATGTGGTATTCTGTGAGGTAAAAAAGCGAATCTACATTGCGGACAAGGCATATTATAAACAGAAAAGGAAGCGATCCGGCAGGTCTTAGGTGGATTTTCTTAATCTATCTTAATGTACCCTCGCCAACTATTCGCCACATTTAAGCTGTTGTTTCAAATTCGACTAGTACAACCATGGAAATAGGAATTGACAGCTTTGCAGGTTCTCATATTGACCCACAAACAGGTGAAATGTTGGCCCCTGAAATTGACATTCAGGAACTCCTGGAACGTATGGTGTTTGCAGATGAAATGGGGCTTGACATTTTTTCTATCGGAGAACATTACCGTAAGCCCTTCCTCGATTCGGCCAATATCGTCATCCTTGCGGCAGCTGCAGCTCAAACCCAACGTATCAAACTGGGCAGTGCCGTTACCGTGTTGAGCTCAGCAGATCCGGTCCGGGTATTTCAGAATTTTGCCACCCTGGACCTGATCTCCAATGGCAGGGCCGAGATGGTGGTGGGCAGAGGCTCTTTTGTGGATTCCTTTCCCCTTTTCGGGTATGACCTGAAAGATTACCACGAACTGTTCGAGGAGAAACTTGAGCTTCTGCTCAAAATCAAGGAACAGGAAGTCATCACCTGGGAAGGAAAATTCAGGCCCGCCCTAAAGGAGCAATTGATTTATCCGAGGCCTCTCCAAGCCGAGCTGCCCATTTATCGTGGCGTGGGGGGTACCCCAGAATCATTCCGCAAGGCCGGTCAGTTGGGAATGCCCCTTATGGTGGCGGTAATTGGTGGACAGACGCACAGGTTCCGTCCTTTGGTGGACCTGTATCGGCAGGCGTACCGAGCCAACGGTCACCTGGAAGAAAAGATGAAGATAGGTCTTCACTCTTTGGGGTTTGTCGGCGATGACCGTCAGGCTTCACTGGATGCCTATTTTCCGGGCTATGAAAAGATGTTCAATGAGGTAGGGGCAGAAAGGGGTTGGTCACCCGTGACACGCGCTGGGTTTGATGCCCAATCCGACGAGCTAGGTGCATTGGTGGTAGGAGATCCCGAAAGCGTAGCTGAAAAGATTGTACGCCACAGCGAGGCGCTAGGCGGAGTGGACCGCTTCACCTTTCAAATGGACAATCCCAATTTAAGCCACGAACAGCTTATGCGAGCCATTGAGATGATTGGTAAGGAGGTGATGCCGAGGGTGAAAGCGAGAATGAGTGCTTAAAATTTCACCACAAAAAAACGGGAACGGCCTAAAAGACCATTCCCGTTTACATTGGATTACGAAAATCTTAAACGCCCAAGAGCATCCGTGATGGATCTTCCAAGCGCTCTTTCACGCGGAACAGGAAGCTAACCGCTTCTTTTCCATCCACAATGCGGTGGTCGTAAGAAAGCGCGACATACATCACAGGACGTATTTTTACCTCACCGTTTACTGCAATCGGACGTTGCACGATGTTGTGCATGCCCAAGATGGCAGACTGGGGAGGGTTAATGATCGGTGTTGAAAGCATAGAACCGAATACCCCACCGTTGGTGATGGTGAAGGTACCGCCTTCCATGTCTTCGATGGTGATTTTGTTCGAGCGGGCTTTCAAGGCGTAGTGAAGCACAGATTGCTCTAACTGCGCCAGGGTCATGGCCTCCGCATTGCGAATCACTGGTACCACCAAGCCACGATCAGAACTTACTGCAATGCCTACGTCTGCGTAGTTGAAGCTCACAATCTCATCTCCCTGAATCTGACCATTCACGCCAGGGAATTCCATCAGGGCCATGGTGACTGCCTTGGTGAAGAAAGACATGAACCCAAGACCTACGCCATGCACTTCCTTGAAAGTCTCTTTGTATTTCTTCCGGATTGCCATTACCTCACTCAAATCCACTTCATTGAACGTGGTGAGCATGGCAGTTTCGTTCTTAACAGATACCAACCGCTGCGCAATCTTCTTCCGCAAGGAAGTCATCTTCTTGCTGCTGACCTCACGGCCAGTCGCACCGCCAGCAGTAGGCAGGGCAGGAATAGGACGAGCCTCTTTCTTGGGAGCCGCTTCCTTTTTAGGCGCAGGCGAAGGTGTAGCAGGTGCCTGAGCTGCAGGCTTGTAGTTTACTACGTCTGCTTTGGTTACACGTCCCCCACGTCCACTCCCATCTACTTGGCCTGCAGGAATGCCCTTTTCGTCCATCAGTTTTTTAGCAGATGGAGAAGCGTGTCCCGCAGCATAGGTAGGGCCGCCGCCATTGGCCGAAGCGGCAGGGGCTTCAGTGGCAGCAGGTGCTGCTTCCTCTTTGGGGGCTTCCGCTGCACCGCCACCACTTGCAGAGGTATCGATCTTGGCAATAACCTGTCCCACCTCTACCGTATCCCCCTCTTCCGCGACAAGTTCAACCACACCAGCTTGTTCAGCGTTTACCGTAAGGGTAGCTTTATCTGAATTGATTTCTGCCAGTTCTGCATCCATCTCTACATAGTCTCCACTGGCAACGAGCCAGCTTTCAATTTCCACCTCGGTGATGGATTCGCCAGGACTGGGTACTTTTACTTCAACAATCATGATCGTTCGTTTTTTGTTGCTTTGAATATGTAGATTGATAGGATGTCAGAATTGTTTCCTCGAAATTAACACAATTCATTTATATATATACAAAATAGTCGATATGATTTTCCGCATTGATCTGAATATATGACCATTTTCTCATAAAAGATTGTCAGAATCTGTCGAAATGAAGGCCAAACTCCGTTTCAATCATTCATTTTTCTGCTTACTGCTATACCTGGTCCTAGGTATCTCTACAGAATTGGCCGCCCAATCTGACGGTACCATGCCCCTCGTGCTATATCCTGATCCGGTATCCGAACAGGTAAGTAAACGGATGCCACGCACCTTCAAAAGTCAGGCAGAGGCTGAGAAAATCCTTTCCGAAGAAACCCTGATACTTCAAAAAAAGGGATACCTCGAAGCAGGAGTTGACTCCCTGATCGAACGAGGAAAAATCCTTCATGCCTATCTGCACCTGGGACCCCGCTACCTCCTGGGAGCTATCTCTTTTGATGGCCTGGATCAGGTCTATATCAATCGGTACCGCCTGGATCGCATGGCTAAAAAAGGGAAGATAGCTGACTGGGAGACACTGGAAAACCGGATGCAGGCCGTTTTACGGGAATTTGAGAACGGAGGATATCCTTTTGCCTCTTTTGACAGCTTACAGATTGATTATCAAGGCGATCATTCAGACTCTCTTTTTGCACGACTGAAATACCAATTTGATCCGGGGCCGTTTATCAAGATTGATAGCATCCTGATTGAGGGACAATACAGGGAAAAAGACGAATTCATCTACTCTCTGATTCGCCTGGCACCAGGGGAGGCCTACCAGCAAAAGCTCATGAAAGACATTCCCCGAATTCTGAACAATACCATTTATTACCAGAAGGTCCGGCCAGCCAAAGTTCAATTTACCCCCTACAACAGCGTGAAGCTTCGCATCAAGGTAGAGCAACAACGTGCCAATCGCTTTGACCTGCTACTGGGCGTTCTTAGTCCAGACCAACCCGATCAACGTTTGCGGGTAACAGGTGTGGCCGACTTGCAATTTGTGAGCCCGTTTCGAACGGGAGAAGTCATCCAGTTTCGATACAACCAACTGCAACAAGGCATTAGCCAACTTCAGTTCAACTATCGCCAGCCCAAAATAGGTGGCTTACCAGTGACAGCGACCTTTGGGTTTGAACTGTTCCGACAGGACACCTTTTTCCTCAACCGCAACCTCTCAATCGGAGCGATTTACCCTTTTTCTCCCTTCCTATCTGCCAGCTTTACCTACAAAACGCGCAACACCTCTCTTTTGAGCAGTGCCCCATTTGAGCAGGACTCTCTTTCAGTTCCGGATGCACTTGGGGGCAACAGCCAGCTCTACACGGTTGGGTTTCGGTATGAAACCCTTGACGACCGAATCGCTCCACGATCCGGCATTTTGGGGAACCTGGAAATCGGACGAGGCCAACGAACCGTAAAGAACGATGCCCGCGTAGCGGAACAGGTGTTTGATGCCCTGGGCGAGAGCCAACCTGTGACAGAAATCACCTTTCAGGGCGATTACTTTTATCCCCTGGCAGATCGACACATCTGGCATGTTCAACAGCGAACCTATTGGCTGGAACAGGAAACCTACTTTCAAAACGACCAACTTCAGACAGGAGGCGGAAGAAGCATTCGGGGCTTTAATGAGAACCAGTTTTTTACCAATTTCATGGCCCTGTTTACCTTTGAACACCGCCTCATGCTGGAACGGCATTCCTACATGATGGCTTTTGTAGATTGGGCGTACCTGGAAAACCAGGTGGAAAACACTGTAACACGTCCGCTCGGATTGGGGATCGGGATGCAGTATGAGACCAAAGCGGGTATCATCTCAGTTATTTATGGCATGGGCCGCACAGATGAGCAGCCCTTTCAGCCTACACGTGGCAAACTTCACCTTGGATTCGTCAATCAGTTTTAACCTCTTTTCATGCAGAAAATTTCGTTCCTTTTATCCATCTGGATGGTATCCCTGTGCGCCTTTGGGCAATCTCCCCTCACCGTAGACCATATCATGCAGGACCCTGACTGGTATGGTCCTGCACCAGATCGGCTCTCCTGGTCATTCGATGGAGATAGTTTGTTTTTCCATTGGAACCCAAAAGCGCAGTTTGAAAAAGATTCGGTGTTTGCCTGGACGCCCAAAGATGAGAGACCAGCGAAACTTGCTTTAGCGGAAAGAAAAAAGATTGTTCCACCTTCCGGGATTTACGACAGGGAACAAACGCATAAGGTATACACCCATGAGGGAAATTTGATCCTCGTCGATCAAAAGAAAGGGATCAAGCAGCAACTGACCTTTACAACTGCCAAAGAACGTCCAATGACGTTTAGTCCGGACGGAGAACAGTTGTTCTTTTTTCGGGAGAACAATGTATACGTCATGAACCTGCTTAATCGACAGGAAGAACAATTAACAGACATCAGGGCGGGCAAAAAACCACAAGAAAAAGAACCTGCACTCACTCAGCAGGAGAGCTGGTTGAAAAACCAGGAAATGGCGTTGATAGCACACGTACGCACACAAGAGGAAGAAAGGTTGGAAAAGAAAGCAAAACGAGCGGTCCAAGCCCTGCCAGCAATTGCTCCCATTTACCTCAACAACCAAACGATGCAGAATGTCCGCATCAGCCCAGGCGGCAGGTACGTAAGCATGCGTCTTTGGAAATCTGGCGGTGCCAAGCGCACCAAGGTGCCAGATTACATTGATATAAGTGGATACACCAAAGAGTTAACCGCACGCTCAAAAGTGGGGAGTCCACAATCGTCCTATCAGATGCTGTTGAGCGACCTTTTGCGTGATACCTCCTACACGGTTGAGGTTGACAGCTTGCCGGGTATTTACCAAAAGCCCCTATTTCTTAAAGAATACCATAAGGATACCCTTCCATGGAATCCCAAATACGAGTCGCCCAAGCCCGTCATTATACACGGCCCATTTTGGTCGCCAAATGGAGAAAACGCCGTCGTGGTGGTGCGATCACAAGATTTTAAAGACCGCTGGATCGCGAGGCTAGATCCACAATCCGGCAAATTGGTGTGCCTGGATCACCAACATGACGAAGCCTGGATTGGTGGGCCTGGAATTGTTCGCTGGACAGGCACAGCTGGAGCTATCGGATGGTTCCCTGATAGTGAGCGCATCTGGTTTGTATCAGAAGAAAGCGGGTATGCTCACCTGTATCTGGTAGAAACCAGCACCGGCGAGAAACGTCCATTGACCATTGGCAAATTTGAGGTGTATCAACCCACCCTTTCTCAGGATGGCAAGCACCTGTACTTCATTGCCAATGAGCAGCACCCCGGTCAACGAGACCTTTATCGGCTCGATTTGGAAACCAATGAATGGCACCAACTCACAAATTTGAAAGGAGGAATCAGTTCCATGCGCCTTTCACGGGATGAAAAACACCTTGCATTTACGCACAGCATCCCCAATCGTCCGTGGGAAATTTTTGTCCAGGAAAATAAAAAGAAGGCGGAACCTAGGCGTATCACCTTTAGCCAGACAGATACTTTTCTTTCCTATCCGTGGCGCACCCCTGAATTGGTACGGGTACCTGCTGCCGATGGAGATTCAATTCCTGCCCGGCTGTACTTGCCAGACTCGGCCAAAGCTAACGGTGCGGCCGTGATTTTTGTACATGGAGCCGGCTATTTGCAAAATGCCCATGGATGGTGGAGCAGTTATTTTCGGGAGTACTTTTTTCATAATCTACTCGTAGACAAAGGCTACACGGTTCTGGATATGGACTTTCGCGCCAGCGCAGGGAATGGACGAAATTGGCGAACGGGCGTATACCGAGACATGGGTGGCCTTGACCTGTCAGATAACCTGGACGGCAGACAATACCTGATTGAGCAACATGGGATAGATTCCAGCAAAGTCGGCATTTATGGCGGCTCATACGGAGGGTTTATTACGTTGATGGCCCTGTTTAAAGCACCTGGAAAATTTGCGGCAGGCGCAGCCCTTCGACCGGTGACAGACTGGGCACATTACAACCACGGCTACACGGCCAGCATGCTCAACCAGCCGCAGGACGATACGCTGTCATATAAACGCAGTTCTCCCATGTATTTTGCAGCGGGCTTGCAGGATCCCTTGCTGATTTGTCATGGAATGTTGGACACAAATGTGCAGTTTCAGGACGTAGTTCGACTGGCCCAGCGGTTAATAGAATTGCGAAAAGAAGACTGGGAAGTGGCCCTTTTTCCCGTTGAAGGTCACGGATTTAAGGAGCCAACTAGCTGGACAGACGAATACAAACGAATCCTCAAGCTATTTGAGACCCATTTGCGGTGATTTTTTAGAAGCGAAAGAATTCGGAACTTTTTGGTGCTGTCCTGCGTTTATAGTGTGTAAATTTGCAGTAGCAGATCGAAATCGTTCCTTTGACATAGCCGGGAGTATTCCCGTAATGATACACCCACCCCGTGTGCCAAGACTAGTTTTTAAACCCAACAATTTTTAAACTTTGGGGAAAAGCTTGAAGTTTCTAGGGCGGGCCTCCGCCTGACTTCGGTCAGGTTCTTCCTTCGGGAGGACGAGGAGGATTACCGAAATTCTTTAGCGTCTCCATTCATGTCTCTTTGAGGGTTTTTAACCTCTCTCGGTATGCGTGTGGGTTTTTTTATTTTAGGGAGATACGGATAAAAGCCTGTAGCAAGGTGAACGGTTCTACATCAAGAGGAGGAATAGAGGTAAATACCTTGTCATGAAAGCTTTCTCATTGATAATTCTCTTCCAATTCCCTTTCCTCATAGTTTTCTCCCAGGACTGCCTCTGTGGAGAAGATGATTTTACTTCTACTGGTGGCGATAAACCAACCTTCACTTACACTTTCTCCGATTCGTCCGCAATTGCATTTTGTGGTGGGATTCCCGAAACAATACTTGGCAATACTTTCTATATCTCAGAATTCAGTGTTTTCATTTGTGGACAGCAGCAAAGCATCGCTTCCTATTCAGCCATTCACTACTGCAAAGTCATCATGTCGCAGGATAGTGTTTTTATCAGACGGATTGTACGGACCTACAATGGCCCGGGCAAAGAATGGAAACCCATCCCCATTTCCCAGCGAGTAATTCATACAACCAAAGAGGAAGTTAAAGTCACCCAGGAAGAAGTTTTCTTCTCACCGCCAGACATTTCCCTTGTGGACGAAGAATCAGTTTTTAGTGCTGATTATGAGCACATGAACTACGAAGAAATTTCTGACTTTCTGGGGAAGCTCGAAATATTGGCCCTTAATCAACACCCGGAAGCTGTCAAGCTATTGTTTTCAGAAAAGCTAGCCAATGTTAGGCATGGGGCCTCTGCCGAGCACCTCGCCGAAATCAAAGCCGTATACAACTGGATAATGAAAGGAGAGAAAAAGGGACATTATTGGTGGTAAGTCCTGTTTTTAACCACTTTCCCTGCAACACCTCTAGATTTTGTATCTTCGTATAAACAGAACCTCATGGCAACGTTCTCAGAAAAATATATCAATCCATTTACAGATTATGGCTTCAAACGGCTGTTTGGAGAGGAGCCAAGCAAAGACCTGTTGCTAGATTTTTTGAACGAGCTATTAAAGGAAGAACAAGGGGTAATTACTTCCCTAACCTATTTGAAATCGGATAAGCTGGGGAGCAGCGAGGAAGATAGAAGGGCTGTATTTGACCTGTATTGTGAAAACGAAAGGGGCGAAAAGTTCATTGTGGAGCTTCAAAAGACCAAGCAGAAGTTTTTCAAGGACAGAACAGTTTACTATTCTACCTTCCCCATCAGAGAACAGGCCCAGCGAGGGAGTGACTGGAACTTTGAACTAAACGCAGTTTATACGGTCGCCATATTGGACTTCATTTTTGATGAGGATAAGTCCGAAAAAGAGAAGTTTCGCTATGATGTGAAGCTGGCAGACATTGAGACCTGTAAAGTGTTCTATGACAAACTGACCTTCATCTACCTGGAGATGCCAAAGTTTAATAAATCCACGAAGGAGTTGGTGTCTCGATTTGACAAGTGGATGTATGTGATTCGGAACTTAAATAAACTAGACCGAATTCCTGGTGAACTGAGGGAGGTAATATTTGAACGATTATTTGAATTGGCAGAAATCGCAAAATTCAGCCCCGAAGAGGTTCAAGCCTACGAAGACAGCTTAAAACATTATCGTGACCTAAAAAACTCGCTGGATACGGCTTTTGAGGAAGGGTTGGAACAGGGGATGGAGCGGGGAGTTGAGCAAGGAATTAAACAGGGGATTGAACAGGGGATTGAACAGGGGATTGAACAGGGGATTGAGCAGGGGATTGAGCAGGGAATAGAACAGGGGATTGAGCAGGGGATTGAGCAAGGAATCAAAGGCTTACTCAAACAAGGAAGGCTTTCTGAACAGGAAATAGCAGATGCTTTTTCGGTTGGGGTCGAGGTAGTTCGGAGGGTCAAAAAAGAAATAGCGCGTGGTGGGTAATTCCTGTCGTGACCACTTTCCCTACAAAACCCCTAGATTTGGTACCTTCGTGTAAACAGAACTCCATGGCAACGCTCTCAGAAAAATATATCAATCCCTTCACAGACGAAGACAACTTAAAACATTATCGTGACCTAAAAAACTCACTGGATACGGCTTTTGAAGAAGGGTTGAAAAAAGGGAGGGAGCAGGGAGTTGAGCAGGGAATCAAAGGCTTACTCAAACTAGGTAAGCTATCCGACCAAGAAATAGCAGATGTCTTTTCAGTTGAAGTCGAGGTAGTTCGGAGGGTCAGAAAAGAAATAGAGAGTGGTGAGTAATTCCTGTCGTGGCCACTTTTCCTGCAACACCCCTAGATTTTGCACCTTCATGTAAACAGAAACCCATGGCAACGTTCTCAGAAAAATATATCAATCCCTTCACGGATGAAGACAGCTTAAAACACTATCGTGACCTAAAAAACTCACTGGATACTGCTTTTGAGTAGGGGTTGCAACAGGGAATAGCACAAGGAATTGAGTTGGGGATTAAGCAAGGAATTGAGCAGGGGATTGAACAAGGAATTAAGCAGGGAATAGCACAATTAATCAAAGGCTTACTCAGACAAGGTAAGCTCTCTGAGCAGGAAATAGCAGATGCTTTTTCGGTTGAAGTCGAGCTAGTCCGAAAAATTAAGAAGGAGAACGATCCTACCGAATAGAATTCTCGATGGTATCCTTTTACCCTTCTTCCTTCAACATCTCTCTTGAATGCCTGACCATTCCAACCAGAACAGGCCGAAATTCTTTTTCCTTTTTTAAGGGTGTTTCGTAGGTGATTTCAAACGTCTCTTTCTCCCCTTTTTCGCCCAAACCTTGTATCTGGACCTTTTCCTTGTCAAAGTGGAGCATTTCTGCATCCGTCACCCAATGTGCGTCACAATAGGCTTTCAGCATGGTGCACATTTCAGGACGGTGATCTTCGTTCATGTGATCCACGGCCATTTTGACAAATTTTTCCTTGAATTCCAGGTTCTTCTCCATAGAACAAATATATACTGGTTATGTGCTAAAGATAGTTAAGCCAAACGAGTTGTGAATAACCAAAATTGGTGAAATTGTAAGAGACCACCTAGCTGAATACCTTGAACTCCACATAACAGCATAAACCCATGTATGAACAATTCTGGAAGTTTACCGATATGTTTGTCCACTTCTCCGACAAGGAGCGGAGTAGCATTCGGGAATACCTGATTACAAGAGACGTCCCCAAAAACCATTTGCTGGTTGACCTTGGCGACATTTCCAGCGAGGTATTTTTCATCAACAAGGGCTGTGTGCGTTTCTATTACCTCACAGAAGCCGGGGAAGAGATAACGGGCTTCATTTTCACCGAAAATATGTTCACTGGATCGCATGAAAGCTTTTTTTCTCAAACACCCAGTACACAGGTTCTTCAAACCCTGGAGCCCTGTGAGCTGGTTGTCCTGCCATATGAAGGGCTACAAACCCTATTTGACACGGTTCCCAAGATGAATATTTTTGTTCGCAAGCTACTGGAGCAGCGCATGAGCCATGCCCAAAAGGTGGTAGCCTCCCTCATCATGAATAAGCCTGAGAAAAGGTACACTTCCATGCTCGAATTGCAGCCCGACCTGGTAAACCGAATTCCCCAACAGGTATTGGCCACCTACCTGGGGATCACCCCCGTTTCCCTGAGTCGAATTCGGAAAAGGATCATGGACCAGGACTGAAACAGCTCCAACCTTCATTTTCTTAACTTTTGTAAAGGGAATTGCTGATTGAGCGGGCGAGATTTGTGTCATATCAACAACACATCTTATGAGACCCATCATTTTTTTCATCAGCATTTGCAGCCTATTCAGCTTGACGAGCAATGCACAACCATCAACTTCCATGAAAGAGATCAGAACCGAAATCATCATCAACGCCTCCCCAGAGAAAGTATGGAACGTACTCACAGATTTTGAAGCCTATGAATCCTGGAACCCCTTCATTGTGTCCATCGAAGGGAAACAAGCTGTTGGTGAACGGTTGACCAACACGATGGTGTCCAACGGAAAAGCTCAGGTTTTCAAACCCAAGATCTTGCAGTTTCAGCAGAATGACACCTTTGAATGGTTGGGAAGCCTCCCGTTACGTTTGTTCACCGGCAGGCATTATTTTATCCTCAAAGACTTGGGAAATGGGCGAACCAAACTCATCCACGGGGAACACTTCGGAGGCCTGCTACGCGGTATGATCATGAAAAAAATTGGGGAAGAAACCCAACAGAGTTTCCTCAAGATGAACCGCGCCCTGAAGCAGCGGGCAGAAGCATAACCCTAGGCACTACAAACATTCAGATGGGCCATTTCGGATTGGGATGGCTCATTTTGTGTTTCATCACGCTGAGTTAAAATTTTGGATGAGGCCCTACAGTGGTTATTCCCCAATCAATGAATTTGATTGAGGATCACCCTATCTTCTATCTTATCATCATTCGCCAGTAAAAATGCCTTGCTGAGGATGATGGAAAATGTAGCATCATCATCAAAGGGAAGAAAAACTCGGTTGTCCCGCATCTGCGCGCGAGTATCAGGAACAATGCACAGGTACTGGTCATTAGGTTCCATCAGGATATTTCCGCTGCCAAAATGAATTTTATAGGTTCTTACATTTCCATTAACAACCAGGTAATTATCGGTTATTTCACATTGGTCCTTTATGGCGAGTTTGGGCAGCATATTACCGAGAACACTTCTTCTTGTTTTCGCAGTCTCCGAAAGATCAGCAGAGGAGTACTTTCTCCAATAATTCATGTGCTGATTTTGACGCCACTCTTCCTCAATTCCAATTGAGCAGACCCCAATAAATAAGTCCACATCCCTCATGGTTTCAGAAAATACCATCGTTGGCACCTCTTCCATTTGAAGAGCTTCATTCGTATCTGTATTTCTAAAATGAACCCGGCCTGTACCTGCAAGGTCATACCAACTCTCGATGTCTAGGGTTGCTACAATTGCATATTCAGGGTATTCGATGTAGGGATCATGTTGAGCGTATACGTTTCGATAGGTCCAATTCCTTTGCTTTGCCAAGGCTGCAAATTTGTGGTGCCTGACCACATGATTAGCAAAACGATTGGAATAGGTGGAAGTAGCTACCTCTGCATCCGTAACCAGGTACACCTCTCTAAATGCTTGCTTAAAGGGCTGCTTTATTTCTCTGTTTGTAATAAACGTTCTCCAAGCCTGAATCTCTTCAACAGTAGCCTTACTTGGATGCCATAAAGAAACCCGAGATTCGTCCGATATGCATATAGTTGAACCGGTCGAGTCTACCATCTCCCCATCCTGCCAGATAGCTGCTGTGCTGTTCTCTTTGCCCCTAAATTCCCAGATCAACTCACGATAAATATACCTCAGCAATTCATGGTTAATGAGGTGTTGCTCCCAATTTGAGTAGCTCCACTGCTTATTCCTGCACCAAAACCTTTCGATCCTTTGTTTGTGAGAGGCTAACTCCTTTTTGATATGCTTTTGCTTGGCTTTCCATAGTTTTACTGCTGAGGGATAAGCTGATTTAACCTTTGCAGGAACACTTTTCTGAGTTTTGCCATCAGGTTTTAGCCAAATCAGGTTTACTTTTCTATCCCCCTCGATTCTAATGTGGGAGCGAAAGGCTCCGAACCCACAGGCGACTTCCCCATTCTTCAACCCAAAGTCATCGATGAAGTAATCCTCTACTTCACTTGGATCTAGCTGCGTGAACCCAATCGCTCTCCTTACGGATCCTTTCAAGGCTTCTTTAAAAACGGGATATTTTGCCTTCCCTTGAAGGTTAAGCAATACCCCTAGGCCTTGAACAGTCTCGCTCTCTTCGAGAATTTTCAGTACAACATCGCCCAGTTTCCTCGAAGTTGGGCCAAGCCGTGGAATCTTTGTGAAACATTTCTCGGCAAGATTTGTGAGGATCACATACGTATTGGGCGTACCCAGATGATACATCAACCAAACAAATATTTGGAATGCAACCACCTTTTCCCCCATAAACCATCCACTCCTTTTACTTCCTTTTCGGGTAACTTCCTGGTAGAGATCAAGCATAAAAACCTCGTAATATTTGGGCCTTATGGCTTTGATTACAGCTGCCTGTTCAGGTTGAATTGCATAGACATTGAAATAGTTTATATGGGATAGCTGCTCAACTAATTCATAAAAATCCGCTTCTTTCGTTGTGAAACTTGGCACCTTTTCCCGCAACCATTTCCACTGTTTTCCCAATAATATTGCCCTCGCTTGCAAGGGGTACCTTTTCCCTTCAGCTTCCCCAAAGTTTCTTGCACTGGCCTTCCCCTGAATGATATCATGGACAGTTGAATCACGTCCATATCCACTTTTCATCAAGTGACTCTTCCGGAAGTGCTTAACCCGCTGTAGGAGCCGACTTGACATAGGATGATGTTGTCGAAATTCCGCTACCAGGTCAAGGAAACAATCAAAATCAATTAATTTTTCACTCAGGTTGAAATCCATGTAGCCATTATTATGAGCACGATGGAACCTGACCCTGTGGTAATGAGTGTAGTAACCAGAAAAAGCCAGAAGGTCATCCTCTTTCAAAATTTTAGCAGCGTCACGCACGCAAAATGAAAAAAGCAGTTTATAAGCATCGACCTCCTCGTTCAGTCTCTGTACTGCCGGATATTCCAACTCACTCCCCTGTTCTATCAAGAATTGCTTTTTTTCTTCAAAAAAATGGAATGTTTCAATAATTGCATCTCTGCAAAACATTTCTTTTTCTTCTTGCGAAAAGTGCTTATCTACATAAGCAAAACTGAACAATTCTCCCTTTCTCCTCATATCAAAATGCCATTCCCCTGCTTTTCGCCTTTCCTTAAACTCTTGTTTAAAGCTGTCAATTAGCTCCTTTGTAGTCATGGTAAGGGTTCCGTTATCCTCCCACAAGTGGAGTAAGTTTAATAAAACTGATTTTTCTTTCGGATTGAAGGTCAATTACTTCCTCCAGGTCTGTAACCTGTTCATCGTCTACCAAAACGAAAAATGCATTTCGTGTATATGCATGTAGTGCTGTAAAGACTTGCTGTTCAGGATCGATTTGTTGGCTTTTTCTCAACCGATAGCCATTAAGGGTAGCCTCTGATGATGTTGGCTGAACCAATCCTTGAAAATAGACTGATTGTTGCTCGTTGAATTTTTCCACCTCGGCTTCAACCCGTTTCGCAATTAATTCCTGTAGGGTACAGGAATCCTTATCCACCTCGACAAGGAGATGATTGAGGGTCTTTCCAGCAAAGGTTTCATCAAGTAGGGTAAGTTTCATGGTTTGATGTTTGGGGATTCTTCACTATGATTTTAGCTGAACCAAAGGTCATTTTGATATTAGTTGTAGCGTAATTATAAGAAATCTAACTAATTAATTTACTATAATAACAATTTTTTTAGCAAAAATAATGCTATGAGGAGTCCTGGAAGATGGATTTACAACCACCTAAGGTTCGATCCTCTCGAGAAACCATTGCTCGTAGAATCAAAATTTAGCTTATTAGAAGCCGTTTAAATATGAACTCATGACCTAGTTCCCATTAAATTCTGGAGTTTGATTTCCCCTTAGCAGAATGAAATACCTCTTTCACTTATTGATATTCCTCTGGACCCCAATTGCATATTCCCAGGAAGTACAAGTGCTATATCCGTCAATTGGAGATACCATTGCCAAAAGTCCGGAGGGTGAAATGGCGTTTGCCAAACACCTTGAGGAGTGCGATAAGATACTGGATAAAGCAAAAGAAATGGGGGGTTCCGATGGCCTTAGCAAAACCGAAAGCACCCTTTTCGATGAGTGCCTCACAGAAAAAGAAGGGTATTGGGATGTGCTGGGCATGGGATGTAGTTGGTACTGCGGAGGGGGGTTGGACACCTTGACCGCTACTTCGGAACTGAAGAGCTATAAGGGGATCTCTTATGCTGCCAGCAATGCACATGATTTGAGTTACCAGACAGCCTGGGTTGAAGGGGTCCCAGGATACGGGGTTGGGGAATCTTTGACCTATCATTTTCCGCCTGAAAATCCCAGGATAACCCAGATTATCGTGGTGAACGGATACATAAAGTCCCCGAAGGCCTGGCGGAACAATTCCAGGGTTAAAAAGCTGAAAATGTATGTAAATGGACAAGAATTTGCCATCCTGAACCTGGAGGATTCAAGGGCAGAACAATTTTTTTCATTTGATCCCCTTGGATATGCCGACAGAGAAGATTGGAACATACTCAAACGCAAACCCTGGTGGACGATTCGCTTTGAAATCGTGGAGGTGTACCCAGGAGATGCCTACGACGATACGGCAATTACGGAGATTTATTTTGATGGGATAGATGTGCACTGATGAAGGTGGTCCACAGTGAAAAGGAGGTTGTAAGACAAAATTTCATGGAAAGATAAATGCCAGGAAGATCACCTTGGTTGTTCTCAAGACGATAGGTGCCGTATGTATCATTCTAGTGCCTTCGGGGCGAAGTAATAGACCAGTTAGGGCTCAGGGATTTTCGTGCAGGTCAAGGAAAAAAGTTGAGCCTAGGGAGCTAGGCGATGCTTTTTTGACGCAGATCGCAGATGCCGGCCTATCGGCAGATGCACGAAAAGACCAAGCTATAATGGATTATAATTTAGTTCCGAAGTTCAAAAGTTAGGTTACCCTTTACGGCTTACCTTTCGGGTATTTTCCTCAACTATCTAATACAAAGCATTGATAAAACGTGAATTTGTGGAAGTGCCACTGCTCAGCTCTTTGGTGAAGATCATCGACTTTGCAGAAAATTTCAATTATTTTTATCTCGTCAAAAAAATATAGGGGTCAAAGGTTGAGAATTGGTAGTACTTTTAAATACTTTAATCCCCAAATTTTTGACCTAAATTTATAGCTAATTGACTGTTTTTCAAGTTCTAACATCAGAAATTTATGTATATTTTAAAGGACAGATAGGCCTACTGCATATTCACTGAATTACGGTGGTTCATCTCCTCTGACAGCAAGATTGCTCAACCTTCATGAAATCAACATCTCGGCAAACTGCAATAACTTTTGGCATTCTTCTCTTAGGGCTGCTTGCGCCTAACATACATGCGCAAGTACTCAAGCATTCAAAGCACATTTCCCTATCGAATAATACCCTGATCTCGAGAGAGTCCTATTTGATTCAAGTCAATAATCAAGAGGAACGCAAGCTTGGAGAGGTTCGCATTCCTCATTCTGATGACAGTAACTTCGAGGTATTATATGCAGAAGTGATTGACCAGAAAGGACAAGTAGTACGCAAGTTGAAAAAGAAGGATGTAAGGACGCGATCACGCACTTCGTATGGTTCTTTTTATGAGGATGACCTGATAGCTGAACTCGATTTATTCTGGAATGCTTATCCCTACCGGATTAGGTATGCATACGAAACAACTGCCTATAATTTTATTTACCTGGTGTATTGGTTGCCAAATGTTCATCGAGGGCTGACCCCCATCAATAGCACCTTGAAACTGGAGGTTCCTGAGGAGTTGGAGCTAAAGGTACATGCCTCTCCGGCATTTTCCTTTACCAAAAGCACTGCCGATGGGAAGAAGGTCTTGACTTGGGAGTTGGGCACTATCAAATTCGCATCTTCTGAAATATTTGCACCTTCTTACGGTGAAATAGTTCCATCCGTGATAGTAGCTCCTCAATGGTTTTTCTATGGGGCTCCCGGGAGTTTGCAAAGTTGGACAAGCTATGGCGATTGGTACTTGGAACTGAACAAAAACAGCACCGCCTTACCCGAAACGGAAAAGTTGCAAGTAAATGCCCTTATCAAAGGGGTATCAAACAAGCATGCCATCGTCACCAAGCTCTACCATTACCTGCAAGACCATACCACATATGTGAACGTGAGAATAGACCTCGGGGGACTCAAGTCTTATCCAGCCGCTTATGTGTGCCAGAATAAATACGGTGATTGTAAGGCCCTCACCACCTACATGAAGGCACTTTTGGATCATGCGGGCATTTCTTCCAACTATGTGTTGCTAGATTTAGGTGAGAATAGCTGGGTTGAACCGGAGGTTCCTGGGCCTCAGTTCAACCACATCCTACTGGCAGTACCGTTTGAAAATGACACCATGTGGTTGGAAAATACCTCCAAGGCTGCTCCTGTCGGCTATTTGGGAACTGCCCACCAAAATCGCTTTGCCCTTTGGATAGAACCAGAGAGGAGTCAACTGATTTCTACTCCCAAAATGTCCAATGAAGAAGTGCTTGAACAGGTAGCGTATCAATTCATGTTGGGGGAAAAAGGTAATGGTACGGTGAAGATCAAGTTTCTGCTACACGGAAAAAGATTTGAGGCTTATTCCTATATGAAGGAAGCACTCCCAGAAGATAAATTGAAACAGAATATCAACAATAGGATTCCTCTGAAGGATTTTGTCCTGGCAAAGTGGGAATTGATCACAGAAACCCGGGACCAAAAATTCTGTGAGCTGTTGGTGGAGGGAACTGTGGCCAATCAATCCAAGGCAATTGCGGACATGACTGTAATCAAACCCCCGGTTATTAACCTCCCAAACTTTGAGAAGCCTGCCAACAGACAGTATCCTGTCCAGGTTCAATTGCCAGTGAACAAAAAAGTGATTACTCGATACGACTTATCTTCGTTCGAACCCTACACCCTGGAATTACCGGATACAGTAAATGAGGAAACGCTGTACGGCAGGTACACCTACCAATTTGAACAAACTGATACCTCCGTTATTGTAACCGAGCAATTCACCCTGAATACCGGATCA
The DNA here is from genome assembly GCA_039024295.1 of Bacteroidota bacterium. Taxonomy (GTDB): domain Bacteria; phylum Bacteroidota; class Bacteroidia; order J057; family J057; genus JBCDIQ01. Next base: position 484 of record JBCDIQ010000046.1, on the reverse strand, counting down.
TACAGCCTGGAGCAATACCCAGCATTGTTCCAATTCCTCAAATTGGCTCAACAAAATCAGCGAAAACTGGCACTCATCTTAAAATCGACCTAATCAAACATGAGGTTATTTATTGCTATAACTGCCTTCCTGACAATGTGTAGCTTAAAGGCCCAGTCTGGAGCAAGCAGAGAATTTGGAAAAATATCATCCAGAGAAATGGAAATGACCCATTGTGCATTTGATTCTTCTGCAGGGGCAATGGTATTATTTGATGTAGGGAAATCAGTTTTTCTCAGGGCTAATAACGGCTTTCGGTTAAAATTTACCCGGCATAAGCGGATCAAGGTTTTTCGGGAGTCAGGTCGCGACTATGCCGAGATAGAAATCCCATTTTACATAAGTGACGATGGCGAGAAGGAAAAAATCAGGGACATCGAAGCCTATACGTATAATTTTGAGGATGGGAAACCTGTCAGGCAATCAGTTGCTCCTTCTAGTATTT
>JBCDIQ010000045.1:0-22369 GCA_039024295.1 Bacteroidota bacterium | reverse complement strand
ATCATTCTCCTGGATGAACTTTTATCGCAGACTATCAAAGGATTATGAAAAATTACCCGAGTCTTCGGTCGCATTTATTCAACTCATGTTTATCAATATCATTTTGGCAAGATTAGCGCCTAATTGATCCAAACACGTTCTGAGTTTAATCGAACATTCTGATAAAAACCCCAAAGGGTGTAACGCCTATACGCCATATCCTCCCATCAACATGAAAAAATCCCTCTCTTCCTTCACACGTTTATGTCTACTGCTAATGTTACTTGGCACCGCTGGTCTCAGCTCCTGTTCCAGCCCTGCCAGCTCCTCAGAAGGCATCCAGGTTTCATTTCCTACAGTGCATTATGAGGAAGCACTGGACGGCAGGCTGATTGTATTGATATCGGAGCAAACAGACTCAGAACCTCGATTCCAACTCAGGGATGACACCAAAACCTGCCAGGGCTTCGGCATGGATGTAAGCGACTGGCAGCCAAGTGCGCTACAGCCATTTGATATGAAAGCATTTGGGTATCCCGTTCGCAGTTTCAAAGATTTGCCCTCAGGAGAGTTTTTTGTACAGTTCGTGTTTCACAAGTACGAGACCTTCAACCGGGCAGATGGAAATGTGGTCAAATTGCCGATGGACAGAGGAGAAGGCCAGCAGTGGAACCGAGCACCGGGCAACCTCTACTCTACCCCACAAAAGGTCACCATTAAGGATGGGCAGGTCCCTTCCCTCACCATCAAGCTGGATCAGAAAATTCCACCGATACCCGAGCCTGAGGACACCGAGTACATCAAGCACATAACAATCAGAAGCAAGCTATTGAGCGAGTTTTGGGGAAGGGATATGTACCTGGGGGCGCATGTCCTGCTGCCTGAGGGCTGGGATACGCACCCCGATGTCAAGTATCCCCTTGCCATCATGCACGGGCATTTCCCCGATGATTTTGGGGGATTTCGGACGACACCCCCCGATCCGGATCTTAAGCCTGATTACAGTGAGCGCTTTGATGTAGAAGGCTACAACCTGATTGTCCAGCAGGAAGCTTATGACTTTTACAAAACCTGGACAGGCCCTGATTTTCCCCGGGTGATAGCCATTAAAATCCAGCATCCAACCCCCTATTATGATGATTCTTATGCGGTCAATAGCGAAGCCCAAGGCCCCTATGGAGATGCAATTACCTACGAACTTATTCCCCATATCGAGCAGGAGTTTCGAGGAATTGGAGCGGGGTGGTCCCGATTCGTGTACGGAGGCAGCACCGGTGGATGGGAAGCCCTGGCGGTTCAGGTGAAATACCCAAAGGAGTATGGGATGTGTTTTGCCGCTTGTCCTGACCCGATTGACTTCCGGGCGTATTGTCTGGTGAATGTTTATGAGGATGAGAATGCCTACTACCAGGAAGGCCCCTTCAAGAAAACCCTGGTCCCGGGCCATCGGGATTACCTGGGAAATGTAGATGCTACCCTGAGGGACATGAATTATCGGGAATTGGTACTGGGTACAAAAGGCCGCTCTGGACAGCAGTTTGACATTTGGGAAGCCACCTATTCGCCCATAGATGAGACAGGCTATCCCAAACGGATTTGGGATCGGGTAACGGGAGAAATAGACAAGGAAGTGGCTGCCTACTGGAAAGAAAACTATGACCTCGCCTATATCCTGAAAAGAGACTGGGGTAAGCACGGCAAGGATTGGGAACATAAAATCCACCTGTATTGCGGCGACATGGACAATTATTACCTCAACAATGCGGTCTACCTCGCGGAGGACATCCTAACCGAAACCACGGCTCCCCCCTACAACGGAGAAGTAAATTATGGCGATCGAGCAGAACATTGTTGGAACGGTGATCACAAAAACGGCAACCACATCAGCCGGTTAAGGTACCACCAGATGTTTATTACAAAATATATCGAGAAGGTGGACAAGGTGGCTCCGGAGGGTGCTGATTTGAATAGTTGGCGGTATTGAACTTTCCTTGATGTTGGGTAAGGAACCCAAAAATGATCGTTGGGAATCAGTTTAAAAATGCCCATCAACCAAGATTTTTTATCTCATTCATCTGGCAAATCGGGGTTCAAAGAAGTACTTCGTCTGCCATTGGTTATGGGGCTACATCTGTTTCATCAGGTAAAAAATGAGAAAAGAATCATTAGATTGCCTGCCACCGTAAAACTCATTACCGATACAACTGGAGCATTAGAAATGGATACATGTGGTTTCTAAAAAGCAAAAAACAGGCTAAACAGGACTCTCTAGTTTCAGCCAGTTCTGCGGCTCGATAGATGTAAAACAAACATGAGACGATGAAAAAAACCAATTGGGCTAGGAAAACGCTGGAATCCTTGGAGAAAAATGTCTGGCCCGAGTTATCGGAAATGGACAAACAGGATTGGCTGATGGTTGAATGCAATGCCCTGCGCAAAAAGCCCATCAAAGATTTCACCATTGAGAACCTCAGGCAAATGATTGAACAAGACATTGGCCTTGAATTCTTGATCCCTGTTGCGCTAGAGGAGCTCGAACAAAATATTTTGGCAGAAGGAGAATGCTATCCAGGTGACTTATTATGCAACGTATTGAGAAGTGATAAGAACTATTGGGCAACCCATCAAAAATCCTGGGAAAAAGTATGTGCCCTTTTTAAGGCAAACGAGCAACTGCTTCAAAGCTTTGAAACCACTTGGGAGATCAGGAAGTTGATTTTTGATAGGTATGCCAGATTTTCTAACCTGAATTAACCGATTGCTAATAATGCATGTAAAACCTGGATTCTCATTTGTGGTAGGCTTTGTTACAACTGATGTGTGTAATTGAAGTCAGTCAAATGAAACTCATTCATATACTTCTCATAACTGTCCTTTTACCGGCTTTGAGTTGCTCCTTAAAAATGGAAAATGACCTGGGAAAAACAGCGTCAAACAACATTATATCTGACACAATCACATATGTGTCACCAAGCCAACAATTTCCAGTAGAATTTGACAAACGAGGTAGAAAGCTCCTTTCGCTTTTTAATTCCAACAGGATGGACAAAAAAACATTCGAGCAAGATCAACATGGAACTTCTGAATACACCTATTTAGGAAAATGGAAATCCTTAGATCACCGGAATGAATACCATGTTTTAACTGAATTTACCATCCTGGGTTTCGTAGAAGATCTCATACCTCCAAAGGGCGTAAGCCGACTAACATTTATCAATCTACAGACAAATAAAGCTGACGAATACCGATTTGATTTGCCTGACGAACTTCCAACTGATATTCATGAGAACTCATTAATTTTTTATCACAATCAAAAGATGATAAGGACTTGGCTTAAACATGATCTCCCTCCTGTATTTTGTCCACGAGAAATAGGGTGTTCAAGTTAGACGTATCAAATCCGAGAGTAGGCCAAAACAACTTTTAGCGGCGATTTTTATACCCTGAAAAACCGTATAGAAAAACAAAAAAGCACTTGTACAGGCTGGAATAGCTGATCTAACATTTTGATGCGTTTCCAATAAATACAAACAGGTTAGCACCTTGGAGAACCATAACGCAACCATGAAGAGGCCCATAAATATCCTATTAGGTGCAATAACCCTCCTTCTGAATGCGGGTTTGACATTTTTGAATCTTTCGGAGTGGTACGTGGTAGGCGTTCAAGGACGAACAGAGGGGTATCCTTTTGGGGGAGAAAGCCCCACCCCCTACTATTACCAAACTGCCGAACTCTACTCAACGGTTACCCTGATTTGGGGCATTATATTTCTGGCCGTTTTACTCCTTGCTATCTGGACGGTTTGGAAAGGAAAGCAACAGTTGAACGCCATAGCGTTTGGATTAACGATCACGTTGCTGCTAGGGCTTTTTATTCATGGACAGATTGGGGCATACTGAATGAAGAAATGAGACTTACCTTTATCGTATTACTTTCGATGCTTGTTTGTAGCTGCAAAGAGCAGATTGAGGATAAAAAGGCTGAAAATAGAACCAACGGCTATGAAGAGGTGATTGAAAATTACCTTGGAGGAAAAATCTTGCAGCCAACTTTTATCTATGACGTGGGTGCCCTTCATGTGAATTCCGAAGGCTCCACAGATCTTCTTGACCATCATATTGAATGGAGACCGCTCAATAATGGCATTCAAATTACCGTTAATGAGGACTCATTTTCTACAGGTGATAAAATCACTCAAAACTTCGTCAGTGGACCAATGGTCGATAGTGTAAACTTTGCCAATAGCGTAGGAGCTATCAAATTTTACCAGGAGTATTCCCTGATTGGATTTTCTTTAAATTACTCACCTTGTACCGGAATTGGGTGTTCTGTTGCCTATCAAATCATCTATGACTTGGAAACCCAACAGCAGAGTTATTTCGGAACATTCCGTTCAAATGGCCAATTCGAATTATACGATTTTAACCATGATAAAATCCCAGATTTTCTGAGTAAGTCATATTACGGTGGGAATAACCCGGAGGGGATTGATACAATTCTTTATGAATGCTACAGTCAAACTGCACAGAGGACCTTTAAGAAACACAAAGAGTACTGGTTTCGTCACATCTATAAAGAAAAACCCGGTGATCCTGAAAGTGACCAATTTGATGAGAGCTGGATCGAAAGGATAACAATCGAAAGTGGTAGTACAAATTAAAGCCTGGGTTCACCAAACCCCTATCCCTAAAACATGAGAAAAGCCCTCCATAGCATACTGGTTATTACGCTGATTGTGTTAGGGGCTCTTTTTCTCGTCGGTAAGTACCATTTTCTGCTGGGCAGCTTGTTAGGGCTGTTCCAATGGCCAATTATCATCATTGCCGGCTTGATCCTATGGAGAAAAAGGAAGACAGGGCTGAAAAATATCCATAAAATTCTTCTGGTAGTCACCACATTGCTCCTGCTCAACTGGGGGTACGAGCAGGCAAGAAGGATAGGCTTTGAGGGGGTAGCAGGCACCGAAAAGGAAGTTTCGATATTGACCTACAACCTGTTTTTCAAGAATACCTATCCCCAGCAGATCCTGAACGAGATCAACTCAACCGATGCAGATATACTGATCGTTCAGGAATTGACCAGTAAGTGGAACGATCACCTGAGCAGGCAAGTGTATAGCAAATACCCTTTCCGTAAAACGTACATTCACAATGGGACCCATGGGTTGGGAATTCTGTCGAAATATCCCATTCGATCTTGCACGTATTTGAAGAATGGCAGGGGATTGCCCGTGAGTCAAATCAGTGCGTTTTTGATAAATGGGAAGGAATTAGTCGTGGCAAATTCACACTTTGCCTCACCTGCAATAGCCGTAGAAAATCCAGAGAACTTTTTCTCCCTTTACCAACAGAATTTTCATACCCGAAATGAGCAATGGGAATCACTCCAAGGATACCTTCAGGAAAATCATCTGGGGGTTCCCCAGGTGGTATCGGGAGATTTGAATACAATGAAGATTGATCCCCTGTACCGAGAAATAAGATATACTTGGAAGGACCTTCATGCTGGTAAAGGGACAGGCCTGGGCTGGAATTTTCCCAATGTATCACGGGTTCCCTTTCCCTTAATTACCCTGGACTACATTTTATACCGGGGCAACATAAAGCCCCTCGAATCGAAAGTATTACCAGGAAGCAGTTCTGATCATCTGGCCATATTTGGACGTATTGAATTGTAACGTAAGAGGTAACATCGGCCAATCACGAGCATACCATCATCAAACATGAAATTTCACCTTTTCCTCCTCATATTTTGCTTGGGTTTTGGCTGCTCCGCTCAATCTGATAGGAAGACCGCAGAACAGGGCAATAATCCTCAGGAAAACAGGGAAGTATCCAATGCGCTGGATTCTACCAAAAATGAGCCCAGCATCATCAGGTTACAAACCTGGAGCTTGGTAGAAAAAGGGGAAACCTACGAATCAACCAAAAGAAAAATCAACGTTTTACGAAACCAGGTCAGGTCCCAAAACCTACCCATTGATTCAATAGATAAGGTTTTCAAGGAATCCTTGCTCAACAGGATCATTCCCTTCTGGGAGGGAACCCGGTGGTCATTTGAGGGCCATACCTCAACACCAAGGGTTGGAGAAATCGCTTGCGGATACTTTGTGTCAACCACCTTAAGAGATGTTGGCCTTAACCTGAATCGGTATCGGCTGGCCCAGCAAAGTCCCATCTATGAGGCAAAAAGCCTCGCCATACATACAGAGGTGATAGAGGTATCTGAAGAATCGACCGCCGACAACATACAGGCCATCAACACCTCTCTAACGGAAGGAATTCATTTTATCGGGTTTGATGAAAGCCATGTGGGCTTTGTCCTAAAAGAAGAGGAGGATTTGTATTTGATTCATGCCAATTATATGGATTCTGTTGGCGTAGGTATTGAGAAAATTGAAGCATCTGAGGTGTTTACCTGGTACAGCAGGTTTTACCTGGTGGAATTGAGCACCAATAAGGCCCTGTTAACTCACTGGATAGAGGGGAATGAGATTAAGGTCGTTCAGGAATAAGGCTTGTGGGGAACGATTAAGGATAATCTTCAAATGCATGTTTCTGCAACTATTCCCTACTTTAACAAAGTAATTGGAATGAAAAATATTTTCGTTTTGATCTTAATGTGCATCACAACTCAATTGCCTGGACAAACAATCACAGGGAACTATTATGACTATTTTGGACATAAACTTGAGCTAAAAGCTGACTCAACCTTCAAACATACGTGGCATTTTGACCTAATTTCCAGTTGGACAACTGGAACATGGCGAATTCAAAATGACACATTGTTCTTGGAAACTGTTTTGATTTATGACACCCTAAAGATTGATCGTAATGGGATGGAATTAGATACATTTATCCTCTCATCAGATGAAACATCTGAAGTCATTAAGTGGGATGAATATTTCATCTCCCAACTTTCAACTGGTGGACAAAATCGTTCTCCAATACCGAATAAACTTTACCTCCGAAAAAAGAGGCTTTATCTGATGGATGAGAAAGGAAAACTGATAACAAAAAGATCAAGGGGTTTTTGGTCAGGTAAAAAGTTCCCACCATACTATGTTAGGCCGAAAAATGAATGAAAGGCTTTAGGCTGATAATTTGCAAGAATCACGACTTGATTTGACAATCCCGCTAAGCCACCCTCACCGTCACAAAGAATGGGGTAAGAAATAAGGTAACAAAGACCAATCACAAAAAACTAAAAAGCCGCCCCCCCAACTGCTGCACCTTAACGTCTCCTTTGCTATTTTGAGTCAGATGAAAGCCTTCATTTTCCAGTTTTTCGGCACATAGCGTGATTAAGGGGGAGTTGATCAGCAGGTGGTTCTTCCGAATAACCCTCCAGAAGGGGACGGATTCGTGGCCGTCCGAGTATAGGGCTGTGATTTTTTTGATAAAATTGGTCGTCCGCATGGGGCAGGTCACGTCGGTACCATGGTCCCGGGCCAATCTGTCGCAGAGCGAATCAATGGTAGCCACCCTGCCTTCGGGAATTTCTTTCAGCAAGGACACCACCATTTCTTGGTCAGGATGCAGCATCGTCCCGATCCCATAGAACTTCTGCATCTTTGCTGGAATGGGTACTTTTTTCATGAAAGTCCTAATTGTTGGCTAAACAAACTGCTATCATAAAAACTCCTGATTGTAATGATTTTATCCGATTCCACCTGGATGGCATCGAGTCCACGGAGGTTGATTTTCTTGCCAGTTGGTGGATGCCCCAGGAATGCTCCCGTATGTGTGCCGGTCATTTGCCATTCCAAAAAATACTGGTTCTCTCGGGCGGCAACCAGCGCAACCATCTCAAATACAATGTCTGGAAAAGCAGCATAGGTAGTAGCAATAGAGCTCGTCAATACCTCCAGTGCTTTCCCTGCTTGTGTTGCATCCCAGTAGGTGGAGGTTTCACTGAACACCTCTTCCAAATCGGAAATTGCATTTGAATTCCATACGGACACATACTTTTCTATGATTGTGTTCATTTTCAAAAGGTTGTTGATTGAATCATGTGCTTCACTTCTTGCATGACTTCCTCAGGGGCCTCAAGGACAGGACCTGACCGGAATACGCTCAAGGTCTTATCCAGGGAGTCAATCTTGTTCATGAGGTCGATACTTCTGTTGGTGTGATGGGCAAACCGCAACGCCTTCGGGTGGATTATCTCTTGATCAATGAGAAAATCAATCTTTCGTTTACACCTACACGGATTGTCAGCTTTGACCTGGCCACATTGGGAGGTCAGGAAATTCCGCACCTTTACCCGCGACCGCGACAACTGCTTTCGGAAGCTGGCAGGCGTAATTTCCAGCATCTCAGCTCCTTCTAGACTGTTAAAACCCAACACATCTCCCAGGATATAGATCAACCTGTTGGTGGGATTCAGGCAATGCAATAGCCCGTGGGTGCAACTGACTTTCACTTCCTCTTCCAGGAGGCGAATCTCTCCCTCATTGTTAGTGTACAGGATGTTGTCGGATTGCCCCTGGTCAATTTGATCCGCATAGGCATCGAAGGAAATTCTTTTTGCCCGATAGCGGCTCTTTGCCTTTTCGTTTATCAGATAGTTACTCGCTATGCTGTACACCCAGGTTCGGAAAGAACTTTTTTGTTGAAACGTACTCAAATGGGTGATTACTTTCACCAAGATCTCCTGTGTGGCATCTTCAGCATCCTCGGGAAAGAAGAGCATTTTCAGCGAAAGGTTATAGATCAGGTCTTTCACCTCATCCACTACGCTTTCCAGGGCTTGCTTCTCTCCGGAAAGCGCTCGCTCAATTTGATTTATTACCTTTTGCTCCATTCGATAAACTCATTTTGCCTCTACTTAATTAGACAGATTCGACCATGCAAGTGTGACACCTCTGCCGAAAAATTATCGCCAGCTAACACTATTATGCAGATCCATTGTATTTGCCTCTACATAAATCCACGATTAAATACGTCCCTGTAATGATTCTATGCCCCATCAACTGGGGCGAGGGCCCCGGGGCATTCGGTTTCATTCCTCATTCCCGGGATCTTCGACCCGCAAAATCCGTCGGGAACCGGGGGCGGAAGGTGAGTTGGGCTAGGATTTTGCAGCTTTTTGGTGAAAGAACTCACCATAATAAGAAATGACCTTCATAGATCTTTTCATTTTTGATCAGTATTACACCTGGTTCTCCTGAACCATTTTCATAGAATAGCTTTAAGCCAAAAAATACAAAAGCAACATGCCCAACGCTACACTCGCTTACCAGAAAAGCGTATCTTTCAGATGGCTTTACTTAAAAACACCTCCTTCGAACCAATATTTACCTTCATGAAATTTAATCGCCCCCTCCTGCTCCTTTCCCTTGTTTTTCCATTGGTCCTATCCGCCCAGGCTCAGGTTACATCAGCAACCTACAAAAAAGCAGAAAGCCAGCTGTACTTCAATACGTCCCAATATGTCGACCGGATGAACATCCGGGCAAACTGGGAGGCGGATGATCAATTTTGGTATAAGGTGCTGGTGAAGGATGGGGCAGAATATGTGTACTATGACATTCAGCAAAAGGAAAAAAAGACCTTCAGTTCCAAAAAGGAACTAGACGAGCAACTATCGGAAAAAGCCGCACGACCTAAGTACGACTACCGCAAAGAAATCCTTTCTCCTGACCAAAAAAAGGCGGTGTTTATTCGAGACTGGAATCTATGGGTGCGCCACCTGGATAGCGGGAAAGAAACACAACTGACCAAGGATGGAATCAAAAATTATGGTTACGCAACCGATAATGCCGGCTGGAGACAGAGCAAGCGGCCCATTGTACTGTGGTCACCAGATTCCAAGAAGCTGGCCACCTATCAGCAGGATCAGCGGCACGTATCCGACATGCACTTGGTGACGACCAATGTTGGGGAGCCTACCTTAAAAAGCTGGAAATATCCGCTGCCCGAAGATGAGAAAATCATCCAGATCGAGCGCGTCATCATTGATGTAGAAAAAGGTAAAATGGTGCGCCTGGACATGCCTTCCGATGACCGTAGAGGGACCTTGTGTGACGATATTTCCTGCTCGGGGGCCTTTGATGACAATCAGTGGATCAATGATGGTCAGCAACTGGTGTTTGTTTCCTCCAGCAGGGACCATAAAATCGCCCAGCTAAGAATTGCAGATGCCCGTACGGGTAAGGTCAGAGATATCCTGAAGGAGGAAGTACTCACCCAATATGAATCCGGTCTGGGAACCATCAACTGGCACTACCTGGAAGCCAGCGATGAGGTGATCTGGTACTCGGAGCGTGACAATTGGGGCCATTTGTACCTCTACGATGCGCAGAATGGTAAGCTGAAGCATCAAATCACCCAGGGGGATTTTGTGGTCACCCGCGTCAAACATATCAATGAAACGGCGGGGGTCATATTTTTTGAAGCCAATGGTCGCGAAGCTGATCGCAACCCCTACTTCAGCCACCTGTATCGGGTGGATATATCTGGCGAGAATTTGCAACTCCTCACCCCAGAAGATGGGAACCATCGAATCCAATTCTCCCCCACCTACCAATACTTTGTAGACAATTATTCTCAGCCCAATGTTCCCCCCGTTTCCGTGCTCCGTGACAGGGAAGGAAACTTAATCGAGACCCTGGAGAAAACAGATATCTCGCGCCTGAAAGCCATCGGCTGGAAAGCTCCCGATCCAGTTACCGTAACATCGGCTGATGGCAAATATGACTTATACGGGCTGATGTTTACCCCCAGCAACCTGGATCCCAACCAAAAGTACCCCATCGTCAATTACGTGTATCCGGGCCCGCAAGGCGGCAGTGTAGGAGGCTGGTCTTTCAGGCCGAGTAGAGGAGATCACCAGGCACTGGCCGAACTGGGCTTTATTGTGGTCGTGATTGAGGGGAGCTGCAATCCCGGCCGATCAAAAGCTTTTCACGATGCGTGTTACGGGGATATGTCCATCAACACCCTGCCCGACCAAATGTCTGGGATAGAGCAATTGGCGAGCAAATTTCCCTACATGGACCTGGAGAAGGTCGGCATATGGGGGCATTCCGGAGGGGGCTTTGCCACTGCCGCTGCCATGTTTGACTATCCAGAATTCTATGATGTCGGCATATCTGAGTCCGGCAACCACGACAACCGAAACTACGAAGACGACTGGGGCGAGCGCTACATTGGCCTCATGACAGAAATAGACGACGTAAACAATTACGAACGGCAGGCCAACCAGCTCAAAGCCGAAAATTTGAAAGGAAAATTGTTGCTGGCCCACGGCGGTATGGATGACAATGTCCCTCCTTACAACACCTACCTCGTGGTGGATGCCCTCATCAAGGCCAATAAAGATTTTGACCTGATCCTCTTCCCAAATGCCCGACATGGCTTTGGGGATGACCGCTACTACATGACCCGTAGAAGGTGGGATTACTTTGTAACACACCTGAAAGGCCTAACGCCACCGAAGGAATATAGCATCCAGTATAAGCGGGATCCCAGGCTTAAGCGGGGATAAGGGTGGGTCTATAGCTGATTTATGTCATTTCAAATTAGAGAAAGATAACCCTCACTCAGCATTTCTATGCTTACAAACATTCTTTCATTGGCACAAGGATGAGACTAAAAATCTATCCAGAAAAATTTTATTTTTCTTTTTTACGTATAAAATTTTTACGATATTCATAAATAAATTTTTCTTTACATGAAACTTCTTGTACTAAAGACCCAAGAAGAGTTTGAAGCGGAAATAGTTGCAGTTGAGGCAAAGGATTACGATCAAATCAAGAAATCTAAACAGTTTGTATTTGATTGGACGAAAGAACGATCAAACCATGTATTTAAAATCGTAGAAGTGAGTGAGAAAACCAATCGGGAAATACATGGCCTAATTTCAATCAAAGATCAAGCTGATGAGCTTCGCATACACATCAATCTTATTGAAATTTCGAATGATAATAAGTCCCCCTATAAAAAAGTCGACCGGGTCGCAGGTTGCTTATTGTCGTTTGCAGTTCAGATTGCGTTCGAGAAAGGCTATTCGGGCTTTACTTCTCTCATACCGAAGACCCAGCTTATACCGCTTTACGTCAAAAAATACGGTTTCGCTCAATATGGAATGCAGCTAGCAATCGAGGGAAGAGAAGCAATTCAGTTAATCCAAACATATCAATAACATGAGATACGAAGAGATATACCAGCAATTACGGAAGCAATATTCTGACGAAGAAATTGCAGAATCCATGCTTATTCCAGCAGACCTTACAAAAGAAGAACAAGCGGAAGCAGATCGCCAAATGAGGGAGATTCGCATGGAAAGGTTACAGAATATGACTGAGGAGGATCGTATTTTGGCAGATGTGATGAGATTGAGGTTTCAAATGGAGGGCTATATAAAAAAGGGGAAATTCTCATTTGAGAAGACCTTCGGGAAGTATCTGGAGGAATATATTCGAATTGTAAAAAAATCGCGGAAAGAGATCGCAGAGGACCTCTCCATCCACTACACCAAGTTAAGCCGGATCATCAATGATAAAGAGGAACCGAATGTCGAACTGGCTTATCGACTCGAAAAACACGCTGGCAGTTTGATTAAAGCCATCACTTGGTGGAAATTGATCATTAAAAAGCAGGAATTCATTATTTCTATGGATGCTAAGACCAAAAGAATTGAACAAGAAAAAGTGAAAAATCATCTTAAAGCAAGCTGACATGATTATTCTGACTACTGCAGGAGAGGTGGGCTATGCTAATTTATGGGACAAAGAATTAAAAAAACCTTAGGAGGAATCTCATCAGCAATGAGAGTAAATCTTGTAAACACATGCATGACCTGCATCTTCTCCTTACTGTTTTTCAGTTGCAATAGCTCTACAGAGAAATCGAAAGAGGATATTTTCGATACTTCCAGACTGAATTTCACCTTTATTAAAGGAATCGACAAGCGCTATGGCTATACAATAGAAATATCTTCTGCCGAAAATGGAAAGATGATCCTGAAGAGTTATGGGGGTGGAACTTGGATGGGGTACACCGAATTTGAGGTCTATAAGATTGAGGGTACTTCCTATTCAATTATCCCTACATCTGGGCTTGGAATTGGGGTGTGTAAATCTGGGAAATGGGGGGAACCCTATTTAGGGATAGGTATGGGATTTGATACAGTAGCCTTTGATATGCTAAAAAAAGCTGAAATCCATATATGGAATAAAGAAGGTACACTAGATACACTCATAGAAATAAAAAAGCCTGTTTCGTACTTCAACATGGCTCCTTACAGCAAGGAAGCGGAAAAAGTATACGTTTATATTTCCCTAGAGGAACATCCAAACTTCACTTTTGACACCCTTGAATTTGATTGTTACAAAACAATGATTTGTGCCGGTTCTGGAATGACTAAACAGGATACGTTGAAGCTTATTTTAAAGGATTCATCCATCTACTTGAGGGACAAATCTTATCGAATGCTAGAACATGTTACCAGCAATATGCAACCGTCCGTTAAGACTAAGTTAGAATAGCAAGAAAGGCCTAAACAACGTCTATGTTTAGACCGTCTTTTAAAAAGGGGGAAACGATTTTTGTAGAATTTAATGAGACGATAAGCCAGGAAGAGATTTTGCCTTCCCCTCTCTTCCAGATCCCCAAAATCTTCCCCCCGATTCCCAAAATCCCTGTATATTTGATGTTCCCAAAAGCAATTTGATTAACCCTCTCCCACATGCAGAAGATGACTCGTCTATTAAGCATCACGTTATTATTTTTCAGTTTAACCTCCATCAGTCTAGCGCAAGACACCAATGAGACAACCAAGGCTAAAGCAGACTCCAGTTCCATCTACTATGGCCTAACCTTCAGAAGTATTGGCCCTGCACTGATGTCGGGCAGGATTGCAGACATCGTGATCCACCCGGATAATGAAAATGTGTGGTATGTGGCCGTGGGTTCTGGCGGCGTTTGGAAAACGGAAAATTCGGGTACCACTTGGAGTTCTTTATTTGACGGACAAGTGAGTTATTCCATTGGCTGCATCACGCTGGACCCGCAAAACCCGGAAATCGTTTGGGTAGGAACCGGTGAAAATGTAGGGGGGCGACATATTGGCTATGGAGACGGCATTTACAAAAGTGAAAATGGTGGTAAGTCCTGGAAAAATATGGGGCTTAAGGCATCTGAACACCTGTCCAAGATCATCATTCACCCTACAAATTCCGATGTCATATGGGTAGCTTCCCAAGGGCCGCTTTGGAGCAGCGGAGGAGAACGCGGGGTGTACAAAACCACAGATGGCGGAAAAACGTGGAAGCAGACACTGGGCGATGATGCCTGGGAGGGAGCTACCGACCTCTTGATTGACCCGAGAAATCCAGATGTCCTCTATACGGCTATCTGGCAGCGGCATCGTACCGTCGCAGGATACCTGGGAGGGGGCCCTGGAACTGCCATTCATAAGTCCACCGATGGAGGCGAAACCTGGAAGAAGCTGACCAACGGTTTGCCGACCAGCAACATGGGAAAAATTGGTTTGGGGATTTCGCCTCAAAAGCCGGATGTCATTTACGCGGCCATCGAACTGGACAGAAGAACAGGGGGTGTTTACAGAAGTGAAAACCAGGGAGGCTCCTGGAAAAAAATGAGTGACGCCATTTCTGGTGGTACGGGCCCTCACTACTACCAGGAATTGTACGTTTCCCCCCATAATTTTGATCATCTCTTCCTGGCCAACAACTACATGCTGGAGTCTTTTGATGGGGGGAAGACCTTCAAGCGGATGCAAGAATCAGAAAAGCATGTGGACAACCATGCGGTGGCATTCAAAAAGAGTGACCCCAACTACATGCTGGTGGGCTGTGATGGAGGGCTGTATGAGACCTTCGACAAAACCCAAAACTGGAAATTCATCGACAACTTGCCCGTCACGCAGTTTTACAAAATCGCCGTGGATGATGCCAAGCCCTTCTACTATGTATACGGAGGCACACAGGACAACAACACCCAGGGTGCGCCTTCGAGAACAGATAACGTCCACGGAATTCGCAATTCAGACTGGTTCATCGTGCTGGGAGGAGATGGCCATCAGCCCGCCACAGAGCCAGGGAATCCCAACATCGTATATGCACAATGGCAGCAAGGCAACCTCAATCGCCATGACCGAATTACGGGCGAAAATGTGTATATCAAACCTCGACCGGCGTTAGGCGAAAAAGCGGAACGCTACAACTGGGACGCGCCCATTTTGGTGAGTCCTCACAATCCTAAGCGCATCTACCACGGTTCCCAGCGGGTCTGGAAATCTGATGACAGAGGCGACTCTTGGGAGGCGATCTCAGGGGATTTGACTAATAATATCGAACGGCTTCAGACGCCCTATTATGGCAAAAAACAAAAGTGGGACAACGCCTGGGACATTTATGCCATGTCCAATTACAGCACCATCACCTCTTTGTCAGAATCTCCCAAGCAAGAAGGGCTGATTTATGCAGGAACGGATGATGGTATCATTCAGGTAACTGAAGATGGCGGAGCGAACTGGAGGAAGGTGGATTTTTCTACCATCAAAGGCCTTCCAACCACAGCCTTTGTTAATGACCTCAAGGCGGATTTGCATGATGAAAATGTAGTGTACGCGGTATTCGACAACCACAAATACGGAGACTACCAGCCATACCTGTTTAAGAGTTCCAACAAAGGAAAGACCTGGCAAGATGTATCCGGTAGCCTGCCCGACCGTACCCTGTTGTGGCGCATCGTTCAGGACCATGAGGACAAGAATTTGATGTTCCTCGGAACGGAATACGGCGTTTACTGCTCACGTGATGGAGCCAGTACCTGGTCAAAACTTCCAGGAGGATTTCCCAATATCTCTGTGCGCGATTTGGCGATTCAGAAAAGGGAAAATGACCTGATTGCAGGAACTTTTGGCAGGGGCATTTACATCCTGGACGATTATTCTGCCCTCAGAAACCTGGATATGACCCAGGAGGCCCAGTTGTTCACGCCCCGGACTGGCAAATGGTATAAGCAACGCAGGGTATTGGGCGGCTCTAAAAAAGCATTTCAGGGAGACAACTTCTACGTGGCTAACAATCCTCCCTATGGCGTTGAATTTACCTACTACCTCAAGGATGGGTACAAATCAAAAGAGGCCCAACGAAAAGTAGCAGAAAGGAAAATCGAAAAAGAAAATGGAACTGTGCCAGTACCAGAGTGGCAGGTGCTGGAAGAAGAACTCAGAGAGTTGGAGCCTAGCCTTTGGTTGTTTATCTATGATGCAGAAGGCAACATCCTCAAAAAGATTAAAGGTAAAAATGCAAAAGGCATCAACCGGATGAGTTGGGACCTGACGACCGAATCAACAGCTACTGTTTCAGCCAAAAACATGGACAAGGCAGGAAAAGGGCCTATGGTGGCACCTGGCAGCTATTCTGCTCAATTGTTTAAGCGCATTGAGGGAACTTACACGGCACTTGGAGAGCAGGTTTCCTTTGAGGTGAAACCGCTGAGAAAAGGTGCTTTGGCAGGAAGTTCGCCTAAGGAAGCAGCCGCACACTGGAAAACGATTGCCACCTTGTCTGCAAAAGTCAGTGATTTGGGAACCGACATCCAAGATGCCAAGCAGCAAATTCACATGATGCTGGCTGCCTACGACCGAGCCACAAAGAGCGATGACAGCCTTCATAGCGAGTTGCTCAGCTTGCGAAATCAGGTGTTGGTGCTCGAACAGCAATTGGGGGGCAGCAAAGCACGCCGAGAAGTGGGCGAAAAAGATGAATACCCATCTGTCAGGGACTATCTCTGGTCTGCTGGCGGAGGTACAACCTACGGGCCGACGAAAGCACACCTGAAGTACCTAAGCAATGCGAATCAGCTTTACGAGGACATGTCGACCCAGCTCAAGCAGGTCACAGATGCGCTGGCTCCGATGGAAGGCAGGTTGGAGCAGATTGGGGCACCTGGGATGCGGAGGTAAGGCGGCCTTTTGAAGCGAAAGAAACTGCTGAGCAAGCGAAGAAAATGATAATTGTTAAAAATTCTCATTTAAGGTCAAAGGTGAAGATTGTTCATTCTTTTACCTGCCAAAAAACAGTTCGCCGCGAGTATTGAAAAAGTAATGCCCCAGAACACCCTTTCCTTTCCTGAAACCTGTCCAGCATGAAATACTACACAGATCATACCTGTCACAAGGATAGGATGCCTAGGCATTTGCAGCATGTAGTGAGAGAAATTATGTTAATGGTCCTCCTCATCTTGATTTTGGCCTCATCGATGGGTTGTGAAAAGATCAAACAACAAGCGGGATACATGATCTTGAACAACCAATCCCGATATGCTGTAAATTTCATGGGGGAGACGTGGAAACAATCATTTAACGTCACCTACGATGATGCGGGGAATAAACTAGCAGAAGGACATTATGCCGTAACCAGAGACGGACAGACAGGAAGTCTAAAAGTGGGGGAATGGACAGAATACTACCCTATATCCGGGCAAATAAAATCAAAAGGGAACTATAAAATAAGTTCATATCCCAGTTGTGGTATGACTCCATATATACAGCACTATAACTACAAAGCCGGACACTGGGAATATTACGATGGAAATGGTTCCGAAAAAGCCAGTGGAGTGTATCAGCTCAAGAAATTTGAATTGCACAACAATTGTTCTGGTGGAACTAAGATTCAATTTGGAGTGATTGGCCAGAATTGGCGGATGAATGATTCCCTTAAAAACTCAATCCATGAATGGGATGTGTTGAAGGAATTTCAGCTTGTTCCTCAAGGGAATTCCAGCATTGGGGTAAATGAAAATGGTGAATTGGTAAGAGAATAGTATATAGGGAAAGTACGCCTGCCTGGCCTGTTGCCTGTAAAACCAAGTGAAATATGATCAACCAACACATGATACCTCTATTACTATGGGTGAGTTTGACCATCCTACTAGGAGGATGTAGCCAGCAAAGCGAGGCTGGAGAGAAACAAACCTCTGCTTCTTATAATGCCACAGAACTCCTGGCGTCAACCGTCATACCCAACAAACCTGCAGAAGTACCTGCGGTGATGTACAGATCAACGGATTTGGGGAAGACCTGGTCCCCATTTGCGGAAGGGATTCCAAAGGATGCCACCCTAAGTGGCATCAAACAAGCGGGGAATAACATCTATGTCACCACCGATTATCATGGGATCTTTTTGAGTACAGAAGGGGAAAACAATTGGCAGCAACTGACCTCCGCTAGCCTTGCAAAACTGGACATCAATTGTATCGAGGTAGAAGGCGAAAAGCTGGTTATAGGCACCCTAAATAACGGCATCTTGTTTTCTGAGGATGGTGGGCTTACCTGGCATCCAGCCCATATGGAGGGAGAGGTAGCTTCCATCAGGGCATTCATTACATCAGGAGGGAAGTTATTGGCCGGAACAGACGCAGGTATTTACCATTCAAATGATATGGGAAAAACCTGGTCCCATGCTTATGGCAAGCTTCAAGTGCTCGGTTTCACCTCCCTGGGCCAAAAGTTATACGCAGCGACCCAGAATGGCGCGCTGGTCAATGGGGGAGGTCTCACAAAGTGGAAATCCATCTACGAAGGTGATGCCCTGCATGACATAGGGAATGACGGCACATACATTTATGCCATGACCATCGGGCAACAACTGTTGAAGACTGCGGACAATGGAGAAACTTGGCAAAACGCACAAAACGGAATAGTCAGACCGGCCAATTACTACACCAATGAATTAATACATGTGGAAGGGGATATCTTTTCGGCTCAATGGATAGGAATCTACCATTCATCCGATCATGGAACAAATTGGCGAAAACTCAGCGGATTGCCAGATTCAACTGCGTTTTCGACTCTTGAGGCTACCGATTACGGAATATTAGCTGGTATATCGATACGGTAAGAAGACATTGGCGCTGCCCCTCCCCCATTTATTGAATGATCTGGGAGTAATTTTCAAGGTGTTAGCACTCAGGGATTATCACAAAATGAAGAAGACGTTGTTTCAACATCTTCTTCATGAATGTTTCATTCTACCTATCGTGACTGAAAAACCAGCTAATTCCTAAGCTGACTTTTACATTACTCCACAACCATAATCGAATCCCGGTACACATCAGCCGCATAAAAGAACCCCAACGCTCGCCCTGCCTCCTCTGAAATACCGTTGACATTTCCACGGATGGAGGATGGTGGGGGATTGCCAACAAACCCACCCTGGGAGCCGGTCTGCTCATATACCTGAAAAAGGAAATCAAAGTACGCTTCTGATATGCCCATTTGGTCGACCATCGCCACATTGCCCACCTCATATATCACCTCTTCATTAGGAATAAATCCCAGGCGGGGTTGTCCATCAAAAAAATCGTCATCCAACACCAGGGACCTTGAGTTGCCTGGGTCGGGAACAGTTATGAGTTCATTGTCGCGGTACACCCGGTAGTGATAGAAGTTAACGACACCTGCGGGGTCTCGTGCATCTATTTTTACAAAATAGCCTTCATCTGTGAAAATAGAGGCCTCCTCAAAATCTGCATAGATGCTGTCTATTCTTGGCACCTCAGTTAATCGATCGGAGGCCCTGTACACGGCCCCTTCCCAGTTTACTTCCAGGGTATACACCCTCCCGATTTCTCCTTGTACCTCGGTGGTGGTGTAGACACCGTCCCCCTGATAGGTCAGCGGATACGTCTCAGGGCCATCCGAAATGGTCACCTGTGCATCTTCAACCACAGGATTGGGGGCGTCCTCCAGGAAATTATTGGTGGTCGTAAGGCGAACTTGTTGTACCACTCCAGTCGAATCTCCATAACGCTCTATCCCTCCTTCCACAACCAATAAAGGAGTAGTATCTGAGATGGTGAGGTCATCCGTAACGACGGTCTCACATGAGACAGCTATTAGGAGCAGGATTATTAAATATGAGAATTTCATTTTTTACTGATGATTGATCTATGGAACATACTGGTTGGATTAGCCAATTGAAGCCATAAAGCTCCAATTGGTCTAATACCTGAAAAGACTTAAAATTTGAATTGGTAACTCACGCTGGGTACGATCCCGAAGAATGAGAGCCTCACAGCTTCGGGCATGCCGGTGGCGACTTCCATCCCGTTCACTTCTCCTACCTCACGGAAGAAGATCGAAGAGGCGTTGAGTCGATTGTATAAGTTGGCGATGCTAAAAACCCAGGTACCTTCCCGCTTAGCAGTAGGTTTTGGCCTAAGCGTAGCAGAAACGTCCAGGCGGTGATAGGCAGGTAACCTGTCAGCATTTCGGGTGCTGTAATCGGCAATCAACAGGCCGTTTTGTCTATATTTCCCGGAGGGATAAGTAACCGGACGGCCAGAGCCGTAAATCCAGTTTGCCCCAAAATCCCATCGGCTCTGTGTGGACCAAAGCCCGACGATACTCAGTTCGTGTGTCTGGTCAAAGTTGGCAGGAAAGTATTCCCCTCCATTAACGCCTGTCACCCGAAGTTCAGACCTTGAAAGGGTATAACTGATCCAGCCAGTCAGGGCTCCCTGCTTTTTCTCAAACTGCAGTTCTAGTCCATAGGCTCTTCCATTTCCCTGTACCGTTACCAATTCCAGGTCTTCGGTGAACAGCAGGTCGGCTCCGTCAATGAATGTGGTGACATCATTGAGGTCTTTGTAAAAGGTCTCTGCGGTAAGTTCATATTTTTCTCCACTACTCAAATTGCTGCTGTAGCCAATTGAGAGTTGGTCAGCAAACTGTGGGCGCAAAAATTCTCCACTCGGTGTCCAGATGTCAAGTGGCGTAGGGGAAGTGGTGTTCGAGACCAAATGGATGTACTGGTAGGTTCGATTGTACCCCAGTTTGACCGAAGAGGCATCGTTTAATTGGTAGTTTAACGATAAGCGTGGTTCCAGCCCACCGTATTCTGTGATCACATCATTGCTTTCAAACGACTGAACATTTGACACGCTCCCTTCTACGTAGGTGTCAGTTGTCTCATTATAGATGAGCGGCTCTCCTTCCGCATAATCGTTCTGCAGGTATGGGCCCAGTCTCCAGAAGTTTGAATACCGCAGACCTGCCCTGATGTTTAGGCGGTCTCCAATTTCTCTTTCTGCATCCACGTAAGCAGCACCTTCAACTGCTCGCTTTTCCTGAAAGGTCTGGGGAACGATAGACGACCCACTAAGTGGGCTAATTGCAGCTGGATTAAAGCTATACCCTAGCACATCAGCACCAAACCTTACGGTACTCCGCGAATCTACAAACCAAGACATTTGAGGCTTGAAATTCAGGTTGGTAGTCCTGGACTCCCACCTAAACTCCGTACCCGGTGTCAATATATCCAGGTTATAGTCATAGTTGCTGTACACCATGGAGATCTGCAGGAAAAGCTTATCATTTACTATGCTGGTCCAGCGTAGGGTAGCTGCTGAGTTTCCCCAACTTGATCCGAGAAAATCCGGGATGACAAAATTATCTCGCCCCAAATAACCGGATAAAAACAACTGGTTGTTATCGTTTATGCGATAATTTGATTTTAGGTTGAGATCGTAGAAAAAGAGACCAAATCCATCAAAATCATCGGACAAAAAGGTAAAGGCGTCCAGGTAGGACCTGCGACCTGCCAACATGAAAGAGCCTTTAGCCCCATCTTCGGTTTTGGCAATCGGCCCTTCTAACAGAAGCTTGGTCGAGATAAGTCCAATAGAAGCCTTTCCCCCAAATTTCTTCCGATTCCCTTCTTTTTGCTGTACGTCTAGGACGGAAGACAACCGTCCCCCATAGCTGGCAGGAATTCCCCCTTTGTACAGTTTTACCTCATTGATCGCATCTGTATTGAACACTGAAAATAGACCAAACAGGTGAGAAGCATTGTAAATAATCCCTTCATCCAGGAGAATCAGGTTTTGATCTGCCCCACCCCCTCTTACGTTGAAGCCGGATGACGCCTCATTGGCACTTGACACACCTGGTAGCAATTGAATGGACCTGAGGACATCGGGCTCGCCTAAAATTGCAGGAAGCTTTTCGATTGTCTCGCCACTGATGGTTTCTGTACTGATTTCACTGGAACGAATGCTCCCCACCTTAGACGTGACAACAACCTCATTTAACTCCGTCACATCTTCCTTCATTTCAACATCCTGGCTAAGGCTTTCGCCCAGTTCTACCTCAATCTTTTGGGCCTCAAATCCCAGGTAGCCATATTCCACCATGTATTTGCCCTTTGGTACTGACACATTGTAATAGCCATAAGCATTGGTAAGCGCACCTGAAAGCTGAGGATTCGGAATGTCAGTACGTTTTAGCCTGACAGAAGCACCAATAAGGACCTCGCCATTTGAAGCATCACGGATGTAGCCACTTAAAACAACTACTTCCTGAGCACTTAAAGAACCCGCTAGAAGCCATATCACTAGCAAGGTTAGAATT
>JBCDIQ010000044.1:0-22481 GCA_039024295.1 Bacteroidota bacterium | reverse complement strand
TTACCAACTCATCACGGACCTTATTCATCTCCTTCTTGATCTCGGTAATGGTTGCTTCCACATACTCATTTCCCACATCGCCTTGCACAAAGAAGGTTCCATGGTAACGGTGGGTGCTCCAGGAGGAGTAAATCCCATAGGTGTACCCCTTTTCCTCCCGGATATTTTTCATCAGCCTGGAGCCAAAAAATCCCCCTAATAAGGTATTGACCAGTCGCATCCGGTAGTAGTCCGGATGAGAACGAGCATAGCCTTTGTGCCCTACCCTAACGGTGGATTGCATACCTGCCAAGGGCAAATGATACCTCCCTGGTTCTGCAGGTGCAAGGGAGGCTTGAGCAAGGGATTCCTGGATCACTGGGCTATCCATTGGTAAGTCTCCCAATTGCTTATCTAGGGCATAAACCAGCTTTTCTTCATCAAATTTACCAACAGCCGTCAAAAAACAATTTCCAGGGTAGACATAGGTTTTCTGGTAATTTTTAAGGCCCTCCAAGCTCAATTCGTCCAGCCCCTCATGGTCCAGGCTCCTGCCATAAGGATGATCAAAACCGTAAATCAACCCGTCATATTTTCTCCTGGCCATGTAGCCCGTTTTTTGCTCATTTACGGTGAGTTGCTGGTGGCCACGATTGCGCATTACTTCAAATTTTTCTTCTGGAAAAATGGGTTGGGTAATGACCTCTCTCATCAACGGTAAGGTGCTCTCAAGGTGTTTCTCCAATGAGGTGAGGGTAAAAGCTGAGGATTCGTATCCGGTATCCGGCGTCAGCCATGCCCCAAATCTGTCCAGCTCTTCGGCAAGTTCGAGGCTGGAATAGGAGGCGGTTCCCTCCAACATATTTCGAAAGGTGTAGGAAGCTAAGCCGGGCATTTCCTGGAAAGAAGCACCAGCTTTATAAACAGCTTCCACCTGAACTGCCTCAATGGTGCCATGCTGAAGGCAGTACACCTTCATGCCATTGCTTAATTCGTATGGCTGAAAACTGGGGAGAGACCCCAGCCTCAAAGATTCGGCTTTGGGCGCGAGGGTCCGGTTTAATTTGGCGTTAGTTTGCATGCTGAGTGGGCAGGTAATACAGGGTAGAACAATTAGATGGTGTAAAATAGGCTTGTGCGGCAGCCTTTACTTCTTCAAGGGTAATGGACTGGTAAATTCCAGGAGTTTTATTGATCAGCTCAATGTCTCCCAGGCTGTCACTCATGGCCAATCCTAAAGCTTTATTGGCAATGGTGGTTTTTTGGAAAACAAAGGTAGACTCCAGCTTATTTTTGATGCGCTCCAGATCACTTTCTGTCAAATTCTGAAGGTCTTCCAGGGTTTCTGTCAGGGCATGCTCATAGGTTTCGGGGGTCTGCCCCGCCAGCAAGCGAACCTCCACTGATACACTACCAGGATCTTGTAAGCCCCACGAAAAGGCGTTTGCTTGAGAAGCAATTTTTCGTTTGTGAACCATGTCTTGTACCAAGCGTCCACTTTTCCCATTTGCCAGCAAATCCGTGATAATATCCGCGATGTAATACCCACGTTCTGTCTGCGCAGGTACGTGGTACATTTTGTACACAGCTGTAAAAGGAACGTCTCCTTCTACTGTTAGGTGACGGGCTTCCGACTGTTCCGGTTCTGTTGGAAGAACTCGCTTATTGAGTTCACGACGCGGGATCCCACCAAACCATTTTTCCACCAACCCAAGGGTTTTTTGAGGCTCTAAATCTCCAGCGATAACCAAGGTGGCATTATTAGGCGCATAAAAGCCGAAAAAGAAGTCTTTTACATCTTGCAGGGTTGCACCTTCAATGTGAGAAATATCTTTACCGATAACTGGCCATTTGTAGGGATGCGTGGTGTAGTGAATGCCTAACAGTTTGTGGTGGGCATCGCCGTAGGGTTGGTTGAGGTACCGCTGTTTGTATTCCTCAATCACCACACTTTTTTGGATGTCTAATTTCTCCTGAGAAAAATCCAGTTCGAGCATGCGGTCAGACTCTAGCCAAAGGCCCGTTTCAAGCTGATTGGAAGGCACATTGAGGTAATAATCCGTCATGTCAAAGTAGGTGAAGGCATTGTTTTGCCCGCCTACCCGCTGCAAGGGAGTATCATAAGAGGGAATGTGTTTGCTGCCTTCAAACATCAGGTGCTCAAACAAATGGGCAAACCCGGTCCGGTCGGGACTTTCGTCTCTGGAGCCTACTCTGTACAGAATGTTAACCGTGATTTTCGGAACGGAATGGTCCTCGTGTAACACGACTTTAAGGCCATTTTCCAGGGTATGTTCTTGGTATTCTATTTTCATGCGTCAGTTGAAGAATCTTTGTTTGGGGGAAGAGGTTTCATAAGGGGTTTACCCAATTTCTTTTTCGGCGGCTTCATGCCCGCAGGAGCAGATGAAGACTTTTCCTCGGAAGTTGCGGGCTTCATCACGGGTTTGCCTAGCTTTTTCTTTGGCGGCTTCATGCCTGAAGGAGCAGAGGAAGACTTCGCTTCAGATCCAGGAGGCTTCATAATGGGTTTACCCAAACCCTTCTTGGGAGGCTTGATTCCCGGAGGGACTGCGGAAGTTTTGGAATCTGATTTGGCAGGCTTCATCACGGGCTTGCGCTTCATAGGGGGCGCTTTTGTGACTGGCCCAGCTGGTTTTACCGGCTTCTGCGTCGTAGGGGCGACTTTAGCAATTTCCGGGATTTGCGCTAAGAGAAACTCCTTGCGCAGCAGGTTAAAGTAGAACTTCTTCTGGTGATCAAAGCTTTTAGCCCCCATTTTTTCAAACAGAAAAGCATACTGCGCAAATTCTTCCGAACGCGCCATACGAAAAGCCTGTGGATCAATTCGTTTTTGAATAAGAAAGTCCTCAAACCCTGACATTCACTCTAATTGGGCAATTTCATTGCTTAACGAAAAAAGGGAATTTCAAGTTACTACCTGAGTTTGTTTCTACCAAAGTCTGCGCGTAGTTTGCCATATGCCTGTCAAAGCCTTGCTGTGTACACGTGGGAAACGCCTCCTGGATCACCCCAGATTTTTGGTGACGACCATGGTGCTGGCATTGGTTTTTCGAGTCATTTGGGTAATCATTTTTCACCCGTCCCCCATCAGCGATTTTAAAGACTATTTCCAATTGGCAAGTACCTGGGCAGAATCCGGAACGTATGGAACACCCGATACTCCTACTGCCTACCGACCTCCGGGATACCCCTTTTTGCTCAGGCTGGTTTTTGGGGTGACAGGTCCGCAAGTTTGGGTAGGTTGGGTACTACAAATCGCCTGCTCGATGGGAATTATCTGGCTGGGATACCTGCTCAGCTTGCGCTGGTGGCACAGACCTCGTGCAGCTCGAATTACCCTGATCTTGCTGGCTTTCTCCCCTGATATGTTGACCTATAGCAGCCTCCTGGCGTCAGAATTGTGGTTCACCTTGCTTTTATTTGCAGGCTGTACAACCCTGGCTTCCCCTTCCAAGAATCACATGGCCTTTTTAAGAGGACTGTTTTGGGGAGCTGCTGCACTAACCCGCCCCGTCGCTCTGCTGTTTCCCCTCGCATTTTTTCCTGGCTTTTTTGTGGCCCAAAAAAGCAAAAGCTTAGGACCTCTCATGAAAAAGGGCGCATTGGCCTTGCTTGGCATGTGCCTGATTATTTCCCCATGGACCCTAAGGAACCAATTACAACTGGGTGAAAAGGTCCTTATTTCCACCAATGGAGGCATCAATCTGCTCATTGGTAGCTATCCAGAAGCTAGCGGCGGGTGGAATTGGAATGCCCAGCTTGAGCAAACCTACCTATTACAGGATAGTGCTCCCAAAAATGAGGTAGAAAAGGATCAACTCGCTTGGCAGACAGCTCTTGAGCATATTCAAGCATCTCCCGGAAGGTGGCTGTTACTGGGTTTCAACAAATGGGTAAAAACTTTTGGTCGGGCCACTTCTGGTCCTGATTGGATTCGAGATTCCTATCAGGGTATTCCCCTTTCTCCTTTTCAGGATCATTTACTCCGCATGATGAAAGGAGGAGGCGTTATTTTCTATCTAATAATCATTGCCCTGTTTATCAGAAACTTACCATTCCATATTCTCCGCGCTTACTCCCCTTCAACTTTGATGAATGTAGCTGGTGGACTTTGGCTGATGGCAGGGATGTCTCTCAGCATTTTCATTTTCTTTGGTGACCCTCGCTATCAATTTCCCATCATCTCCCTCATGATGCTATATGCTGCTTCGGGAAAATTCTGTACCTTAGCAGAGAAACGTAAACGTACGTGAATTTTCATCTGATCTAACCCCTTTCATGAGGTCTTTAGTATTGGTTGTGTTGTTATGTTCCTCTTTCGCGGTCCACGCACAGGGAGGAAGGCACACCGTACGCCTTGAAAGTCCTCGGATCGAGCCCCGTCACAGTGGAAATGGTCTCATGGCTACCTACTATCACGGACGGTGGTACCAGCAAGAAATCCTGTCCCGCATTGACCCGGAAGTGAACTTCGATTGGGGCAATGCCAGCCCGGACCATAAGTTAGATGAGGACTACTTCTTTGTCCGTTGGGAAGGGAAACTCTACACCCCGGAAAGCGGTCTTTACACCTTTACCCTTGCTGCCGATGAAGGGGTAAAGCTCTGGGTTCAAGGGAAATTGTTGATTGATGCGGAGGAACAATCCGTTGAGGGAAGCCTTTCGGCTGAAATTTACCTGGACGGAAGACAACTTCATGACATCAAACTTGAATACCAGGAACAGGAAGGTAAAGCGTATGTCAGGTTGTATTGGCAATTCGGAAACTTTGCTCCGATGACCATCATCTCCCAGCGTTTCTTGTTCAATTTCCCCGAGCCAAAAGAGGAAGCCGGTTCCTATTGGGATCAATTGGTTAGAAGTTTGCAAGAAGCATATGAAGGAATAGTTGAATGGTGGTATGAGGAGGAAGACCAGCCAACCATAACTTCTCAGGATGCCTGGCCGCATCCTCCCCTTCAACCTGATACCCTAGGGCTGTTGCATGATCCACCTCCCGATCAACAATCCGCCCATCGAAAACCTAAAAAATCGATGGAGCGCTTCGAAGGCCTGACCTCTGGACAAGTGGTAAGGCTGCAAACCTTGCTTTTTGCCCCCAGCAAATATGAACTCAACCCCACTTCTCTCGAAGAACTCGATAAACTTGCTGCCACCTTGCTTCACTACAAATCATTATCTGTAGAAATCGCCGGCCATACAGATCAGCACCCCAAAAGCAGCGTTAAAGGAAACTTACAACTTTCCGAATACAGGTCCCAGGCTGTGGTAGAATACTTAATAGAAAAAGGCGTTTCCGAAGAACGACTTGAGGCCAAAGGGTATGGAGGCACCCAGCCTGTTGCATCTAATGCCACCCTGGAAGGAAGGAAAAAAAACCGCCGCGTTGAGTTTCGGGTGAAGTAACTGCTGTACCCTTTATTTTTAGGTCGTATCATCAAATAGGCATAGCCCCATACATGGATGTGTACCATCCTAATCTATTGGAAATTTTATCCCTTTTCGAATTCAAAAAACCTATTTACCATAGTGTTTTTTGCCCTAACTTTCCCTCATGCAACAACCTCTTTTCAAAGATATGCTGGTAATAGAACTGGCAAGTGTCTTGGCTGGCCCTTCGGTAGGCATGTTTTTCGCTGAGCAAGGTGCCCGAGTGATCAAGATTGAGCATCCTGGTACCGGAGGAGATGTTACTCGTGGATGGAAGTTGCCTTCCGAGAATAAAGCATCAACTATTTCAGCTTATTTTTCTTCGGTAAATTGGGGGAAGGAATCGGTTGTATTGGACTTGGGTTCTACTCCGGGCCAAGAAGCTGCGCATGAGCTAATTAAAGAAGCCTCCATTGTGATCACCAGCTTTTTACCCACAACGGCTTCAAAGCTACAAATGTCCCCAAAAAAACTTATGGAATTGAACCCCTATTTGATTGTGGGTCAGATAAGTGGGTATGGACCAGAGGAAGAACGTGCTGCTTATGATGCCATCATCCAGGCGGAAGCAGGCTTTACCTACCTCAATGGCGAGGCAGGCGTGGGCAATTGCAAAATGCCCGTAGCCTTAATGGATATACTTGCTGCACACCACCTGAAGGAAGCCATCCTTTTGGCTATCCTGGAGCGGCACCAAACCGGCAAGGGAAAACATGTCGAAGTCAGCTTGCTGGGGGCTGGCCTTTGTTCACTCGCAAACCAAGCCAGCAACTGGCTGGTGGCAGGGCATCTGCCTGAACCCTTGGGGTCTGCTCACCCCAATATCGTTCCCTATGGTACAGTTTTCTCCTGTCAGGAAAATGAGCAGGTAATTCTAGCAGTGGGCAGTGACAAACAATTTCTCCAAGTGGGAAAACTGCTTGGCTTGACGACCCAAACCTGGAAAACCAACCAGCAACGGGTGCAAGATCGAGCTGCAATAGAAGCTGCCATCCAGACCAAGCTAACCCATTGGAATCGAAAGGAATTCCTTGAAGCCTGCCGCGTACACCTGATCCCTGCTGGAGCTGTGAACCGAGTAGACCAAGCCTGCGATTTACCAATTGCCAGAAAACTGATGCATGAAGCAGGTAAATTAACAGGGTTCAAATCGCTGGCAACCTTTGAAGATACCTACGCGCCCATTTCTGCTCCACCTGAATTAGGAGCGCACCAAGATGTAGTCTTTCCACCTGCTTGAGCAAACGAGAATTCCTCCTAGTTCCTTTTGAAGGCGGGATAAGCAGATCAATTTTTCAACAACTCAAAAAAAATGACTAGCTTCGATTTATAAGCATTTGTTATGACTACCTATAATGTATCCAAGAAGAATTTAACTTCTATCTATGTAGCGGCCACAAGCCAACATGTGGGTAAAACCACCTCCACCCTAGGCTTGATTCACACCTTAAGAAAACAAGGACTCAATGTAGGGTATTCTAAGCCTGTTGGGCAGCAACATGTAACCCATGATGGAAAACAAGTAGATAAGGATACGGCTTTGTTTGCACAGTTTATGGGATTTGAAATTGAGCCGGACATCCACAGCCCCATTATTCTTGGAAGAGGTGCCACTAAAGCCTACATCGATAATCCAAGTGCATTTAGCTTGGAAGATCGTCTGGATTATGCACGTGAAGTATTAGAAAATCGCCATGAATTTGTGGTGTACGAAGGAACCGGGCACCCCGGTGTGGGCAGCGTAGCCAATGTTTCTAATTCTGTAGTAGCCGAGCATATGGACTCAGGCGTTATCATGATCGTTGAAGCAGGGATTGGAAATACCATTGATTTATTGGACCTAAACCTTTCGGTTTTTCAGCAGAAAAATATCCCAATTCTGGGGATCATCATTAATAAGTGTTTACCAGAAAAGATAGAGCAAGTACAGCACTATGTTGGGAAGGTACTGGCTCAAAGAGGCTTACCCATTTTGGGGATTATTCCTTACGAAGAAGAACTTGCACTCCCCCTCATGGCCACCATCCGGAAAGCCATAAAAGGAGATGTAATGTACAACGAAACCCATTTTGACAATAAGGTAGAAGACATCATCGCAGGCTCCCTAATAGACCTGAATGAACTCAAAAGTTTTCGAAATCAGTTGTTGGTGGTCAGCTTCAACCGGATCAAAGATGCCTTAGGAAAAATACAACATGTATGTGACCAGGCATGCCTGGAAAACTCCCCCTTATCAGGTATTATCCTGACAGGTCAAGGAACCCTTCCAGAAGATACCATCAAGTATATCCAAGACAATGAGATTCCTGTAATTCGCTCCCGAATTGACACCTATGAATCTGTAATCAAAATTAGCCGAATCGAAGTGAAGATCAACACCCGGACTCCCTGGAAGGTCAAGAAGGCTGTGGAATTATTTGAGAAACACGTAGATTTGACCCATTTAATGAAAAGTATTTCCAAGATTCATTCAGGTATATGAAGTTACTGGTTGTCGGTGCGATGGGAAGAGCTGGCAGGCTCATCACAAATTATGCATTAGAGGCAGGACATGAGGTAGTTGCATTTTCCAGAAGTGTGAACCAATTACAGGACCCTCCCTCAGGCCTGACCAAGTTCCAGGGAGATGTGCTGTATTCCTCCATGTTGCAGCATGCGATGACAGGGGTTGACGCAGTAATTTCCGTTCTGGGCAACCGGAATTTCCACGGCCCAATCACCTTGCTGTCTGAAGGCATGAAGAATATCATTCTTGGCATGAAGGCGCAAGGTATCAAACGAATTATCACAATTGGAGGAGCTGGAATTCTGCAAGAAAGTTCTGAACGATTGAAGATGGAAAGCACCTTTTTCCCTGCCAACCTAATCAATATCTCACAGGATCATCTCCGGGTGTTGCGCATGCTGGAAATCAGTGAGCTTGACTGGACCATTGTGGCCCCCCCTTTCATGGTGGACGGAAACCGAGAGGATATTTACTTACTTGAAAAAGACTATTTTCCAAAAGATGCTTTAAATGAAGTGCCTTTACAAAATGTAGGGGATTTCATTGTGCGAGAAATCCAACAAAATGCTTACTTGCACTCCAGAGTGGGAATTGCAACCCCCAAAACCTCCACAGCCGTTACTTCACCTTAACCACCTACCCAAAACCACAAAGCATGAAAATCGGCATACTTGGAACAGGCCCCCTGGCAGAAGCACTTGGACAACTCCTCATCAACGAAGGTTATTTTGTCATGTTTGGTGGGGAAACCCCAACCTCAGGTGCCCCTATCGTCGCCAAATTAGGTACTCGGGCAGAGACAGGTTCGTATACCGGTGCAGGACATTTTGGAGAAATTCTGCTGTACACTGCTCCTTATAAAGAATATACGCATGTGCTTAATCAGGTGAATTCCTTCACCGGAAAAGTACTGGTCGATTGTTCCAATCCCTTGGTTTCCGGCGACACGCCCACCCTAGCTATGGGAACCAGCACTTCAGGTTCAGAACAAATAGCAAAAGCATACCCAGAAGCCCAGGTAGTGAAAGCTTTTAACATGTTCAGTGCGGAATTCATGCTAGACCTGGTTGCTGGTAACGATACCGGTCTTTCCATGCCCATCTGTGGAGATGACGAAACTGCAAAGACTGCTGTTACGGAGCTGGTCAAGGCAGCTGGATTTACCCCTTATGATGCAGGCCCATTGGAACATGCCCGATTCATAGAGCCTTTGGCAGTATTAATGGCCCGTCAACGAATGGCGACCCAGCGAGAGCCGAGGTTGGTGTTGGGGTAAAGACCTAAAGTCCAGCAAATATATTCTGATCTCTTTTTTGCGTTAAACGTTAATCATTCCATATTAAATGGGAAACAGGGCTTTTCCGTTTAACCTGGCTGTCCTACACCCCCCTCCTATCCCCATATAACAACACGTGCAACCGGGTAGTAAAATTCACGCCTCGCTCTTTGCAGGCCTCGGTCAACCACAGCTGTTTTTCTTCCAGGGTATCTGCCAGGGTGCCCTCCGGCATGAGGTACATTCGTTGTGGAGGAATTGAATAAGTCTCCATGAGTTGATCTACTTCTTCCAAATCAAAAGGGCTGGAAACCACAAACTTAAAAAAAGCACGCGGATGCCGTGCAAAAAAGGTCATGGCCTTGGGCCTCTCCCGAAAGCGAACCTCTATGCCCGCGTTCGAGAGCTTTGGAGAGACATTGTACTGATCTACGAGGCTATCAAAGGCGAGTACTGGCACCTGGGTGCCGTTTGTTTCAATTTCTATTCGGTAGTTCCGGTCAAAAGCTTTTAAGAGCTGGACCGTTTTCAAAAGCTCTCGCTGCTGCAACAAGGGCTCCCCGCCTGTAAGCACCAAATTTTTGCAATCGTAATACCGAATCATGGACGCCAATTCTTCCGCTCCTATCTCCAGGATCATGTCCTTTTTATGAAACTTTTGATAGCCTGGATTTTCATCATTGACATGCTCAAAAGGCGTCCCTTCCCAATTCCAGGTATAATCTGTGTCGCACCACTTACAGTATAAGTTGCAGAGAGACAAACGAACAAAAACGCTGGGCATACCCATCGACTTACCTTCACCCTGCAGGGTATAGAAGATTTCAGGTTGGCCGTTCAGGTTGGCTAGTTTCAATTTATTGGGGGTTAGGTTTTAGGTTTTAGGCTTTAGGCTTTAGGCTTTAGGCTTTAGGCTTGGTACGAAGCCCTAGCTTTATCCCTACCACCTAATAGCTATTACCTATTAGCTTAAAAACAGGTACCACCCATAAACTGTTCCCATTCCGATTATGGTACCAACTCCAACCATGAGGCTCGCCAGTTGGGGACGGTGCCCGTACAAGCCAGCAATGATGGCCCCTGTTACCATAGGTGGCATGGCGCAGTCAAAAATAGCAATCTCAATCATGGGGGTGTCTATGCCGATGATTTGTACATAGGCCAGCCACATCAATAAAGGTCCGATCAGCAATTTAAGGCTAAGTCCAATGCTCATGGTTTGAAATAACTTCATATCAAGTTGGAGCCTAAGTTGTAAGCCTACTGAAATCAGGGCAAGGGGCGTCATGGTAGCCCCAAGTTTACCCAACACTTCTTTGGAGACATCAACATATACCAAGGGAAACCAGTCGGGCCGCCCAACTTGTCCCAGGATCATGGCCAATAAAAAGAAGCTGAAGGGGGGAAACTTAAGGAGGTCCAATCCCAGGTTTTTCCATTTCACTTTCTCCCCTCCTGCAAATGTTGCTGCTGCAACTCCCACAGTTGACAGCACCAATAATGAACCAAGGTAGTGTACAATCATGCCAACCACCAAGCCTTCCTCTCCATAAAACGTCTCAATCAGGGGAAATCCAACAAAGGCGGTGTTGCTAAGTCCACATGTCAGGAGCAAACACATCAGGGTACTTCGGTCCCACTTCATGACTTTTCCAATCCCTTCCAGTAAAAAAAAGATCACCACAAAAAATACCCAAAGCATGCTGATGGCAATAAAAGCATCTTTGTTAAACTCAATAAACGGGATGTACAAAAGTGCCAGAGCAGGCAGGGAAACATATATAATAAAGCCGTTTAGGGTCTTGTAAGCATCATTCGGAAATGCTTTTATTTTCTGTAGAGCTATTCCGATAAACAGGCATATTCCCAACAGTAAAAAATTCCCCATATTATGTATTTCAGATGAATTTTCGTAACTTGTACTATATGTCAGAAAAACAGATAAAAATAGTTGCAAACCGACGAGCTTCCAGCATATATTGACCTGAAAACGCTTTTAGATACATCAATTCAGGCATTTATTTCGTATTACTTACCAAACATTTATTGATTACGCCATGAACCTTAAGTTCAATCAAATCTTCTTGCTGGTAGGGCTGTTTTGCTTCTCGATGCACGTTAGTTGGGGGAAGACGCAAGCAGATTTTCCGTTTTTTCAAGGAAGCTTGAACCAGCTCAAAGAACAAGCCAAGAACTCTCAGACTCCTTATATGATTTACTTCTACTTGCAGGATTGTGAATCATGTACGAGGATGAGCAAAGAAACATTTAATTATCAACCCCTGCAACAATACGTAGATCGTAATTACCTTGCCTTTAAGGTAAACGCCCTTGATCTTCGCAATGGGATTGATATTGCTGAGTCATACAACATTAAACAGTATCCATCTGTACTGATTATTGGACCAGATGAAGTGATCCGAGATCGAATTCCGGGGTTTATCAGCGGTGCTGGATTACAAGCCAAGCTAAACCAAGCTCACAAAGCAACTGACCAGCCTGTAGGTTCGGTCGCCCTTACCAATAATTTTGCACCTTCAGTTACCACCACGCCTCCTGCCACTTCTCGTGGCGTGGATGCAACCCCGGGCCAAAAACCAGTTACGCCTAATTATAACCTTCGTACCGATTACCAGCAACAGAATTATAATTCCAATTCCATCGTGAGTGCCCCTCCGGCAACCAGCTCAAACAACGGTACCACCATGGTAAATGGAAAACCTGTTACAACGGGAAATAATCCCTTGGTCAATTCGAACAAAGGAAACCAAACCAACACTTCTTCTCTTCCATTTACCTCTCTTTATCGAAAGGGCCTAAAAAAGGGAAGGGCTCCACAAACTGGCTCAGAAAGCCCCACATTTGTAGATAACCGTAACGCTGCAAAGTACAACAATCAGGTATATCCTTCTTATCCGGATTACAGGCAGCCTGCTACCACCTCTAACACAAGAGGATCAAATCCTTACGGCTCAAGAACTAATGCCCCTACTTATCTGGACTCCTACACGAAAAGCCGGACCCAGAATTCTGGCACGGTAGTAAATGGCTATTCAAGCGGTTATTCAAACTATCAGGACTACCTGGATCAGCAGAAACGCCAGCAAAACCCTCCTACTACTCAGCCAAACAACGACCGTAGCACAGCACCTTCTTTAGGGTATTCAGCTTATCGGTCCTATCGAGATGGTGCAGCCACAACTGCTACTACAGGTAATATTGATGAAGGCGTATTACCTTGTGAAATTGAAGTCGCGTATGACAATCAGGGAAGGGCTTATCGAATCAAAGACCTCCCGGATGGTACTTCTCTTAAAAAGGGAGATCAAGGCCGCTGGATGATTGTAGCAATTCCTACAAATTCTGCCGTCAATTACTCTGCATATCGTACGATGGGTTCCACTCAGGCACCAGTTGCCAATAACACCCGCGGTATGGAGCCTAAAACCAATGCTCGGATAGGTTCACAAACAGTTAATTACCGCACAAGTGCCGACATGAGGTCAGCTTCCCAAGTGGCCAACAAGCAAATTGTCACTTCCATTCCCGGACTTGATTCCCACAGCCCAGACCGCGCGCTTCCTTATACATTCGCCATCTTAATTGATACCTACAATAGCTTAAACGACCTCAAAGGTGGGCTTCGCGAATTACAAAAAAGAAGTAACTCACAATTGTGGGCTTATAGCGTAAAAGTAAATGGACGCCACTTTTACCATCTGGCCATGGGAACCTATCATGGAGAAGATGAAGCGGTAAATGCAGCACTAGGAATGGGGGCTACCTGGCAAGAGCTTAAGGTGGTAAACCTCTCCTCCCTCAACTAAGGTGGAAAAGGGCATAATCAATAAAAAAATGGAAGCAGCTATCTGCCTCCATTTTTTTATGTTTCTTTACCAGGCAATAAGGTCAAACACCTGAGGTTTCATCATCCATTCTAAGTCAAAGCTACTGCTTTTAACCGCTGGAGTAACTTTAATAAATATCCGCTTTCAATCAGGTTAACCATGTGGCCCTCTTCAAACCGCTCTTTGCGAATATGAGCCGTAAACAGTCGAATTAAAGTGGAAAGGTCTGCTTCTTCGAGTTTTTCTGTTCCACCAAAAAACGCCTCCGCAGTAGGCCACCATTCTCGCCAGTCTGAAGCTTGAATCAACCGAGCCTCGTAAAGGTTCCCAATGAGTGTTTCTACTTGCTCATGATAGGTGTAGGGCGTCAAACTTTCTGGCCCATTGTAAACATACAAATCTGTCTGAGGATTTTGAAGAAAAGGGATAGCTTCCAGGGCATGCTGGATAGCTTCTTGGTTGAGCGGTTCAAAGGTAGTGGGCATTTTTCTATCGGCTTAAGGGTTCTCCGTGAGCAAGGAAGAAAAGGGTATCGGTAATGGCTTTGGATTCAGGAAGGCTTCTTCCAGTCGCGTAGGTAACAGCCCTCACCGTGGAAATCCGATTTTTTTCATTGAGGGATTTCCTGATTTTCTGAGCCTGCTCGCCTGAAATACGGTGTTTTTTAAGGTATGCTTCAATATCTCCTTGATCAATTACCTCTTCGGGTTGTGTGGAAGGATCGGACACCCCTCTGGAATTATGCGACATCGGAACAAGAGGCTGAATAGAAGCTTCCTGACCTTTTTCCTTTACACAGCCGGCAAGTATTAACAGTACGAATACGTACGATACAAATTTCATGATGGAAAGCTATAGGGATAACCAAATATAGAAAAAAATCTGCTTATTTGCGCGTGAACATCTCTTCCTTATCAACCCCTATTATGTCAGAATACCTTATCTCAAATGCACGTGTTGTCAATGAAGGTAGAATAGAAGAACTAGATGTCCATATCAAAAATGACCGCATTTTTGATATGGGCAAAGGCCTCAAACCAGCCGGTGCGACTCGAATAGAGGCTGGAGGCCAGTTGTTGCTGCCAGGCTTGATTGACGATCAGGTCCATTTCCGCGAACCTGGCCTTACCCACAAAGGGGACTTGTCTACTGAACCTCGTGCTGCAGTAGCTGGCGGTATTACCTCTTTCATGGAGATGCCCAATACTGTGCCACAAGCCCTTACCCAAGAGCTACTGGCCCAAAAATACCAGCGGGCCGCCCAGGTCTCGCGGGCAAACTATTCGTTTTTCATGGGAGCCTCAAATGACAACCTGGAAGAGGTACTTAAAACGGATCCAAAATCGGTCTGTGGGGTAAAGGTATTCATGGGCTCTTCTACTGGGAATATGCTGGTGGACAGCCCGACTACCTTGGAGGGAATTTTCTCAAAGGTTCCTATGTTGATTGCCACACACTGTGAAAAGGAAGAAGTGGTGCGAGAAAACCTTCGTCAACATATAGCCCAATTTGGAGACGACATTCCCATCAAATATCATCCTATCATCAGGAGTGAAGAGGCGTGCTACCTCAGTTCCAGCCAGGCAGTAGAACTGGCGAAAAAACATGATGCCCGCCTTCATATTCTTCATATCTCCACCGCAAAAGAGCTTACCCTCTTCAGGAATGATATTCCTCTGGAACAAAAAAGAATAACCTCTGAAGCTTGTATCCACCACTTGTGGTTCACTGAGGAGTTTTACGACGAAAAAGGAACCCTTATCAAGTGGAACCCTGCGGTAAAGAAAAGCAGTGACCGGGACGCTATCCGAGCAGCTGTAAATGACGGCAGGATCGATGTGATCGCAACCGATCATGCCCCACACACAACAGAAGAAAAATCACGTCCCTACACCAAAGCACCTTCTGGCGGACCATTGGTACAACATAGTTTGGTGGCCATGATGGACATGGTCAAACAGGGGGTATTTAGCCTGGAACTCATGGTCCAAAAGATGTGTCATAATCCTGCCATCATGTTTGACATTGAGGATCGTGGATTTATCCGGGAAGGGTATAAAGCAGATGTGGTGTTGGTAGACCCGGCGCGCCCATGGACAGTTGAGAAAAACAACATTTTATACAAGTGTGGCTGGTCACCTTTTGAAGGACATGAATTTAGCTCCCAGGTGGTCAAAACCTTTGTGAACGGCGACCTCGTCTACAATGAAGGGGAGATTGATGACTCTGTCAGGGGAGAACGGCTCACTTTCAACCGGTAATTATTTACTGACTACCGTTTCAACGCCTGTCCATCCTTCTGGAACGCCTTCCAGCAGGTATTGCTGGCAATTCTTCAGGTACCGCTGGGCAGCTTTATCTTTAGGATCCAGGGCCAAAACCCGATCAAATGCATGCGCTGCCGTTGAGAAATCTTGCTTATAGTAAGCAGAGACGCCCATATTAAAATCGGCCAGTGCGTTGGTTTTTAGCGCTACAATTTTAGGCGGATCGGCTTCGAAGAAATCATACACCGCTAGCGGTTCCTTTCTGCCCTTTACCAATACATCGCCTAGATATCGATACTGAAACTCCTCGGGGCTTTCGAGTAAATCAAAGGTCGTGGCACTCACCAATAGCGAGCAGCCATAGTGCTTGGTCAGTCCTTCCATCCTGGAGGCTGTATTTACTGTATCAGAGACCACGCCTGCTTCCATTCGTAGGGTATCTCCGATTACACCCATAATCAGTGGGCCTGTGTGAATACCAATTCCCAGCCGTATAATTCTGCGTCCTTTCTCAACCCGCTCTTTATTGTACATGCGGATGATATGCTGGATGGCTATCGCAGAGTTTACCGCATCCAAGGCAGACGTAATATGCAGGGCCATGATCCCATCCCCATAGTACTGGTTGACAAATCCGTTATGCGCCTGGATAATGGGACCGACGCGTCCTAAATAGGCATTCAAGAAATTAAAATTGTCTTGTGGAGTCATTTGTTCAGAAAGGGAGGTATAATCTCGTATGTCTGAGAAAAAGACGGTAACATCCCGCTCTACTCCATCTCCTAACTTGATGTCCAATACGCTGTCATGTCCGAGCGTCTTAAGGAATTCGTGAGGCACAAAACGTCCAAATGCTGAATTGATCTTAGAAAGCTCCTGGTTCAATCGCTTTTGGGCCTGGAGTTTTTGGCGTTCAATCAATCGCATACGGTATCCAAGTCCCAAGGAAAAAATGAGAATTTCCACCACGATGGCCAGCAGAAATACCATCCAGGGCTCGTTTTCGGCCTCAAAAATAAGGCTAAGGCTCAAAAAGGTGAACCCAAAGATGATCACCACCGAAGAGCCGGTGATAAAAAAGTAATTGAGGGGAGTCTTGTTTTTTGAACGCAACAGGACAATTACCAAAGCGACCATAAAAATTGCGTCCACAAGAAAGGTGACGATCTCAACAGCGAGCACCAAATCTGTATGAAATATCGCCACCAAAATCACGGTCTCTGCAGTAGCCAAAACGATACGAAGGCCAATGTACCGCTTGATCCATACGTCAAACTTGGGAATGATGGTGGCAGTATCAACAAATCCTCTTCCAAATAAAAAGTAAAAAATATTTACCCACCCCAGGCCAATCAAAGAGATCGTTGTATACGCCTTTGGATACTTCCAATCATTGATGGAGCCTCCCGCAAATACCAACAACAGACCGATACATAATAAATAAAGCGCATAAAACAGGTAAAGCCGTGAGCGGATGGTGAGGAACAACATGAAGTTGTAGAGTACCATGATCCCTATCACCCCGCAAAAAAGAGAAATCATGATATTTGAATCCGACCGATCAATGGCACGCCAAATATCCCTGTCTCTTACTGAAAGACTCATGCTGGCAAGAGAGTAACCTATGCTTCTGTGCTTAATGTACACTTCTTTGGTTTCCCCCGGTTCAAGGTAAACGGGGAATACCGACCATGACATTTTAAAGGGTTTTTGTATCTCGCTGGATACAAAGTGACCAAATATATGGCGAATCCAGCCAGAATCCGGGTCTGATTGGAATCCTAAACTGATGGAATTGTCATTGTAGTCTGAAACGATCAGATTCCGAGGAGTATTTCTGGGATTGTGAAGGCGGAATTTTACCCAGAGCGCATGTTCCTTATCTGTGGCAATAACATTTAGAGAGTCCGTAAGAACAAATTCAGGAGTTAGTTCTAGTATTTCGGTTAGGCCCAGGGTAGAATCTTTGGCTTCCCACACTTGGACCTGCTCATCAATATCCAGGTAATGGTTGATCGTGTCCACTGAAATCGCCTCAACGGACGTGCTGTCAGGAACCTGGGCAAATATCCCAGCTGTAAAGAGCAAAATGAGCCACCCTAAACAGTAAATCTTCCGCATACCTAGTAGTTTCGGGTAAGGTACAAAAATCCGTGCGATCTTGTTTGAATCCCGCAGGCTTCATTTTTTGGAAGCTTCGGGTTTCGACAAGCTCAACCTCTGCAGAATGGCTTTTGATCCATGAGAAATGGATCAATTGAATACGGCGGATTTCATTTTGTGGGAGCTTCGGGTTTCGACAAGCTCAACCTCCGCAAAATTGGGTTCCAATCCATGGAAAATGGATCAGTTTCGCTTGCCCGGAAACTTAATCTTGTCCTTCAATTTGTCCAATCCTTCTTTCGCCTTATCCTTAGCTTCTTTCCCGGCCTTTTCTTCCAGCTCTTTCTTGGCCTTTTCGGCAGCCTCTTTGGCTTTTTTCTCTGCTACCGATCGCAGGCTGTCTTCTATTTGCTGCTTGCGGATTTCAGCTTCTCTCCTAAGAGAGTCCTCAACTCGCTTACGGGTTGCTTCTGCTTGTTGCTGCAGGGCTTCTTTGTTAAGGTTTACCCCAGTTTTATCTTCTATTGCCCCCTTAACCCCTGCGGTTACCTGATCTTTAACCGCTCCGGTGCTCCCTCCTCCTACTGGACGTACTTTCGGATCTTCCGAGGTACCGGTGAGTTTGAGGTCCAGGTTGATCCTGTCCCCTACTCCAACAGCGTTTCCAGTTAGCTTAGTCAGTGCCCCTTGGGCGAGGTTACCGACAGTACCAGATGGCATGTCCAGGGCCAGGTCATAATCCAATTGTCCAGTAATGGATTGTCTGCCTGACACAGTTAGCACCACGTCCTTTAGCTTGACATCGAAAGGTTTAACCGCCACAAAGCCGTTTTCGATGGTAAACTGGCCTGCTACCTTATTCAAGGTTGCACTTTGCCCTTTGAAGGCATCCAGTTGGGTTAAGCTGCCAACCTTTGACAAACTTTTCGGCAACTTCAGCCCCCCTTCATCCATGTTAAATACCCCTGCTCCTGAGATGCCGTCCAAAATGGACATTAGGTCATCGCCCAACAATCCTTTGACAGAAAACTCAAGATCAGCATCTCCGGTAAGCAGACGAGCAATAGGTGCCAATGCCTGTACCGTAGAAAAGTTTTTGTAAGCCTCCTTGAGTCCGATTCCTTTGATGTCCATCCCGAAATCAAAGGCAGGCTTTCCGGGAACTTTGGTGTCGTACTTTCCATTCATGGCGATGGCAGCTCCCAGGGTCTGGAAATTTACTTGAGACATGCTTACTGCCTCATCGGCGATCAGCAGGCGGCCAGTCATGTTGCTTAACTTATGGGTGTCGTAAAGCACCTCATCAATAGTTGCATCAATGGCCATGGTTATCCCCGCTGGAACAGGTACCACAGCAGAGGTTTCAATGGCCTCCCCCGATCCTTCTGCGGGCACAGTACTTTCCTCCTCCATCCACTCGTTCAGGTCAAATTTGCGGCTCCGAAAGTTCAATTCACCCTTTAGCGGTGCATTTTCCGTAAGGGCATAGGCCATATAGTTGGAGAAATAGCCCGAAACTTCATAGTCGCTGCTCCCTAAGGTTCCTGAAGAAGGGGCGATTTGTAGCTTATCCGGGGTAAAGGTTCCACTGCCATTTTTGATGGTGACGGGTTGTAGCAGTTCAGGGTTGTTGTAGCGCAGGTTTTCGATTTTCACTTTGCCACTAGAGGCCAATTTCGTGTAATTCTCGGCTTCTACATCGGACATGCGCCCTCGGGTTTGAAAGTCTTCCACAATGATCTTTCCACTTACCTCCATGCTGTCAAGCGGATAGATTTTGGTCAATTTATCTAAGTCCACCACCCCTTTCAGCCGGGCTTCATACGCAGGATCAGCAAAATCCGTGACCACTAGGCTACCGGCTATTGGCTCTCCATCCAGCAAGAACGAAAAATCAGGCATTTCAAATCGTGCATGGGTCAAATCTGCATCCGCATCTTCCAACATGGCTTCAAAATGAAGGTTCGTGATTTCTGCCGGATATTCTGCCTGTTGCACATACCCATCTTTCATTTCCATTTTTGCGTTTGCTTTGGGAAATAAATTTGCCGCTTCATCATAGGTTCCTTTTGCGGTTCCTTTGAGGGTAAATAACCCTTTCAGCTTAGTACCTTCCACCGGTACTACCCTGCTAATTTTCTCCAAGTCAAGTTTTACATCGGCAAATACATCTACCTCAATGCGATCAAGACCAACAGTTATAGCACGCACCTCAATTGGATTGTCTTCCAATTGCATGTGCAGTCGCTTCAAATCCACCCGAAGTGCTTCCAAGCTGCCGTCTGGCTCCTCAATGTGGACATCCACCTGTATATCGCTGAGCGGTGCCGGCAAATCAGGGTATTTTACCAATCCGTCCATTACTTGTAGGTCCAGCCCGAATGCAGGCAGGGTGCTGTCGTTGTAAATGCCTTTAGCATATCCCTCTAACCTGAATTGTCCATCTGCTTTCAGGTTGGCAAATTCCTGGGTATAGACCCCAGGGACCATGGAAAATAGGCTTTTAAATGCAGTTTCTGGTGCTTTGAAGCCCATATTTACCAGGATATCCTCTCCTTTCATCCCCACATCTCCATCTGCTACTACCACCAGTTCATTGGCCTGAATGCGGTTATTACTTAAGGTGACCAGCAAATCATTCGCATAGTTCACCTTCATGTCCACATCAGCATCAATTTGGGTCTGGTTCAGGTAGGAAATTCCGTCAAATACAACAGTGGCCTGCTGGACATCAGTATGGGTTGTCAGGTCAACAATTTCCTGAGTAAAGTCCCCGCTCCCGGTATGGTTTAATCCCACTATCCGTGCTTGCATGGGCAGGGTTTCATCTTCGTACCGAATATTTCCCCCTACTATCTCATAGGATTGCAAGCCAAATTTAAACGCTGTTGTAGAAGTAGCTGCCGAAGTATCCAGGGCTGTCGATTCTTCC
Organism: Bacteroidota bacterium; assembly: GCA_039024295.1. GTDB lineage: Bacteria > Bacteroidota > Bacteroidia > J057 > J057 > JBCDIQ01. The sequence continues at coordinate 2,116 of JBCDIQ010000044.1, read as the reverse complement.
AGGGCAATGTCATAACTCGACTGCCCATTTTCGTTTACCTGGATATGGAGCATGGGCCTGTCCAACTTAATCTTTTTGATCTGGATGTCATTTCCTCCCATAATCGACATCAAATCTACCACCGCCACAAATTCGTCTACAGCAACCAAGGTATCTCCTTGAAAAGGGGCTTTATTGAGGACTTGCAATTGGGAAATGCCCAGTGAGGCATTTGGGAAATTGCGAATTAGGGAAAGTGAGACATCTTCGAAGGAGACTTCGGCATTGATTCGTTTATTCAGTTCTTCCTGGACAATCCCTTGGATTCGGTCCTTCATCAAAAAGGGAATGGATATCAGTGCGATAAGGACGAGGGCAATTAATACGAAAAGAATTCGGAGGACTTTTTTCATGACGATCGGGAAGTGTAGGTTGCACGCTATACCCTACGTAATGTAAGGTTGAAAGGTCTGAAAAAAGAAAAGGTTTCTCCTGGTGGAGAAACCCGCTCATATTTCTTTCGTGGAGAAAGCTCGAATTTTGGAACAAAAAAAGTGCTTACGCTACTTTTGCCGCTTGGTGCAAAAAGGAAAGTGCGGAGTCAAAATCGCTAGTCAGGTCCAGTACACGATCTGTCAATCGGTTTTCTACCACTGACTTATCCAGCTGAAAGTAGGAAGCATAATTGCGCTTTCCGGCCGCAAATGGCGGCAACATAATTCCTTTGATAAAAGTATCATCTTCTTCGAATACCACCATAACAGACCCTTCCAGCTCGTGTAGGAGGCAATATCTGGCCCTTTTCCGAATTTCGGATTCGTGGTTTTGCCAGTTGATAAATGAAGTTGGCATCGCGTTGGAATTAGTATCGAGGTATAACAAGAGTAGAAACGGCCGCCAGAAAAATGAAATCAATGCGTTAAGCATTGGCGGAACCGTTGCAACGGGTTGAACTAACAACATAATCTAATTTACCATCTTAATTTTAAGTCAACAATCGGGCTTTTTGTTCAGAGTTACATCACAAAGCCGGCTTCCTGGAAACAGAAATTATGGAGAAATTACTTAATCCTGGTTAAACCTTCAACCTTTTCCCGCATCAAAAGGGTGAATAAGGGGAGTTAGCAATTGATGCTCCCAGGCACATAACACCATAATAAAGACACGATGAAAGCGATTAAAAATGGGCTGTTAAGCTTGATAGTTTCCTTTTGCCTATTGTCAACCGGGTTTTCTCAGGCACCTCAAAAACGTGAGGCCAAGCGTGAAATGCACAAGGAAGTACAAGCGTACTTCCAGGAACACATTGTTCCAGTGGTAAAACCCTTGCGTGAAAGTTTCGATGCCCAGCTAACCGCTTCTGAGCGTGAGGAACTGGCGGGATACCGAGACGAGCTACACTCCATGAAGGAAGAAATGAGAGCGAAACGAACTAAGGGTCAACCTCATAAAAAACCAGAAGAACTCACGGAAGCTGAACGCGAAGAATTCCGTAGCATGCGCCTGCAAAGACGAAAAGTCCAGATGGCTGTTTGGAGCATTGCGGATGCACATGAGGCGGAGCTGGAAGTCGTCATGGACCGGGTCCGAACCTTTCTGCCTACCTGGCGATCAGATTTGGAGGCCATTCGTGCCAAATATGAATCACCACAAACTGACGAACAACAGGAATCTCCACGTCGTGGAAGGTATCAGCACAGAATGAAAGGGCTATTGAAGGTGCTCAACCCCACTGGATTTTTGTTGTGGGATACCGAAAAACCTGCAAAAAGTTTTGGAAAAAATGCTCCACAAGTGTTCCCAAACCCTTCAAATGGCACCAATCAGCTAAAATATCAGCTCGACAAGCCCGGCCAAGTGGTAGTGACACTCATGGACAAAGACGGTCTTTTGTTAGAGGTGCTGATGAATGAACAAAAAGTGGCTGGCGAGCACATTGAGCAGTTTGATGTGAGCAGCCTTCAGCCGGGAATTTATTATTATCAATTGCAAACGGAAGCATACGAGCGGACTACTCGTTTCATGGTCGAGTAATTAAGAAACCGTCTTGAAATGTCTAATTGAGAAGAAAATCGCCTTTTTGGAACCTGGCCTTCGCCTTTTTCATTCGTAATAGTACACTATTACTCGCCAAAAG
>JBCDIQ010000043.1:0-22585 GCA_039024295.1 Bacteroidota bacterium | reverse complement strand
GGAATAACCTCAGTATTTCAAATGGTAACACCGTTAACCTGAGTAAATACATTGACGATAAGCAGCGCCTCACTCTAAATGGAACCACCCTCAGTATTTCTAATGGTAACTCCGTCAACATCAATAGCATTGATAATGACGAGCAGCGACTTACCCTCAATGGGAATAACCTCAGTATTTCGAATGGCAACACCATCAACCTCAGCAAATACATTGACGACGAGCAGCGACTTACCCTCAATGGAACAACCCTCAGTATTTCTAATGGAAACTCCGTCAACATCAATAGCATTGACAATGATGAGCAGCGACTTACCCTCAATGGGAATGACCTCAGTATTTCAAATGGTAACACCGTTAACCTGAGTAAATACATTGACGATAAGCAGCGCCTGACCCTCAATGGAACAACCCTCAGCATCTCAAATGGTAACTCCGTCAACATCAATAGCATTGATAATGACGAGCAGCGGCTTACCCTCAATGGGAATAACCTCAGTATTTCGAATGGCAATACCATCAACCTGAGCAAATACATTGATGACAAGCAAACCATCGCTCTCAACGGAAATAACCTGAGCATCTCCAATGGCAACACCATTAACCTGAGCAAGTACATTGATGATAAGCAAACCCTCGCTCTCAACGGAAACAACCTGAGCATCTCCAATGGCAACACCATTAACTTGTCCAAATACACCGAGGATGATCAGACGCTGGCACTGAATGGGAACGTGCTGAGTATTTCTGGTGGCAACAATGTTAACCTAAGTAAATACACCGAAGATGATCAAACGCTGGCACTGAACGGTAATGTACTAAGTATTTCGGGGGGTAATAATGTCAACCTAAGCAAATACATTGACGACAGCCAAACCCTTTCCATCAATGGAAATAATTTGAGCATCACAGGGGGTAATTCTGTTAATATCGCTGCATGGCGTAACAATATTTATAATGCCAATGACAGCCTCACGGGAAACCGTACCATCACATCCAATGGTAACTACCTACGGGTAAGCTCTTCCGGTTTATTGAACAGTTTCACACTTAGACGTGCGGATAATAACATTGCCAACGGACTGGCATTCCAGAACAGCGGTGGTGCATATCCTGCAGTTATTGCTGTTTCTTCCAATTCGGGCACCAATTCAGATGGGCTTGACTTTTACACAGTTGGCAATCAATCGACCATTGGTAACCTCGAAATCTCCATGCAACTGACCAATACTGGGCAACAGCAACTGCCCAAATACGGTTCGGGTAATTTTTCCGGTACTGCCACCCAAATGCTCGCGGTAGATGCTAACGGCAAAGTAATAGAATCCAATACAGCCAGGTCCTCACGGATTTTCTACCCCCCAGCACTACTGATTGATGTTAGTACAACAGGTACCGGACGTACCCTTGACCTACACCAGGTCTATGAGAGCAGGTTTGGAAAGCCAGCAGTATCGAGCTCAGGCGCACCAACAGCTATACCTACCTATCTAGAAAGTGAGCTGTACTATTATATCACAGACTACGATAATACGGTTTTGGCCAATGTAGTCATTGATGCGAATGGGGAAATGACTTATGACGTCATCGCACCTCCTGCTGATAGCTTTACGGTCATAAATGTGGTTTTCGTAGTTAAGTAGGTCCATGAAAAAGGTATTTAAGCCATATCTCCATGTGTTTTGGCTGGTGTTTCTACTCTTTGTGGAAACCAGTCAGTCCTTTGCTCAAGTAAGCTTTACAGAATCAGCAGCATCCTATGGGTTAGACCTGAATGCAGCCAAGGATGGTGGCATGGCTTTCCAGGACATTGACCTGGACGGAGACCTTGACCTGTTGATTAATACCAACAGTGGAAGTGTTCGTTCAAGGATTTATCGTAACAATAATGGAAATTTTACTGATGTCACTGCGACACTAGCACCATCACTTTCCAATAACACCATGGAACGCCAGGCACTTTGGGCAGATTTCAACAACGATGGGTTACCAGATTTTTTGAGGACGACCTCTTCACGGCAAACAGAAGTTTACCTACAGGCTTCCAGCAACGGCGTCTTTGGCGATGGTACTGGCGGCAATTCTCCCATATTGTTAAGCATATCCAATGGCTATAACGTCGAAGGAGCTGGGGCCATGGATTATGATGGTGATGGAGACCTGGACATTTTTATGGATAACCATGACTATGGAATTGAAATTTATCGCAACAATTACATTAACCACGCTAATGGTGCTGTAGTCAATCCAGCTCCAGGAAGCTTTTTCACCCAAATGACAACCGGCACAGGTACAATTCTGGGGCTTCCACAAGCGGGCAGTGAAGGAGATTACAGCGCAACTGCAGACATCAACGATGATGGATGGCCAGACATGGTCGTAAGAAAGCACAACAATAACGACCTTTACTTTAATCAAGGTGGAACCTTTGGCAACTCTCAGAATATTGACCAGGCCAATAATGGTCGAAAAGGGGGCGTTGGGCTTTATGATCTGGACAATGACGGTGATTATGACCTGATTTGGACGTACGGAGATGGCACGTATGTATATCGAAATGACAACGGTACCTTTAATCGCCTTACAGGGAACCTCAGCATTCAATCTCAGACAGATATCGATGGGGTCGCAGGAGGAGACATTGACAACGATGGAGACACAGACCTGATTTTTACTGGCAACTCCAAAAGTTATCTCTACCTCAATGACCTGAACAATGGCAGTGGAATCGGGGCGGGAAATGCTTTCCAATTAGATTTGAACAGTACTTTTGACAATTACACCAACAACAGTGGTAATGGAGAAGGGGTGATCATGGTCGATATTGACCAAGATGGGGACCTGGACATTTATGAAAACAAAAACGGGAGTAGCAATAAACTGTGGATCAATAATTTGTATTCTCCTTCTACTACAGATGGCAGCAAGGCCTATTTGGTCGTAGATGTCTGGGAAAATCGCTCTGACCGCATGCAAAGTGGAAAAAAGCGGTATGCAATTGGGGCCAATGTAGTCCTGAAAGATTGTAATGGAGCAGTCATTAGCGGGATACGATCCGTGAATGGCGGAACAGGCCATGGCACACAAGACCCCACAGCAGTTTACTTCGGATTGCCCTGGGGCAGAGACTATAACTATCAAGTAGAGGTTCGCTTTACCAATGATAAAATTGGTAGTGGCAGTACCACTCGCCAAATTATTTCTACTGCCTTTAATCCTGCAAAGGAAAGCAGCTTTCGCCTAAGTGTATTTTCAGATGGCAGCAGCACGCAAAACTGCTCGGTTTATCAACAGGATACCACAGACACAGACGCTGACGGGGTAAACGACCTAACAGATCGAGATGATGACAATGATGGCATCCCAGATGTGGTTGAAGCATATCGGGGCGACCATGATGGAGATGGAACTGCTGATTATGAGGATGCGGAGTTTTGTGCTGCAACCTTTGCCAGTGCAGGTTGGGATTGTTCCAATGGTCTTCCAGACCCAGCGGGCGACTTGGACGGAGATAAGGTTCCCAATTACCGGGACAGTGATTTCCCTTTATGTGGAGGGCTGATGAATTCAGTCTGTAGCTATTTCGACACAGATGGCGACAGCATTCCAAACCACCTCGACCTGGATTCGGATAATGATGGCATTTACGACATGATTGAAGCAGGGGGAGTTGATGCCAATGACGATGGCCAAGCTGACTGCCAGGCAACTGCTCAAACCTTTCCAGTTTCCCTGACGGTGACCGACAATGACGGAAATGCAAGCACCCATAGCGGAACCGTAACGGTAGGCAGTGCCTTTACTGCCAGCTTTGATCCCAATGGTACACAGTCCTCTATGAATAATGGCGGTAGCGGCAGTAGTTCCAGTGGCACAACTCCCAGTTGCACCACAGAAGCCGAACCCAGTGCTTCCAACTGGATCATCCGTAACAACTGGTCAGATCAGAACAACGGTTCTACGGTTACCAATGCCTCAGGAGCCTTGCGGCTGTTTCACCGTGCATGGGGCAAAGAAGATGTCGCCATTTTACAAGACGGAGCCCCATTCAGTGTGACTTCAGGAGAATCCATCACCATTTCACTGGATATGCAGACCTACACCACCGTTACAGATGTAAGGATAGGAATAGGAGAACGAAGTAGCATGCTATGGTATGGGTATTCAAATTATGTGGCACCGCTTACCTCTGTTGGGGGCAGCTTTACTTCCGGTTCATACACTACCAAGTCAATTACATTAACTCCAACAGCCACCATTTCTGATGCGGTGCTGGTCATTCAAGTGGTGAGTACGAGAGATGGGAACAACCAAGTGTCCTTGTTCCAAAATCTGGAAGTCTGTGTAGGCAGCAGTGGTAGTTCATCAGGTTCTTCATGCACCGGTAAAGGAGATGGCCAAATCACCTATGAAACCTACACAGGTATCAACGGCACCGACATCAACGACTTGAAAAACGCAGCCAATTATCCAAATTCTCCCTCCTCAACCACCACCTATTCAATATTTGAGGGGCCAATCAATTCCCAAAACAACTATGGGGTACGCATGAGGGGGTGGATTTGCGCTCCTCAAACAGGTAATTATACCTTTTGGATTGCTTCGGATGATGATGGAGAGCTTTGGTTGAGCACAAACAGTGACCCAGCCAACATTGCCCTGATTGCCAGTGTAGATGGTTGGACAAACTCACAGCAATGGACCAAATTTACAAGTCAGCAGAGCGCGACTATATCCCTCCAACAGGGGCAAGCTTACTATGTGGAAGCCCTGATGAAGGACGGAGGTGGAGGAGATAATATTGCCGTAGGCTGGCAATTACCTGACGGTACGCTGAACCGTCCTATCTCAGGCACTTATCTCTCCTCTACTACTCCCACAACGAACTGCGGTTCTGCACCAACCTCAATTATCTCTGTCACAGGGAATTCTGGCAGTGGCCCTTATTTGGTGAACTTTAGTGGAAATAGCTCCACCGATACTGATGGTAGCATCACCTCTTTTGCCTGGGACTTTGGAGATGGCAATACCGGAACAGGTGCTGCTGTAACTCATTCATTTTCCATCACCGGAAGCAATGACACTGATGCTGATGGGTGGTGCAATACTTACGATAACGCATGGGGGGCTTTTACCGGAGGCACGCCCCTGCCCTACTCCGACTCAGATGCGGATGGCTTGGATGATGCCTATGAAATTGATGCAGACGATGATGGTTGTCTGGATACGAAAGAAGCTGAAATATCGGATGGGGATGAAGATGGAATCGCGGGAAATAGCCCGGTAAGTATTGATAATTGGGGAAAAATAACGGGACACATCTACCAAACACCTAGTAAGACCGATTGGCAGGATGCGCTGATAAAATCGGCTTGTTCCATTCCCTACCTTATCATTAATCCACACATTATGTCACGGTTGCAAAAGCCGTAACCTTTCTGATCCATGAGAACTTCCCGAAGACTTCAACCTACGCTCAATCAAACTACCAGTCAAAAGCACAGGCTCTGGTATGGACTCGCTGTCACCGGCGTGGTATTGGTGGCAGGTATATTTGCCACAATGAATTGGGACGATACCTACCTCAATGATGGAGAAACAGCCCTTACTGTGAACCAAAGTCAATTCATCGGGCTAAATTTCATAAATGATACGTTAGCCACCTGGCAAAATGAAGGGGAAATTTTCTTCCAAGGGGACGTCCTGAACAATGGAACCATGAATTGTGGAACTTGCAATACCGGTTCCAATTTCATTAACAACTTCCACAACCATTTTCAAACAATCGAAGCAAACCTCCCTATCCAAATGGGGGATGTGGTACTGGAAAACACCTCTGGAGCGAGCCTCTCTGGGGAGCTTATCGTGGTAAACAGTTTGTTGTTCGAAAAAGGGGTGCTCTCCACCGACCGGAATGACCTTCAATCTTTTGTTCATTTCCAAGCAGGGGCCCTTCACAGCGGAGCCAACTCCCAACGCCACATTGATGGGTACTCTGCCTGGACAGGTGGTGGAAATTTCACGCTTCCCACTGGGCATAGCCTTCGGTATTCTGCCACCGGTATTGAAACAGCTACCTCCAATGACTTTGCAAAAGCTGCCTATTTTTATCGGAACCCTGGGCAGACCAATATTCCAGCTGGTGCGCCCTTCAACCCGCTGAATATGTCCAGTGATGTCATGAAAGTACACACCAAGGAGTTTTGGGATGTGGATGGAAGTACTAACACAAAGGTCACCTTGTCATGGGACGGCCAAAGTGATGTTCCCAATTTGGTTTCTCAAATGAGTGAAATTGCTGTTGGAGGATGGGATGGCAGTCAGTGGGTAAGCCTTGGCCAAACAGACCTTCAAGGAAGTTTATCTCAAGGCTCCGTTAGCTCAGGCTGGTTTACCCCAAACGATTATGCTGCGGTTACCCTGGTCCAAATTCCTTCAACCAATGCCCTTCCTGTAGAATGGCTGGAATTCACTGCAAGGTTAAAAAATGGCCATGGAATCCTTGATTGGGTCACTGGTGCAGAAATCAACAGCCTGTTATTTGATGTTGAACGCTCTTTGGACGGAAGGACCTTTGAACAAATTGGCAGCAAACAGGCAGCAGGTTTTTCGGACATGCCACTGTACTACAGTTTTATAGATTCCAATGTGGTAACCCTCGGGGTTAACCGATTTTACTACCGCATCCGGCAAGAAGACTTAGACGGCCAGAGTGAGTATAGCCGTATTGTGGAGCTAAATCTGCAAGCCCTAAAAGAACACGTACACATGACAATCTTTCCCAATCCTACCACAGATTTTGTGCAAGTTCGACTGGAAAGCAGCATGCCTTTGGATGCACAGCTAGAGATGTTCAACATGGCTGGACAGATTGTTCATCATGAACCTCTGTCAGGTGGACAGGAACGCAGGATCAACCTTGCAAAATTTGCAGAAGGCACCTACGTTGTCCGGGTAGTTTATGAAAATGAACAGATTAGCAAGAAATTGGTGGTGCACAAGTAAGGCACATCAAATTTGGAAATAAAGGCAGCCATAAATTTAAACAACGTATCCCCTCTCACTCATTTAGCCCCCAATCATATTCCAAAAACTCCACCTGAGCACCTGCTGTAATCTGCTGGTCCAAAAATCGGTTGACAAACACAATCAATCCCCCTTCTGCTTCAAAGTCCCCACCGTACCAATTGAAAATAGCGGAAAGCTTAGGGCTTTCTGGGTCAGGTTGGTTTTTATTGGGATTGCGTAAAAACTCCTGCATCTGGACGTCTAGCTGTTCATCCAGGCGACCTGGAATATATGCTTCTGTCCTGAGTTTGGGACAAGAAATGGAAGCACAGGTTAGGACAGCGTGAATGCGGGCATCCTGGAACTGCGTTCGTAGTATGCCATGCTCAATGTTATTTAGCGTATAGGATTTCCCGCCCAGGGTAATTAAGGGCTCATCCCAAACGCTATTGATGAAGGGAATTCCAGGGGTGATTTCCCGGATGCTACCGACTGGATAATGATCTAGGACAATTTGGACCGTGAAAGCATTGTAGACGTTGATCCAATACGCCATTTGCTCAGCGTCTGACCAGGTGGTGGTATTGGGAGGCTGGATTGCCAAGAGGTCTAGGTAGGCCTCAAGCCGCTCACGATCCCCTGCAAAACCAGGGTAATCTACTTGGCCATCAGGGGTAACATGCTGTTTTACCAGGGTATCCCAGAGTTCATGGACAGGAGCTGCCGACTGGCCTTCGGGTACCTCCACCCAAAAAACCCGTTGGTAGAGCCAGCCTAACGCCAACAGGCTCAGCATCAGAATCCCCCCAACCAATTTTGCAGTCCTTTTCATGATGTGAAATTAGGTCCAGATCTACCATTAATTGGTCAGGAAAATGACCCCCATAAAAAAACCTGGAGCTTGTACTCCAGGCATTTTGGGATACATTTTTATGAATTAGATGGCCTTGAAGGCGATTCGACGGTCATCAGCTTTGACCAGTTTGCTAAAAAACTGCTTGAATTCCTGGTAGTTTTCCGGCTGGACAATATCATTTTTGATCTCAAATCGGCGGACAACCTTCAGAACTTCACCTTCCATTTTGAAAGATAAGCTGTAGGTCGCATTCGAAGACGAATAAGACTCGTCTTGGGGAACTTCTGATACTTTCATGCCTGCTGGCACCTGGATGTTGAGGGTTTCCTCGTACAGCTCGGCACTGGTGTAGTCCCACAATTCAATGGGATATTTCCGTTCATCCAAAGAGAGGAAATCCGGTGCCGAAAGCGCATCTGACCAGGGAAGTTTCACAATCTTCAGGTCACTTATCTCTGTGAAAACGGAGGTCGCTTTATAAGAATATCCATAGGTCATCTCATCCGCATTATTGGTCAAGGACTCATCAAAGTCTACCGACTTCAGCTTAACTGATGGGTAAACACCCGTAACGGCTTCTTGCATCATCTTAAACTGCGTTTCTTTTCCTTCGTTTTCGTAAGAATTTCTAAGTCCACTTGCAAAAACCCCAGAGCGACGACACTTTTTTTCTACCATGATATCATCCCCTGCAAAGCTTACCCGAGAGTTTCTGATCACATGGTTTCGAATTCGGCTAGGAGGGTTAAGAAGCGAGGCCTCCACTTTTTCCAGGGTATTCGCCGGTATTTCCAGAGAGAAGGCATTTTTAACACTTACAGATCCCGATCCGAAGGGCAAATTGTCATCCGTCAGTTCAACAAAGTAATCGGTATTGTCCAGGTTCACCTTGGCGATACAATGGTTAAAGGATATACTCGGCAGCAATAAATCTTGCAGTCCGTTATCTCGGGTATTGATCAGCACAAGGTTCGCATCGATGCCCTTCGCTTTGCACATGGCAACAAACAAACTTGAAACATCTTTGCAATCCCCCTGCTTGGTGGTGATGACCCGGCTGGCTTTTTGCGGGATAAGTCCACTTTGCAAAAAGGGCACAGAGCTGTAGCGGATTTCATTCACGATGTACTCGTAAATTTTCTGTACCACTTCCCGCTCGGACATATCTTCTTCTTCGGGGAAGAGTTCATTTACTGCTTCCTGGACTTCGAAATCCACTTTGGATTTGGCCTTAGCAATATCTGCATACCACTCAGAGATGTAATCCCAATTTTCGAACGAGGAAGTGTGCAAGGACATTCCAATATCCGCAAGGCTGCTCATGTAGGGTTCGTATTTGATGCTGGGCACATCTTTTTTCTCCCACACAAATCTTTGGTAGCCATCAACATTTGTCTTCTTGGGCTCCAACTCTCCGTTCAGGACCTTATACTGAAACTTACGTCCTTCGGGCACCATCAAACTGTATCGAGAAACCTGAATGGGGTAAAAATAGGTGAAGTAATGCTTGTCCCAGAACTGATTGGACAGCTTACCACTGTAGTAGTTTTTCACTTTGTAATTAATGTGGATGGCGTCTCCCGGTTCTAGGTTAGGGAATACTACATACCTGCCGTCACGCTCTGCTTCCAGCTTGCTGCCATTCTTTTTCAATACCTCTACGTGCTCTACAATACCAGACTGGTTGTTATAAACCGGGATAGAATATTCTTTCCAACGGTCTACCCCGTCGGTATTGAATACCTTAATCAGGAGGATATTTTTTTGCTCATATCCACCACTCTCATAGGCCACATTCTGAACTTCGTCCAACAGAATAATGCTATTGTCTTCGGGATACTCTGATGCATCTGGGGAGTTTTTATATATTTCATACACATCAGGGGTATTGAAGTTCTCAAAGATGTCTTTTTTGCCCAGCAACCCCCGCAAACCCTCTTTAGCATCATAGTCATAGGGATTGTAGTAAATGGCCTTTTCGTAGGATTTTCTCGCTTCGGCATCTTCGCCTCGTTCTTCATACGAACGGGCCAAGGATTCGTGATAAGAACCGATGTAAGGGGCTATCCTGATGCACTCCTTCTTGTACTGCGCAGCTTTGTTGTAATTTCCAATGTTGAAGTACACATTGGACAACAGGCTGTAACTTCCTACAGAGATCGGGTTGTACTCAATGAGTTTTTCGATCTGGTCAATGCCTTTGGAGACGTCTCCAGCACGCAGGTAATTGACGGCTACCGTACGAATTGCATCATAGTTATAATGCTTTTTGAGGTAGGTCTTCCAGACCTTGGCTGCCGCGGTATTATTTTTCCTCAACTCCTTTTCAACCGCATATTTCAACTGGTTAAAGCTGTAATTGTCTGGATATTTCGCATAAGCCTGATTGACCAGGCTGACCAGTTCTTCTATTTCTTCTTTTGCAGAGGCAATGGCAATCTTTTTTTCCATGACAAAAGGCGAATTACCCTCACCCTTCTCTATTTTTCCCAGGATTTCCTCCGCTTTATCATAATCCTTGATGTCCATTGCTTCGTCAAACAGCAAGATCAAGGCAGAATGGCTGTTGGGGTCCTTCTCCTTTAGCTCTTCGAGGTAAGTTGAAAAGCCGGTTCTGTTTCCATCCCGCGCAAAAGTTTCGATCAATTGATAGGTTATATAACTACAATCTGGAAACTTTTTCTTTGCCTGCTTCAGCAGTTTTTTTGCCTCATAGGTAAAATCATTTCGGAGGTAAAACTGGGTAAGTACGAGGTAGTACAACAGGTTATCCGGGTTCTCTTTTAGCTGTTTTTTGAGGTATACTTCATTGGGGTTAGCCACCTGCTTACTGGTGAAGAAATAGTTTTTGGGATAAGGCTGGAGCTTGGTGGTGTGCTCTAATCCCTGAATATTTTCTCCTGCATCATCGGTAATCCGCAACAGAAAGTTGGAGTTTGATATTTCACTTGCGCCAATCTGGATCAGGATTCGGTTGTACCCCTTCATTAATTTGGCGGTAAACACGTAGGTATCAAGCCCATTATCCCGTTCTTCCGGCTCGCTGAACAACAACTTGTCGTTTACCCATACTTTAGCGGAACCACTGGTTCCCAATCGGAACTGAACTTCCTGCTCATTGGGGCTTTTTGTCCAGTTTTGGGCATAAATGATCGCATCGTCTGTGTAAAAGTGATATTCAAAGTCCACCCAATTGTCCATTCTGGGCTGTTTCAGGTCAAACCACTCCACTTCAACGCCTCGCTTATTGGTGAACTTATGGCTCTTTTCAGGATGCTCCAATGCCCCAAAACTTTTGTCAAAGCCACTTTCAGAGATATTTTCAAAGTCTCCCACCATTTGCCAGATTCCAATAGCACCCGTTTTAGCATAGGCCTCTTTGGCATCAGACAGTTTCGTGGTCATTTTGTAATGCGAACCAAGTGCTTGTTGGCTAAAGGCCCGTAAAGATCCTTTCCTTGTTTTAGCAATTGACTCAATGAAGTCCAACTTTGCATCCGTCATCTCTCCTCCATTCAAACTCCATAAGGCATAAAGGTAGGGATCAGGATTATCAGAGGCTTTGTAAAATTCTGCATAGTACTGAAAAGCCTGCTCATCATGCGATAGGGCAGTCTCTATGTAGCACAATCCGAGCAGGGCCTCTGCTTTTTGGGGAGAACTTAGGGCCTTTTTGAATTCAGATGTTGCCTGGTTGAGTTTGTTTTCGGCAAAATATTTCCAGCCCAGCTGGAGGTTAGAATTGGCCCATCCCAAGTTCATGCCCAGAAAGAGCATGCAACAATAAATGAAGGTACGTCTCATGGAGGAAGATTAATGATATAATAGTTGTAATTACAAGTAGTAAAACCCAAGAAAATGCTTGTGGGTTTTCTGCTTAAAATTAACAATTGTATGGCAAATCCTCCTTACAAACCTATAGTTTTTTTCATATATCTCCCTTTCTGGCACTTTTCCCAGTAAATCAGTACCTGTAATCTCGTTTATCCACCTTGAATCCAGGGGGAATGGCAAACTGTTCTGGGGAAAATTCTCTTGGGGTGATAGACTGCAGGGAGGTAACAACCGTTAAGCCTCGCTTCTTTTTGACCGTTTTTAGTGGGATGCGGCCATCCAATCCCTCCACTAGGAAGCTGGCTTTGGCCTGTTTTTTCTTATCAAAAAAAGAAGTATCCATCCGGTAGGCATCATTTACAAAATAGTAGAATATCACTTCCTCGTTCCTGGCCATGTACACCTGACATTCTATGCCTTTAACCTCTGCGGTTTTTCCCGTGAATTTTGCAATAAGGGGCTTTTGCTTTTTGGTCATGTCCTTGCCGGGGTAGTAACGATACAGTTTTTTTTGAGCTGTATTGACACTGAACTCCATATCGTACTTATTGATGTACATAAAGGTTTTGGGATAGCGCCCCCCGGACAACATCACAATGTAATCTCCTTGCCGAAAGTGTATCAGCAGCTTATTGTTGGGCTCATTTACTTTGAGCTGATCCGCCATGGGACCACTTAAGGTCACAGAAAAGGAAGCCGTGCCTTCAAAAAAGGGGGTGTCATCTGGAGATTGGTCACCACCCAATAGGCAAAAAAACAACGGGATAAATGCGAGTATTTTCATCTTTGAGGTCCGATATAGCTGATTTTTTAACGAAAATGACGAAAAGATATTTTTGGTGACAATTTTTTACAAACGTTTACCGGGCCATGACATCTGTAAGGTTTGACAGGCGTAAGTTTGAGTGTGTTCATTAATAATCGACGGTTTTCCCCGCTTTGCGGGAAACACTGACAACTCAAAAACCCTGCATCACCTTTTAAATATCAATACCATGACTCGGCGCTTATTTCTCCTGCCCATTGTTTGTTTCCTGTTAATGGCTGCCAACACCGGTTCTGCAACTTACGAACCCGTTCAAATTGTGAACCTGACCAGCAAGCCTATCGTTGCAGCTTCTCTTAATGGCACCAAGGCGTATTTCATCGTTGATACAGGATCAGGCATTACCCTGCTCAATAAAAATGACAAGGCTACTTACGAGTTTAAAACCACTAGCAGCCCACTTTTTGAACAACACGCCATTGATCTTAAAGGAAATACCACTGAGTTATTAGACGCTCATAAAGTGAACCTGATGGTTGGCAATACCCAGATAAAAACCCATTTCATGAGCTGTGACATGGACCGTGTAGTGGCCTCTGTTAAGCGCAGGACAGGGTACACCGTACAGGGGATCATCGGCTCTGATGTAATGAAAAAATACCGCGTGATGATTGACTATGAAAAAGAAGTATTGGTGTTCAAGCCCAAGAAATAGCCTCTCCCCTGCAAGCTGGAAATGTTAACTTCCTTAATATTTCCGGCTATTTCTACTTTCTCAACAAACGCTAATTCATCATGTATATGTCCACGCCACTTACTCCTACCAATTCCAACATCTGGATTGGCATTACGATTTCCTCTTTGTTCCTTATTTTGATGTATAATTTTCCTTCGCCTCCTGAACCTCAGGAGCCACAGATCTCCGAAGTGGAAGCCTATTGCCCGGAAGCAAGTTACCTGGAACGCGAAAATGATGAGTTATTGCTTGCCCTGCCTCAAACTTGGCAATTTCAAACCGGCGATAATCCAGATTGGGCGGGACGAGCAGTAGAAGAAAATGGTTGGAGCCCCATAAAGTTGGGAATCCCTTGGGAACGCCAGGGGTATGAAGGACATGATGGATATGCTTGGTATCGAGTGAGTTTCGAAGTAAAATTGGCTGATTTTGAAGACAAGAGCCTCTATTTACACCTCGGAACAATAGATGACATCAACGAAACCTTCCTGAATGGGCGCCCCATAGGAAAAACAGGCTCTTTCCCCCCAAATCCCCAGGGAGCACATGACAGGATTAGAAAATATGCCCTGAATCATGATTGGTTGAACGAGGGAACAAATGTTCTGTCGGTGAGGGTATACGACATCCAATGGGACGGAGGGATGCTCGGCAAGCATCCCGGTATTTATGCCAAAGAAGTCCCTATTGCAGACTTGTCGCTTGAGGGAGAATGGAAATTTCGAACAGGAGACCAGCCCGGATGGAAAGCGGCAGATTTAAACGACACCAACTGGGACCTCATACAGGTTCCCGCCTTCTGGGAGCATCACCTGGGCATCGATCATGATGGCATTGCATGGTATAGAACCACCTTTGACCTGCCGCCAGCGATGGCCAATGAGAAAATGGTATTACTCATGGGGCGGATTGACGACATGGATCAAGTATTTTTGAATGGCGAATTAGTGGGCAGTACCGGCGATTTTCAGGACCACCATGAGGAGTTTAATGGAAAGGAATGGATGCAGCAACGCGGCTATTACCTTTCAAAAGATCACCTGGAACCGGGCAAAAATGTGCTGGCAGTACGGGTAAAGGACTTAGCTGGTGATGGCGGCATCTATGAGGGACCAATCGGACTCATCAGCCAGAAGAATTATATCAAATACTGGCGGAAACGCAGGAAACGTACCCAGGAATAATTTATCTGTAACCTCCGTTTCTCTAAATGAGTTCCTTTTATATGAAAAGCTGAGAAAATGATGAAGAGCCAGCAACGATATACATTTCCCTTTACCTGGCCATGGGCCTTTTTGGTGGCTTGCCTTGCCTTGACATCGCCTGTTAGGGCAGGAGAATGGGAAATGATCATGGATTTAAGTAGTAAGTGGAAGTTCTCTATTGGGGATGATCCTGCGTGGTCATCCCCTACTTTTCCAGATGATGACTGGGAGCGGATTGCCGTTCCTTCCTCCTGGGAGGAAGAAGGCTTCCATGGCTATAACGGATATGCCTGGTACCGCACCAGCTTTAGAGTTCCTAAACAACACATCGGCACGCAAATGTACCTTTCCCTCGGATACATAGACGATGCCGACGAAGTATACCTAAATGGTAAGCTACTTGGGTTCTCCGGAGGATTCCCGCCCCACTATTACACAGCCTACAACGCTGCCCGCAGGTACCTCATTCCAGATGAATTAATCCGGGACAATGGAGAGAATGTCATTGCAGTAAGGGTGTATGACAGCCAGCTCAATGGAGGCATAGTTGGCGGTAGAATTGGGTTAATGACCCGAAAAACATCCGTGCAGATGGTGCGAGACCTACAAGGGGTTTGGGAATTTGCGCCCGGGGACAACCTCAATTGGGCAGTTCCTTATGAATATGAGCCCGAGTGGCACTCCATCATGGTGCCTGATGCCTGGGACAACCAGGGATACAAGGACCTGGATGGCTTTGCCTGGTACAGGAAGTTTTTCTTTATGGGACCTTCCGAATACACAGAACCGCTCATACTCGTAATGGGCAGGATCGATGACTGGGATGAGGTCTATGTCAATGGCCGGTTAGTGGGAAAAACGGGTGACATGAACCTCGTGGGGCGGGAGAGTCCTACTGCCAGTGTGCATCGAAAATTTCGGGCATACATATTGCCAAAGGCGGTTTTAGACGAAAGTGGCTGTAATATTTTGGCTGTTCGGGTATTTGATGGAGATTATACAGGAGGAATTTACCAAGGCCCCGTAGGCATTATCAGGAAGGCTGACTATAGCAGGTTTATGCGTAAATGGCGATAGATGAACAGGAGCTGATATTTAAGTTTTTTAATTTGATTGAAAGTGTTAAATTTGCCAACAGCGAAAATTCGCTGCCACGCACAACATTTCAGTTAAATCTGTGAAAATTTACCTCTATGTCAGTGACTGTAGCCTCCTCGGCCATCAATGAAATCGCCTCCTTGCTCGGCGATGAAGCTTCCTCCTTGCTCGAACACACCTGTGACACTGTTTCCAAGGATCAACTACACCTCCCCTCAGCTACTCATGTGGACGATGTTTGGAAAGAATCCAACCGGAACAACCAGGTACTCCGTAGTTTGCACCAGTTGCATAACAACGGACGCCTTTCCGGTACCGGTTACCTGTCTATCCTTCCGGTAGACCAGGGCGTAGAGCACTCTGGTGCGGCTTCATTTGCGCCGAATCCGATCTATTTTGATCCTGAAAACATCATCAAGCTGGCCATGGAAGCAGGCTGTAATGCGGTGGCTTCTACTTATGGGGTGCTTGCTTCGATGTCTCGAAAATATGCGCACAAGATTCCGTTTGTGGTAAAAATCAATCACAACGAGTTCCTCAGCTACCCATCTAGCTTCGACCAAATCATGCTCGGCAACATTGAAAATGCCTGGAACATGGGCGCGGTGGCAGTAGGTGCAACCATCTATTTTGGCTCAGAAGAATCTAACCGCCAGATCACCGAAATTGCTGAGGCATTTTCCTATGCCCATGAGTTGGGGATGGCGACCATTCTGTGGTGCTACCTCCGCAACAGCGACTTCAAGAAGGACGGTACCGATTACCATGCATCTGCCGACCTTACAGGCCAGGCAAACCACCTGGGAGTTACCATCCAGGCTGACATCATCAAGCAAAAGTTGCCTACCAACAATGGCGGTTATAACGCCATCGGATTCGGAAAGACCCACAAAAACGTATACGACAACCTTACCTCCACCAATGACATTGACCTGTGTCGTTATCAGGTAGCCAACTGCTACATGGGCCGGGCCGGATTGATCAATTCTGGTGGTGCTTCTGGTGGTGCTTCCGATAAAGCGGATGCCGTGCGCACAGCCGTTGTCAACAAGCGTGCAGGTGGTTCCGGTCTGATTCTGGGACGTAAGGCATTCCAAAAGCCTATGGTAGAAGGCGTTGAGATCATCAACGCGGTTCAGGATGTGTACCTCACCCCTGAAGTGACCATCGCTTAATTCGTTTCGAATTCGGGTGACCAGGCAATTGGCCTGAAACCTGTATACTGATTATTCATAGCTTCCTTGATTAAACGTAGCCCGAAGGTTGATCCTTTGGGCTTTTTCGTTTACTGAACCTTAGGGCCGAATGGAAGCGAGTAAGGGTCACTCACAAAAGATGATCCCTTCTACGCAAACAGAAGAGTGAAATAGAGCTTCCTGCCTGGCATCTTCTTTAAATGAAATTCCCCCTATATTTGGGCTGTTCCCAATCTTTATCAAAAGGTCGCACATACCTACCTTCAAATAGTCTCCTAAATGACTTCAACTCGCCGTTTGGCTGCCATCATGTTTACCGACATCGTCGGGTATACCGCTATGATGCAGGAAGATGAGGCAAAAGCGGCAAAGGTCAGGCAGCGACATCGGGAAGTTTTCCTGGCTACCCATGAACAACACAACGGGAAAATCATCCAATACTTTGGAGACGGAACCCTTAGTGTGTTTGACAGTGCTGTGGAGGCGGTGAATTGTGCCATTGCGATCCAACAAAGCCTGAATCAGGATGAAATCATTCCCCTTCGTATTGGGCTGCACATAGGAGACATCCTCTTCGACGGTACAGATATTTATGGCGACGGGGTAAACCTCGCATCAAGGATTGAAGGGTTAGGGGTAGCAGGAGCCATTTTACTTTCTGGCACCGTTAACCAAGAACTGGTCAATCAGTCCCGTATTCAAACCCAATCTCTTGGAACGGTTGAGCTGAAAAATATCGAAGGCCCCAAAGAAATATTCGCAGTCACCAACCAAGGCATCACTGTTCCCAGCCGGGCTGATCTTACCGGTAAGCGTGTCACCCCCACCAAGTCCATTGCTGTTCTGCCCTTTGTGAACATGAGTTCCAGCCAGGAAAACGAGTATTTCAGCGATGGCATGACAGAAGAAATCATCAATGCCCTGACTGGGATTGAATCGTTGAAGGTGACCTCACGGACTTCTTCTTTCCATTTCAAAGGAAAAAACCTGCCCATTCACCAAATCGGCCGCGAACTGAATGTATCTGCTATTCTGGAAGGCAGTATCCGATTGGCGGGAAACAACATGCGGATTACGGCCCAGCTAATTGATGTAGAACAGGACATCCACTTTTGGTCAGAAACCTTTGACCGGAAGGTGGAAGACGTATTTGCCGTTCAGGATGAAATCAGCCTGTTGATCGCCGAGCGATTTCGTGAGCAATTTGGCCACCTGGAAATCCAGGAGCACCTTGTTGAGGCACCCGAGGTTCCAGTACCGATTTATCAGCAATACCTAAAGGCACGATACCATTTGTTAAAAATGGGTAAGTCTGACATCGAGACGGGAATAGACCTGCTTGAGAATATTCTGAAACAATCACCTGATTATGCTCTGGCACACCTCGGTATTAACCTGGGATATACCCTGATGGGCACCATTGGGTTCATGCCCTCGGCACAAGCATTTGTAGCCGCTCACCCCTACCTTACCCGTGCCATAGAGCTGGCTCCAGAACTTCCGGAGTGTCAGCTGCACATGGCATGGATTAGCATGCTTCAAGACTGGAATCCAGCTGGCGTATACCAGCACCTGGAAAAAGTCTTTGAGATTCGTCCAATTGTGGACTATTATCAGACCATGACCTCAATCCTGACTGCAGAAGGAAAAACGACAGCTGCCCATCACTATATTGACCAGGCCATTCAGATGGATCCCTTTTCGGAGGTCAACTTCCATCTCAAAGGATTCACGTTCTACCTTGAAGAAAAATTCGATCAGGCGATTGCCTATTATGAGAAGGTGGTCTCTATGAATGGCAATAAATCTCTTTCATTGCTGGAATGGGGAAATGCCTTGATTCTCTCAGACCGGCCGGAAGAAGCTTTAGCATTGTTTCAACGACTTCCAGAAGACCAACCTGGGGATATCCTCAAACTGAGCGGTACTACAATTGCCCAGCTTGCCCTTGGAAATCCAGCTGAATCACAGGTAGCCAAGCTTTATCAACTCCTTGATACTGAACTTGCAGAGCGGGCCATGAATGTTCTTATTAGCTGTGAAGCCGTTCGTGGTCGAACGAAAGAAATGTATCAGCTAATTGAAAAGGGCATCAGTATCCACTTGCCCTTGATGATTTATCTGCCAAACGAGCCCCTTCTCAAACCCTTCCGAAAGGAGGCACGCTTCCAGGAGCTCATGGGGCAGATCCTGAAAAAGGATGAGAACGATGCCTTCCCGCACCGGAAATATAAACAGTCCTTATTTAGCGAGCCTGAGTTGGCAGCTCATATCAAACAAGTTGCTGATTTCATGGAACGGGATCGCCCCTATCTGGATGCTTCCCTTACCCTACGCAAACTCGCGGACCAACTGAACTTACCGGCCAACCATCTTTCTCAGATCCTCAACGAAGGCTTTGACCAGAATTTCGCAGCATTTGTCAACACCTACCGCCTGGAGGCCTTCAAAGAAAGGGTTCGGGAACCGTCTTCCCGCCAGCTAACGGTTCTCGCCCTTGCCTATGACAGCGGGTTTAATTCGAAAACGGTTTTCAACACGTTCTTCAAAAAGAAAATGGGAAAGACACCGCGGGCTTATTGGAAGGAAGTGACGAGTCAGTAAGGATGAATCGCATGGGATACTTCTGAGAATTCCACTTTTCATTATTGAAAAGGTTCGGATTCCTAAATCCGAACGATTCCCAAAAGAGAAAACGGTTGTTTTGGGTCAAGCAAATAACCAAAAACAAACAACCTTATGAAAGCCATTGTCTTAACCCGGTACGGTTCCCCCGCCAACCTCCAACTTCAAGAGGTGGACCGCCCCCAGCCCAAGCCCAATGAAATATTGGTGAAGGTGCAAGCCTCTGCAGTTACCACCGCCGACACCATGATGCGGCGGGCTGATCCACCCATCGCACGGTTATTTCTAGGATTCAGTAGGCCGAGAAACAACATCATGGGCACAGGATTTTCGGGCACGGTCGTTCGAACTGGAGATGCAGTCACTCAATTTGTAGCAGGAGACGAAGTCTTTGGAGAAACCTCGGTCAATTTCGGCGCAAACGCAGAATACATTGCTATTGAAGAGGAAGCAGTTGTTCTGCATAAGCCTGAAAGTGTATCCCATGAGGTAGCAGCCACGTTATCTGATGGCCCCATGACTTCCTATAATTTCCTGATGGAAATCGGCAAGCTCCAGGCTGGTCATCGAGTCTTGGTCAATGGCGCTTCCGGCAGCTTGGGAACTGCCGCGGTTCAGATTGCCAAGCACTATGGTGCCCAGGTGACTGGGGTAACCGGAACTGGAAATGTTAAGATGGTTCGATCTTTAGGTGCCGACGAGGTGATCGATTACCGAATCACGGATTTCACCCAAAATGGTCAACAGTATGACTTGATTTATGACACGGTCGGCACCCTTTCCTTTGGCCAGGTAAAAAACTCATTGACTGCAAGTGGCACCTACCTCTCTCCCGTTCTGGGGTTGGGATTGCTCATGGATATGATCTGGACTTCCCTTTTTGGAAAGAAGAGGGCAAAATTTTCGGCTACGGGCATGTTATCACCGAAGGTTCTTCGAGGCTTCCTGAATCATCTGATTTCGCTGGTGGAAACTGGCGAATTGAAATCGGTGATCGACAAGCGGTATTCGCTCGCTCAAACGCCAGAGGGTCACCGATACATTGAGACCGGCCACAAAAAAGGCAATGTGGTGGTCGTGATGTAGAGACGCTAAATCTTGCGTCTCTACATCACAATTTTGTCAATCCACCTGCCAGATGAATTTACCGGTAGCCTGGTACTCCTTGACCTGGTCAATGCTCTGGCTGGATTTACGGGCCACCCCTTCTTCGGTGTTGAAGGCATTGTGGGGCGTGCAGATCACCTGGTCCATTTCCAGTAATTCTAGGATGGAATGTACTTCCGGGTCCTCGCTGTCCCGGCCTTCTCGTAAGGCAACTGCCAGTTCCTGCTCGTGGTTGTAGGCGTCCAAGCCTACGGCTGCCAGATGACCGGATTTAACCAAGGGTAAGAGATGAACCGCAGGCGAAAGCTCTCCACGGGAAATGTTCACGAACACCATTCCCGGCTTGGCTTTTTCCAGCAACTCGCGGGTAAAAACCCCCCGGTTCTCTTCGGTCAGGTTCATCGCGCATACGGTGATGTCGGCCTGGGCGAGTCCTTCTTCAATGCCTACGTAATCGACGTCGTCATATTTGTGTTCCAAGTCATGGCCTTTCACTTCCATGCCAAGGCCCTTACCGATTTTGACCACCTCATACCCAATGTATCCCACGCCTACCACAAACAAGCTCTTCCCTTCGGTTTCCCGACCCGTGAGGCCGTCTCGGTGGAATTTACGGAAGTTGCTCAACTGCTGGGGGAATTTCCGCAACAGGGCCATCCACATGAGCATGGCCTGCTCTGCTACAGCACGGTTGCAGTAAAGTGGCAAATAGCCGCAGTCCACGTCTTTTCCGGTGTCTTTCCGGTACTTGGTCAGGTGGTCATACCCCGTACTTCTTGAAAGGATGGCTTTCAGGCTATCTCCCCATTCCAACGGAATAACAGACTGGGTTCTCAAGCTGATCATTGGTGCAGGGGGTGTATCTGCTCCGTATTCCTGGATGGTTTTCCAGGTAAATCCAGCTTCTATGGTATCAGGCAAGTAATGGCGAAGGGCTTCTTCTTCCTCCTCGAATGCTTCGAAAAAAAATACGTCCATTGTTTTTTATGATGGTTTGGTTGTGGTGTCTGCAAATTTCATACGAGTGTAGCAAAAATCGAGGGGAAAGTGGGAATTTTTCTAAGGTTAGAATATTAGAACAGTCTCTTTAAAATTTTGAACAGGTGTATAAAGCATCATGCAAACTGTTGCGAAATACAATAATATTGGTTATATTACAATCATTAATTCACTACTAAAACTCCAAAACATTACTTTTCCAGCTTTTATAGATGTAAGTACTCTCCTCTTATGAATGAGATTTGTATTATATTAATTTAGTCTCAATTGGAACTCAACTGTACAAATAAGTTCATAGCAAGATCGGCAAGAGTAAATTGTGTCTCTCGAAAAATATGCATTAGTGCCCGTATACTCTCTTATGGCTCACAGTTCTATAAGTCCCTAGAATTTAATTTATAGTTATTGGGATGGTTGAAATCCCACGCCTTTAGGCGGGAACTTTAGTATTTTAGTGGGATGTATACTTACCGTCATGGATCTCACAGTCGTTATGATTTGAAGGTGCATTTGGTCTTTGTAACGAAATATAGAAGGAAAGTTCTCCAAGGGGAAAATAGCAAAGCGAACTCGGTCGCTAATTCGCGAGATATGTTTAGCCAATGATATTCAGATTATCAAAGGTGATATATCAAAAGATCATGTGCATTTACTCCTGAGTTATCCTCCCCGTTTATCGGTGAGTAAAATTTCTCAATACATAAAGGGAAAAAGTTCACGGAAGTTATTATAGGAATATGCAGAGTTACGTCGTAAGTTTTGGGGTCAGCATTTGTGGGCCCACGGTTACTTTGCGGTAAGTACAGGCAATGTGACCGATAAGATAATTGAGGAGTATATAGCTAATCAGGACAAGTTTGATGATATGAAAGATGATGATTTCCAGATAGGTGGCAACTCTTAGGCGGCTTTCAGCCGCACTCAAATCTACCGGCTTTAGCCGGTAGGTAGTTTAATTATCCGTAATAAGACAAGGCTTAATCAATAGGGAATATCTTAAGCTATTACTTTCACACAGCTACTTTGTACATATATAATAAAATCTTAAGAATCAAATTATAAAAATCAATAATCATTTAAACCATTGCTTGAGTTAGATTTAACCCCCTAATCATATGATTACAAATCAGAGAACCGATCAAAAAATGAAACAGC
>JBCDIQ010000042.1:0-22602 GCA_039024295.1 Bacteroidota bacterium | reverse complement strand
GGCAAAAATCTACCCCAAACAAAGCTGCCTCCCGCAACCCTTCGCCTCCCCCGCTGTTTGGGGAGGCCAACGCGCATATTTTTCTACGAAAATTTAGGCAGGGACGGTTAACCAGTCATGCATCTCCTTGTCATCTCAACAGCAGTAGCGCCCAGGCGGTATCTATACTCGAAATGACAGGTTGGATGGAAAGACGTGAGTCTGCTGAGGAGTTAAACGCCTGTTTTGTCACCTCGACAAATGGAGAGGTCTAATGAAAGGCTTGGTCAGCCACTCCTATTTCTTTAGATTTCTCGGCGGGCTCAAAATGACAGGTTGGATGGAAAGACGCAACGTCGATCCGAATTTACAGTCGATTAAGGCATTAGGATGAGCAACGAACGCCATTATCCTAGCGGCGTGTTCATTTCCGGTCGGAGACCGGAGGTACATGTTATGCAGGATGATAAGCGTTGCCTCATGAAATCCCCAACGATCAAACATCACATATTCTGACTTAGGAACCTGTAGAAAACTTGATGGAGGATCAAACGTTGTACCGACGTCACCGCAACACCTTTCCAAAAGAACAACCAACCCCTAAAAATAGCCCAAAAAAATTTGGGGCGCAGCCCCAAACCCCAATGCTCCACCCTCTGACGAGGGCGCTTGGTCGGGCTCCGCCCCTCCCCGCCACCCTCGCCTGAGGGCTACGCCAGCTCACGGGAGAGGCTGGGCTGAGCCAACCACCAAACTAGCGGGCAAGCCGCAAGCCCAGATAGCCGTTGCGGTCGCCCGGCGTGCGGCAGTTGCGAGAGGAAACGCGGCAGCTCCTCGCCGTGCTGAGCCAGTCACCGCCCCGGTACACGCGGCTAGGAGCTCGTTCAGGATGGTCCATCCAGGGCTGCCCATTCTTTGGGGCACCTTTATAAGTGTCATGCCAGTCATCCTCACACCATTCGTAGACATTGCCGCTTATGTCAGAAAGTCCCAGGACATTGGGCTGCTTTTGGGCGACCGGATGAGGTTCACCCCCTGAATTCTTGCTGTACCAGCCTACTTCCTCTAGTTGATCGCTGCCTGCATAAAGAAAGTTTTGCTGGTGAGGGCCGCCCCGGGCAGCGTACTCCCACTCTGCCTCGCTGGGCAGGCGAAAACCCATTCCTTGGGGATTTATTCGTATTTGGAAGCCTAGTTCGTCCTCTTGCTGAAAATAGTCGGGGTAAGTGGGTTCCTGCTCTATTTCATAGACCGGAGACTTGCCCATGCGTTCACTGAGCCAGTTGCAGTATAGCAGGGCATCCCACCAACTTAGGTTCACGGCTGGATGGTCCCCCTTTACCCCCTGCAAAGGACGAATTTCATCCGGGAATGAGCCCGCTTTTGTCCAAACAAACAGTCCATAGTGCCACCAGGTCACGGGTACATTGGCTAGTTGAAAAGGCGCAACATAGACCTTTCTGAGAGGCTTTTCATAAGCATCTCCCTGCCCTCGAGTATCCCCCATGGTGAACTCTCCGCCTTCAATAGATACCATCACATTGTGGTCTGGGGCCAGGTATCGAGTCTGCATATCGTGGTAGCGGCTGGGGTCGAGGTATTTCAGCCATTGGCGTACCGCTATCCACGTAGGCTGGGTGGTGAGGAGGTCGAATGACTGAATCCTGACGTCTCCCTGGAGTAAGCCGCTGTCCAACCAGTTCTGCAAAACCCGCTCAGTCTCTTCCCGGGTGGTATTGGCGTTAATTTCATTCCACACAAAGGTCAGCTCAAAGAAATAGGGATACAACTCCTCCCGCCGCTCCTCCACCGTCATCATCTGGTCCAGCGTATCCAGGGCGGTGCGATACTCCAGGGTATATATTTCTTCCTGAATTTGCTTCTGAAGGTTGTCGAACAGTAAAATACCTCGGGTGGCTACCTTTTCTTGGGTCAGGCTATTATAGCGGCGGTAAATCACCGTGGCCAGGGAGTCATGGGAAAGGCGGGTAAAGGACTCCTGGTCATTGGATTGGCTGTAGAGCAGCCACAGGTCCTTGCAGGCCTGCTGCAGAATGGGCGCATAGCTGTCGCGTCCAAACCGCTCATGGAAGGTTTGATCCGGCCGCAAGGCAGAGGCGGGCCGTTCTTCCACGTAAAAATGCAGCAATTCCAACAGGCGCTGGTCATCCACCTGCTCAATGGTCACCTGGTTGCGAATTTTCTCCAGGTAGTGGGTTAACAAAGCTCCCTGGTCTTCGATCAGCCCCCGGATGGCTTGCTGGGTGATCTCTACCACGCCGTCTTCCCGACGGCAGCGTTGCCAGAGCAGTTCCATGTTTACCTGAAGCAGGGGCGCAATGTGTGGCCCGACTTTGCCATCAAGCAGCCGCTGCGCTATGCGCTCCGGTGTGGAACGGGAAGGCCGAAACCGCAGGTGGTAGCGTTTGCCTCGTCCATTCAACATAGGATCCTGGCTCACGCTGCGAATAGCCTCGATCAGGCCCTGCCGCTCCAGGGCATGCAAGGTGTTTTTGTCATCATAGGCAGGCCGCTCTTCGTGGCTGTCTAACTGCTGCCGCAAATAGGCCATGAATTCTGATCGAAAACTCAGGATCACCCGCAGCGTTGGATCGGCTTCTAGCGCATTGACCAAGTCATCGATCAGGGAAGGAATCTCCTTGGGCATGGCCAGCACGGGATTGGTCAGGACCTCTTCTACCTGGTCCAGGATGACCAGTTTGGGCTGGTCAACGGCCAACTCCGATAGCTTGGTGTGGAGCAGACCCGGCAGTCCCTTCAGTTTGTCCTCCTCCCGCCGGGCGTAAGCAACCTGCCAGCCCTGGGCTTCAATGCGCGGGATCAGGCCCGCTTGTAGGAGGGAGGACTTGCCGGTGCCGGAATAGCCATCGAGGAGCAGCAAGCGAGGCCCAGCTCCGGCATCGGTTTGGAGGAGTTTATGGCAAAGCTCATAAATCTCCCGGCTACGCCCGAAAAATAGGCGGGCATGCTGACGCTTAAAAGGCCGCAGGCCCACGAAGGGCACGTCAGCGGCTGGTGGTTCATCGCGTAAATCTTTCGGCAGGTCGAAAGTCGCTGCCAGTACGCCCGGGTAATAGCCATGAGTCGTTTGGGTAGCACCCTCCTGAGGTTTTTGTGCCCAGGTATCGGGTAACATCCGGTTCAGGTGGTCAAAAAAGCCCTCCAGTCGCTGTGGGGTCAGGTCCTTGAAATCCAGCTCGAAGGTTTGGTGGCTGAATAGCTTATGTAAGTCTTCCGGAAGCCATTCCTTTTTGGGCAGTGCAAGCTGCTTGCTGTTCACCCCGCTAGGTGCCCGATAGGCATGGTCCAATAGCAGAGGGATGACGGTTTTACCCGTTGCGAGGGCGGTCCCAATTTCCTGCCGAATCCAATCATGGGGTTGGCTGAGGGACTTGTCACCTGAAGCCTCATCCTGGTCTTTATGCCAATCGGGATGGATCAGGGCTAGGAGCACCTCCGCTTCCGACACAGCAGTTTTGAGTTCCGGTGCCCATTTGTCCCCAGCCTTAAGGGAAGCCTCATCCAGGAAGCACACGCCTTCTCCGAACTGTTGCTCCAATATCCAGCGCAAGATTAAGGCCTTGTCGCGGGTTTTACGGCGGCGGTAGTTGATGAAGACGGGCGGAAAAGAATGGGAGGGCATGAGAATATGTAATGAGTAGTGAGGTGTAAATTACATAAAAGTGGTGTATTCTCATGCTAAACTACCTTGTTGACCTGGGAAATTCTTCTCTTTTTTGGTTCCTGAAAAAACTCCATGAAATTTCTTGGTCAAAATTGAGAATTTGAATAAGTAGCAAAAAGCTGATTTTCATGTACCTAATATATATCGATAAGTAATTTATGTTAACTTCCTGCAAATACCTGTTTGTCAGCCTTTAGCGGTTTGCTCAATGTTAAAACTAGAAATGGAAAGTTGTGTTGTGGTACTTTTTCATCGATAAAAAGTACCCAAAAATCTACCCCAAACAAATGCTTCCTCCCACAACCCTTCGCCGCCCCCGCTGTTTGGGGAGGCCAACGCGCGTGTTTTTCTGTCAAAAGTCTGGGCAGAGATGGATAAACAATAGTGGTTAGATGGAATTGCCATGTCTTGTTGATTTTTATAACCATATCGTTGAAAACGGTATCTTTATTTGAAAATACAAGTGTGGATTTAATCCTTTTATGGCCTCTCAGGCTACCTATCTACTAACCCATTGGTGGTATCATGAAAGCTAACGTGTAGCCATCTGATATCCCTTCATCATGTAGGATCAAACGACGTGGATCAGTATTTCTTTTTGTTTACCCAAGGGCGATAACCTCACGTATATCTTTTCGTAAAGTGGAAGTATATCATTGCTATCCATACCTTTTGCTTGTCTATCCTTAAGCTATCAGGATAGGTAAAGTCAGGTGGCATTCTATCACTTCTAACCCCAATCTTATGTCCATCAAAAAAAGCCTGGAGGAGCATAGGGCACCCGGTCCCCTCCCTAAACGCATTCTGGCCCTTGACGGCGGCGGAGTCAAGGGAGCGCTGACCCTGGGTTACCTGAAAAAAATCGAATCGATCATCCGAGATAGGTATGGGAAGGATGCCCTGCTATGCGACTACTTTGACTTAATTGGTGGCACCAGTACGGGAGCCATAATTGCGGGTGGCCTTGTAATTGGCAAGTCTGTTGATGAAATACTTAAAATTTATCGGAACCTTAGCCTTAGCATCTTTCCGCCTAAGTCTGTATTGTCGAAGAAGCTCTCGCTCATCTTTCGAAAAAGGATGTATGACCACGTACCGCTTGAAAATAGCCTGAGGGAGCATTTTAAAGACTACAAAATGTTTGGACCAGAGTTGAAGACAGGGTTTTGTGCGGTTACCAAGCGCTTGGATTCCAACAGTATCTGGCCTTTGTTCAATCATCCAGGGGGTAAATACGCTGAGGTCAATAATTTCTACATGCGGGATGTCCTGAGGGCCACCAGTGCAGCCCCTTCTTATTTTAAGCCACACGCCTTGGAAGTAAAGCCCGGGGAAATGGCGGCCTTTGTCGACGGGGGACTCAGCATTTCCAATAACCCCGCCCTTCAGCTGTTCCTATTGACCACGCTCAAAGGGTTTCCTTACCGCTGGCCCATAGGGAAGGAAAACCTAAGCATCATATCTATTGGTACGGGAAGCGCTACCATGGCCCGGCCGTTTCATGAGGTAATGGAGTTTGGTGCTTTTAGGTGGGCCACCAGTATCCCAGATTATTTCATGGATGATGCCAAAAGTTGGACCCAGGTTATGATGCAATACCTGTCCAATTCCCCGACTGCCAAAGTCATTGACCGGGAAATTGGGGATCTGAGTCAGGACCTACTCATTGAGGCTTTTGACTACCAGCGCTTCAATATTGACTTCAAAAAGGAATCTCTTGACACACTAGGCCTTAAGATCGATTTCACCCCAAGCTTAATTGAAAGCCTTCGGGAGATGAGCAATGCCAAGAACGTTGATTTGCTTTACGAAATTGGAAAGAAAGCAGCCGAACAAGAGGTGAAACCAGAGTTTATAGTTTGACCATCGAAATTCACTGACTTTTGTGTGGGGGCGTGCCCATCCATACTGAGGCCGCCTCGACTATGCATTCGCCTTGCCCAGGCGTTCAAAAAGCTGTTTTTTGGACTTCTCATAGGTAGCAATCTCCCAATCAGCTTCCGATAGACCACGAAACTTATTTTCGTGCTTCTGGGCCTCCTCGTCTTTTCCTAGCCCGAAAAGCGCATTGGCCATAGAAGCATGCATCCAGCGAAAGTCGTGACGTTGTGGAGCGTTTTCATGGCGTAGGTTTTCGGTGATGATGCTGACAACCTCACGACGTACCTTTTTTGCCTCAACCTGGTAATATAGTTGATCGTCCTTATTCGGTTCAATGCCCGCCTTCAGGTCAGCACAGAGGGCATAGTTCTCCCCCGTGTAGTAATCGGTGTTGATCCGAAAGCCCTTGCGGTAACTTTCCAGGGCGTGGTCTAACGCTTCAGGGTCTTTATTCAGGGACCACAGGTTTTTGTAAATCGCGCCTTTGATGCCCAGGGATTCGGGATCTTGATGGATATTTCCATCCGCATCCAGCCTTTTGATAATGGCCAACGCCTCCTTCAACGCAGTATGTTCGTCGGGATCTTTACTTTTGTAGGTGGCCAGTGCAAACTGCTGGATGTAATAAGGATCATTAGATGCCTTTTCAGTGACCAACTCCCAGGCTGCAGCGGCCTTGATGAAGTTGCTTGCTTTCATGTGGGCCTTGGCTTTTTCAACCACGTCAAACAAATGTGTTTCTTGCCTGACACCCTCACTTTTGATGCTGTTAAAATCTCCTTCAGGCAAGGTATGTGGGGTCAGTCCCGGGACAAATTGGAAAAAGGGGCTATCCACCTCTTGGTTGGTATCTACTGCTTGGATGAGCTTTAGCAAAGATGCCTGGCACCTCTTGGCCTCGGAGGCAAAAATGTCTTTTCCCGCATGCTCATACTTGAGGATTTTGTTGTGGTTCAGGTCAAAGGGGATATTTCCCTCTTCATTCTTCATGATGATGGTGGCAAAAGGTTTTGCCGCGTGCCGGATACCCAATTCATAAATCGCATTGGGGTTGAAGGTGGTAATGTCCGCAATGACCAAATCTGCGTGGATCAGGTAGCCATACATGTTTTTATCGATGACCCCCGACTCCTGCACCTCATCCCCCCTGATGCAGGTATAGCCCGCTTTCTTGACTGCTGGCTTGATGATGTTTTCATAGGTCATGTCCAGGTCATATTTTTTGCCGGATTGGTAATCTGTCTTCATACCATATCCCATGATGACAAAGCAGGTTTTACGCATGGTGTTAATGGGGTTAGTAAGTGAATGTTAGCTCTAATGTAAGGGATGTATGGAGAAAACGATTCGTCAAGATGTCGAATTTTTCACTTATACATTGTAACTACGGTCGGATAGGGGTATTGTTCGTGCGATAGTGTCGCCATCTTCAAAAAAGCAGACGACTCTCTGGTTTCGGATACTTTACTATGCACATGGAGTTCTCGCTCACTCCCCCTGCACCTTTTCCAGCTCCGCTTCCAGCTTTCCAATCGCTGAATTCTTCCGGTCCATCTCCTTGAGCCATTGGCGGTTTTCATTGGAGAGGGGCTCTTGTACAGCAGCGACAAACTCAGGGAGCAACTCGTGTTTGCCATTGGCGATGGCCTCGCGAACGGCGTCGAGGCGGCCATACAGCCGTGCCAGGATGCTGCGGGTGCCTTCGTAGCGGGCGGCGTTGCGCTGGTTTTGCTCGGAGAGCTCCTGCTGGTTGCGCATGCTGCTGTAGGCCTGAACGATCAGGGCCAAGCCCGCGAGAGAGGTCCAGCCAGTGCTGTTGCCCCCACCGCTGAGCACGCTGATGGAGCCATTGATGATGGCCACCAGGCCTGTGGTCCAGGCCACGATGCCCAGGAGCATGTCGGCCCGCTTTTCGAGCTGCTGGCTCCGGATGGTGTAGTAATTCTTTTGCTCTTCAAGCAGGTAGCGGCGGAAGTATTCGAGCCGCATGAGCACAGCCTCGGTGGCATCGGCGGCCACACCTTCCAGGTCAGTGACCGCGTCAAAGTACAGCAGGCGTAGCTCTTCGGCCTTGGAGCGACGTTCCATCCACCCCATGAGCAGCTTGCGGCTGCGGATCTGCCCCAGCGCGATGCTGGCCAGTCCGGCACCCACCACCCCCAGCAGGGAAAGGCCTATCACCAGCTTGGGGCTGATCACCTCTCGTACATCTTTGGAGATGTCGAATAGCTCAAACACCCCTGGTATCATCACCAGCAGAGCAGACACAATGGCGGTGAAAAAGGTGAAATTCCGGGCACGGCGGGCGTATTTCTTGTACTCGGTCTGGGCTTCTCCCGCCTGTGTGTCGTAGGTAGCATATTCTTTGGCATGCACCTGTACGGAACTGCGCCCCAGCACCGCCGCCAGCGCTGGCAGGGATTCTCGGTACAGGGCCTGATGCCCTTCAGGGTCCAGGATGTAGTCCTGTCCTGCACTTTCCCCGATGGCGTCGATGATGGCTTGGGTTCGCTCGGCTGAGATCATGGTGGAATGCTAAGATGGTAAGCGAGATAAGCACCTACCGGAGAAACAACACGGTTTATCAGAGATTTTGCTTTTTTACCTCGA
Source organism: Bacteroidota bacterium (assembly GCA_039024295.1). Taxonomy (GTDB): domain Bacteria; phylum Bacteroidota; class Bacteroidia; order J057; family J057; genus JBCDIQ01. Next base: position 14,426 of record JBCDIQ010000042.1, on the reverse strand, counting down.
ACACCGTGTCGGGTAGGATGCGCTCACGATTCATTGTTGAAGCCAAATAACAAAAAACAGGCGTAAAATGCGCAAAATAGAAAAGGGTGGCTGATAAATCCTGTATGATTGAGTAGCCTTTATTCAGGGCAATACCAATCCTCTCTAACTTATCCGATGATGTTCCCAATAAAATATCCGTCGCTATGATATTAAGATGTTTCCATCAACTGGGGCGATGGCCCGCAAAATCCGTCGGGAACCGGGGGCGGATGGTGAGTTGGGCTAGGATTTTGCAGCTTTTTGTTTCTTTTCAGCTGAAAAGAACACACTAGCCTAAGATGCGATTATATACGAAGCTGTTTATTATGGATTAGTATAGTTGGAGGATACCGGTCAAAAAGTAGGGGTGTCCGACTTTTTCATTGATGCAACATCTGCAAAAATCTACCCTGTAAAGTCAAGGCATGCCTTGACTGAACCCATCGCCGCCCCCGCTGTTTGGGGAGGCCAACGCGCATTCTTTTTGCGAAAACTCGGGCAGGAGGGGTGAAATTGGTATGATTAACCAATTCTTTTCCCATTTGGTAGCCGATCCTTGAACTCTCCGATTCGCACAACAGTAGTGCAAGAGGCCGTGGAAAAACTCAACTTGACAGCACCCCGCTACTCCACAGCATTTGTCTGATTGCTGAAAAAATTTTGGGGCTGCGCCCCAAACCCCTGCTCACCCCCTGCCGAGGGCGCTTGGTCGGGCTCCGCTCCTCCCCGCCACCCTCGACAGAGGGCTGCGCCAGCTCACGGGAGAGGCCGGGCTGAGCCAACCACCAAACTAGCGGGCAAGCCGCAAGCCCAGAAAGTCGAAGCGGAAGCCCGGCGTGAGGAAGTGGCGATAGGAAACGCGGCAGCTCCCCGCCGTGCTGAGCCAGAAACCGCCCCGGTACACGCGGTAAGGAGCTCGCTCAGGGGTATCGATCCAAGGGCGGCCATTTTTAGGCGCACCGTCATAGGTTGTGTGCCAATCGTCTTCGCACCATTCAATGACATTGCCACTCATGTCGTAGAGGCCCAACTCGTTGGGCTGCTTGAGTCCAACCGGTTGGGTGCCATAACCGCCGCGTTGGTCATACCAATCCACCTCGTCCAGGTCTTCGCTGCCTGCGTAGAGAAAGCCCTGGCTAAGGTGACCGCCGCGGGCAGCATACTCCCACTCGGCTTCGGAGGGCAGGCGGTACGGCTGTCCCGTTAGCTCGCGCAATTTGGCACAAAAGACTTGACAGTCCTCCCAGGATACCCTTTCTATCGGTCGGTTTTTTCCAGGAAAACGGCTGGGATTTTTCCCTATCACTGCCTCCCAAAGGGCTTGGGTTACCGGGTACTGGCCCAGGTAGAAATCTGAAACCGAAACGGGATGAACCGGCCTCTCCCGAGGAAATGCTTCCTGGTCATCGCTACCCATTTGAAAGGAGCCGCCCTCCACCTTGATCATCGTAAAGGCGGGATGAACCTGGGTTTCGAGGTAGTGGGGGATGTTTAAGGTGTTCATGAGCCACGTGTAAAATAAAAAGTAGAATGGCAGAATCTTCACCAACAGGTTACCAATGCCGCCATCCTTTGCAGCCTAGGGCTGCCTTTTCGTCCCGGCCATAGCTAGGAGCAGGATGCACATCTGTTCAGTGGAGGCCATCCGGCTCTCCCGTGAGCTAGCGGGCAAGCCGCAAGCCCAGATTGTTGTTGCGGTTGCCCGGCGTGTGGTAGTTGCGATAGGAAACGCGGCAGTTCCTCGCCGTGTTGTTCCAGTTACCGCCCCGGTACACGCGGTTAGGAGCTTGACGATGTCCACCCTTCTGAGTCAAAGATAACATCTCGCTGAAAAGTAGCAGCATCTGCATGGGACAAAAATGCCAATAACGCCTGTATTCGCCGTTGGTACTCGTCCTCCGACCAGTGCCCGCTTTCCCAGGCAGTTTTGTACACGTGAATTTTTCGGATGAAACGCCGCTTGCTCCGCTGTGAGAGTCGACGATGGGTAGGGAAAAGTCGATAGCCTAGCATGGGCACCCCTCTCTTGCAACGATTGAGCTGACTGGGTTTTAGTTGCTGATGGAGCTTGGTCTCTACATAGTAATGGATGGCCTTTTCTGCCTTCTGAAGTGCCTGCTTCTGGGTGTGCCAAAGAATCATGTCATCCATGTAGCGTAGGTAGCCAGGGATACGCAGCACCTCTTTGAGGTAATGGTCGAGACCTGTGAGGTAGTGGTTGGCAAAATATTGGCTACAGAGGTTGCCAATGGGCAAGCCCCTTTGTGAAGCATCTGTGTAGCTATCGATAATCTGATGAAAAATCCACAACAAGTGTTCCTCCTTGAAGAGTCCTTTCAACTGCTGCTTGATAACGGGATGATAGATGCTGCCAAAAAACTTACGGACATCCAGCTTCAGGTACCACGGATAGGTGCGGGTGAATACCTGGGCACGGTTGAGGGCGGCGTGTACCCCTTTACCAGGGCGACTGGCGTAGCTATCAAAAATCTGTTTTCGCTCAAAGTAAGGATGGCAAATGTTCATCAGGGCATGGTGCAGCACTTGCTCGGAGAAGGAACTGGCGCAGATTAGCCGCTCCTTAGGATCGTGGATGTGAAAGACATAGTATTGGCCCACCTGGACCTGACCCGTTTCCAAGTGTTCCGCTAATTCCTGCAAGTTGAAGTATAGATGTTGGCGGTACCGCTGCACATAGAAGCTTCCATTTTTCCCTTTTTGTGCCTTCCAGAAAGCCAGTCGCAGGTTTTCTGGATCAATAATTCGAGGAAAGAGGTGATTGGCTCGTTTCATTTCTTTAAGGCAGAGATGAAGTGTGCACCGTATTTTTCGATTTTCTTGCTGCCAATTCCCTTTACTAGCTTCATCTGTTTGAGGGTAATCTCCTCCAGTTTGGCTAGCTCGGCCAGTTCCTGGTCGGTAAAGACAGCGAAGGCAGGTACTGCATCTTCTTTGGCGATCTGCTTACGAAGCTCCCGTAGCTTGACAAACCGTGCAAAGCTTGCTTCATCCAGTACTTCCTTGTAATCCACTCGGTTTTTGCTACTGGAGCCCGCTTGTTTGCCCTCCATGTAGGTAACACAAAAGCACCAGAAACCCTGCTGACCAACGGAAATGAGTTCTTGATTTACTTTCAGCACCTTGTGGCTGCGCAGGAAGGCGTTGAGCTCTGCACTCAGGGCTTCCCCACCCAGTACAGGAATGGTAAATAGTTTGATTTGCATGTGGTCAAAATAAAAAAAATCGATTGGGGCTGCGCCCCAAACCCCTGCTCACCCTTTGCCGAGGGCGCTTGGTCGGGCTCCGCCTCTCCCCGCTGCCCTCGCCTGAGGGCTGCGCCAGCTCACGGGAGAGGCCGGGCTGAGCCAACCCCTAAACTAGCGGGCCAGCCGCAAGCCCAGAATGCCGCTGCGGTTGCCCGGCGAGTGGGAGTTGCGATAGGAAACGCGGCAGCGCCTCGCCGAGTCGGACCAGCCGCCGCCCCGGCACACGCGGTAAGGAGCCCGCTCAGGGGTGTCGATCCAAGGGCGGCCATTTTTAGGCGCACCGTCATAGGTTATGTGCCAATCGTCTTCGCACCATTCGTACACATTGCCGCTCATGTCGTAGAGGCCCAGCTCGTTGGGCGGCTTGAGCCCTATAGGTTGGGTGCCGAAGCCGCCGCGTTGTCCATACCAACCGACCTCGTCCAGGTCGTTGCTGCCTGAGTAGAGAAAGCCGTGGCTAAGGTGACCACCGCGGGCGGCATACTCCCATTCGGCTTCGCTGGGCAGGCGGTAGGGCTGGTCGGTCAGTTCGCTCAATTTGGCGCAGAACACCTGGCAATCGTCCCAGGTTACGCTTTCTACGGGACGGTTTTTTCCAGGAAATCGGCTGGGATTTTCCCCCATCACTGCCTGCCAGAGGGCCTGGGTTACCGGGTACTGGCCCAGGTAAAAGGAGGAGATGTTTACCGGATGAACGGGCTTTTCGTCTCCGTAGGCTTCTTGATCTTCGCTGCCCATGAGGAAGTCTCCACCTGCTATTCGGACCATGGTGAAAGCAGGTGCTAAAGCGGTTTCTTGGTACAGCACATCGGTAAGCATGGGCATGGGCTAGGTGTTGAGGGCTTGGTTGACCTTGGCTATGAAGTTGAGGATGAAATCATCAGCGCTGGGCTGAAAGTTAAGCTCGCTGTTGGTACCCATCACAGTCAAGTTAAAGAAGGCGATTTGCTTACCCCGTTTATTTGCTTCCAGGCCATATGCTTCCCCTAAAGCAGTAAAAAACTGGAGCTCCTGTAACTGAGGCCATAAGTCAAGGTTACAAGGCCGCAGCATGACGGGAAAGATCGGAATGCCCCGAGCTAGCATGGTCGCCACTTCCTGGTCTCGAATAAAGTCTGAGTTCATAAAGGGACCGGATAGCAATAAGATACCAAAATCACATGCCTGCAGTTCCTTTCTCAGGCGATCTCGCCACCTTTCCCCCAACTCGATTTGGCGGTCATCGAAGGATTCCCAGTCTGTATGTTGGTTAAGGCGTTCGATGAACGCGGTGATCAGGCGGCGGTCATCCCCGTGGGCGTAGGAGATAAAGCCCCGCTTTGGCTTGGGGTTTTCTTGCTTTATCATGATTTCAGGAATGTTATGTGCAGTTTTGAGAGCTGATTGGCCCAGGGGTTCCTCATCAGGTCCGGTCTCTACCCGTTCTAAGAATACCTTCAGCGGTTCATAATCGAAGTACTTTCGTGATCCGCAGAGCGTACGGATGGTGGGAGACTCTTCAGGATCATGTCCTTCCAGCTCGGTCAGGGAAACGTAGTGTTCCCCGTCCATGCTCACGGAGAGCTGAATGTCCTTGGCGAGTTGTTGGTTTCGCTGGTCAGGGTCTTCGAGCAGTTTGCGGATCTTGGCCAGCAGTTTCAGGCCTGGCTGGGTCACGGTTACCTGGATCACGTTTATGGGTGCGTCTTGTTCATTTTGCCTAATGGCTTCCACCACGGCAGTCTGTCCGTCCTGGCTGATCATGGTGCCATTATGCCAGATGTCGTCCAGCTCGGCGAGTGCCTGGGTCTGTACAATGAATCGCTGGATCACCCCATAATGCAGGAAGGGGTGGGTATACCGGAAATAGAGAGCCGGGCGATTTTCCCAGTACTTGGCCACCAGTCGGGGCTTTTTGTTGGGGAGCAGTTGAGGCGCAACGTAACGGCGCTCCGGGAAAGGCAGGCGGTTTCGTTGCTCTTTGGGGGTATCCTCAAAGCAGAGGTCGCAGGAAAGCATAAAACTCACGAACAGTTCCCGTTCTCCATCGGTGTAAGGGCGAAACTGGCCTGGACTCACCTCATACTCGGCCCAGATTTGTTGCAGGTCGGCCCCGGTGAAGATGCCGCCTTCGTCCCGCTCCCGCAGGTCATAGTAGGCGCCGTTGCGATCCATTAGGGCATATACTGCTTGGATCGCCCACTCCTGGTCAAGGATGATGAGGCCGCCGAACAGGCCCTGTCGATAGAATACCACCCCGGTTTTGACCAGCCAATTTTCCAGGATACCCAGGGGCGCACTGACCTCATGATGCCCAGCCAGGGCAAGGTACGCCTGATAGGGTAGGTATTTTTCGTCTGCTTGAATGCGTTCCTGCAGGTCTTTACGCAGGGCAATCCAGTTGGCAGGAATTGCGGCCATGGGCTTGACGCGCCGTACAGCCTTTTTGATGTCATCCAACAGGTCGTAGTAGCCATTTTGGCTCCAGTTTTGGCTTTTAGACTCTACATGCGCATAGGCAATGGGCTTGAAAGAATCTTCAATGTCCTGCCCTGGTCGGGTACGGTGTTCCCCCTGCATGCCCACCTTGGTCTGTACAACGATGATAGGGCTGTCTTTTCCCAGGTCGTGGGCATAGTGCAGCCAGTACGGCAGCAGGTAATTGCGGTAGGGGCGATCCCGACCTTTTTCTTTCAGGTAGGAATAGTCTTTAGCCTCGGTTTCCTGGTCCCAAAGCGCCAGGTACACCGTATTCGACTGCATAAACAGGCGGTGGGTCGCATGGTAAATGTCCTGTCCACCAAAGTCCCAGAGGTTCAAGACATAGGGGTAGTCTTCTTGTTCAAAGCGTTTGACCGAAATGGCGTGGGTGGATTTCCACTCAGGATCGAAGGGCTTCCCCATCAGGCAGTTTGCCAGGACGGTTTTCCCCACGCCCCCGTTGCCGATCAGCAGGACTTTCGCTTCTCGGTCTTTGGCTTTGCCTTTGCGGAGGTCGGGGTAATAGGTCTCTCGCAAAAATGAGATGGCACTTCGGTGACTTTGTGCCTCCAAAAAGCCCTTGATGGTGTCCGGCATTTCGGGGTTGTCGTCTAGCAGCAGCACATCCAGGCCCGGAAACTGGTCGAGCAGGGCTTCTTCAAAATCGGGGAGGTGGTTGCTACGCAGGTCCAACCACTCCAGGCTGCGCATGATCTTGGCGCACCTCATGCCTTCGATGGCATTTTTTCTCAGATCCAGGTAGGTCAGCTCAGTTAGGCTACCCGGCAGCTCGAAGTAGGTGAGGGTGTTGTCGTTGAGGTGGATGTGTTGCAGGGCGGGGCACTTTTGTAGCCCCGTAAGGTCCTGGAGGTTATTGCGGTTGAGGTCCAGCTTGGTCAGCTGGGGGAAGTCGTGCAGGACCAGTTCTATCAGGCCACAGCGATCCAGGAACAATTGCCGTAGTTCCGGCAGATAGGGAGGCAGGTCTACCTGGGTGAGGTGCTCATTGTTGCTGGCGTTCAGCCAGCGCAGGGCCGTCCAGGTAGCAGGAATCTGGAGGTGGTTCAGTTTGTTGCCACTGAGGTTGAGGGCTTGCAGGTCTTGTAAAGTCTCGCCGTGCTCAGCCACCAGCTGTGACCACTGCTCATCGGTGAGGCCCGAGTGCGCTAGGTTAAGGCCCACGAGCTGGTCCTCCCAGTAGAGGTATTTGGTCTTGCCCTCACGGTAGGCCATGAGGCCAGCCAGGGGATCATGTGGGTAGATGGGGGTAGGTTCCAGGGTGGATAAGCTAAGGAAAGCTTGAAGCTGGGTGATGAAGGTCGGGATTTCTGCCATGTGAAACGCGAAGGTTGGCCAGTGATAGTGGTAGGTCTCCGTTCCCAAGCTAGGCTATTGGTAGGTTCCCTACGATGAAATTTTACGGTCTTTTCAATCATCCTGGATACTTGAAAAGGTCCATCACGATGCAGGATGAAATAGTTAAGTTCGAAGATAGGCAATAGTTGGAAAGGATGCTAAATAGGCTTGTACAGGAGCATTTCTATTATTTGCTGATGGTAAAGAGCTCGCAGGTTTTCAAAACCTGCGAGCTCTTAAAGCTTTTGCAAGATCCATTTTGGTGTGTCGGACTCAATTCTTCCAAACGACCCAATTCTATTGTTGATCATTTTACCTTTTCCTTAAAATGAATGTAAATACATGCAACAATGTTGCATTTTCAAAAATTCAAGCTAACTTCAAATTGCATTCGCAAGGCTATGCACCGGATAAACAGATTGTCCTGTTGGATGCTGATCGCATTGTTGTCTACCCAAGTAGGGTATCTATCGGCTTAGGCTGAATTAGACTTTCCTCCTCACGATACGCCCTTGGTGATACAGGCCATTCGAGCAAAGGGAACCATCATGGCCGATGGAAAGCTGGATGAACCCGACTGAGGTGGGGGAGAAGCCATCACCGACTTTTTCAAGAGAGAACCTTTTTACGAGCAGCAACTTATTTCCAAAGTCACTTTTATCAAACAGTTCTAGCATGGATAATTTCACCCGCAGAGAGTTCATTAAACTAAGTGCGCTAGGATTTGCTGGCATTGCCTTGCAACTGAATTCTATCTCCGCTTACGCTCAACAGGCCAATGCTCATCATGGGAAACGGCATGCGGGCACACAGCTCAACTGGGACGCCTTTCTGGAGCGCCTCACCCAACTGGCAAAGACCCAGCACCAATTGCCGTGGGACCAAAAAGGCTATGCCGAAAAGGTAAAGCAGTTGTTGCTCCAGTGTGATTTTCCCGAATTCGAAAATGTCAAACGAGAGATGGAGGCGTACGAAAACAGGAGGCCAGACTGGTTTGAATCTGCCAGCTTACACTATGAGGTAGACTTTCAGGTTTCCCTGTTTCAATTTGAACAGGGCGAATATATCCCTCACCATGACCATCCGGATATGACCGGTGTGATTAACGTTGTTTCTGGAAGCATCCTCGCCAAGAATTACAGCGTTGAAGAGCAGCTGGCTGGTACCCGAGAACTCGTAAAAGACGAGCAAACCCTGATCCTGAAAAAATGCATTCTTAGAGAAACGGGAAACGAGATCGTTCAAGCAGGAAATGTGAGCATCCTCACGGCAGATGAAGGGAACATTCACTCCATCATGCCCCAAGAATTCACCCAACTGGTAGATGTGTTCACTCCAGCTTACAAACACGATACAAATGCCAATTGGTACACCGTAAATGAGGACGGATATTATCAAGGGAATGAGAAGTTGTTTGAGGCGGAGTATTCGGGGGCTAGGTTGTAATGGGGTAAATGCAAAAATGTCCTGCAATCCTAAGCTTGTCTAGAGTGTGCTACTAGCAAAAAGAGCCACATGCATGCGGCTCTTCTATAATCTATCAGTAGCAATACTGATGAAAATAACTAATTTAATTTAACTTATTAGTGTCAAATAGTCTCAAAAAGCCTTTTGATAAATACCGACAATGTCCTCATGGGAAGCCTGAATGGGATTGGTGAGTCCACAAGCATCTTTGAGGGCATTGGTGGCGAGGGTGTCGAAATCTTCCTCCTTTGCCCCTAATTCCTTCAGTCCAGATGGAATGTCTACGTCCTTTGAAAGGGCTTTGATGGAGGCGATACAAACATCAGCAGCTTCCTGGTTGGTGAGTCTGTCAATATTTTCTCCCATTGCAACAGCTACCCTCGCGAGCTTGTTGGCGGCGACTGATTTGTTGTACTCCTGGACGTGGGGGAGGAGTACCGCATTGCAGACCCCGTGAGGCAGATCGTAGAATCCGCCTAACTGGTGAGCCATGGCATGTACGTACCCTAGGCTAGCGCTGTTAAAGGCCATTCCCGCCAAGTATTCTGCGTAAGCCATGGCATTTCGAGCATCTTGGTCATTTCCGTCTGTAACCACCGCTCTGAGGTTAGCCGAGATTAACTCGATGGCCTTAAGGGCACACGCATCTGTGATCGGGGTGGCAATGGTTGATACGTAGGCTTCTACCGCGTGGGTGAGGGCATCCATGCCCGTAGCTGCAGTTAAGCTCTTGGGCATATCCATCATCAGCAATGGATCATTTACCGCAATCACAGGCGTGGTATTCTTGTCCACAATGGCCATTTTGATATGACGAGATTCATCCGTAATGATGGCGAATCGGGTCATTTCACTGGCTGTACCGGCTGTGGTGTTAACTGCTACCAGGGGCACTTGTGGGTGCTTCGATTGATCCAGCCCTTCGTAGTCTTTGATGTTACCTCCATTTGCAGCGACCAGGGCAATTCCTTTCGCGCAATCATGAGGGGAGCCACCTCCAAAAGAGATCACAAAATCACAGTTCTCCTGCTGGAGCAGTTTCAGCCCTCTTTCCACGTTCCCTACCGTTGGGTTAGGCTGGGTTTCGTCAAAAATGGAATATTCAATTCCTCCTTCCTCCAATAAGTCTGTCAGCTCTTTTACCAGGCCAATGTTTACCAACTGCTTATCAGTTACGATCAGTCCTTTTTTGTAGCCCGCTGCCTGAATCTCATGGTTCATTTCTTTCAGGCTGTCAGGTCCCATCAAACTGATGTTTGGCATGTAAAACTTAAACGTACTCATAGTTCTGTATAGTTTATGGTTGTTAATGCTTTACTAGTTGAACCAACTGGGAATCTGATTGGTTGTGAAAACATGAGAAAAATTGAATATATTTTTTATGAATGTTTTTGGCTTCCATGAAGGGTCATTTACTACTTGGTTCTGTGGTTATTTGCATGTGGGATGTAAGTAATTTAGTTGTCCTTTGCACAGGCTTGACTCATTACATTTGACCTAGGAATTCTGGAGTTGATTTGAGAAATTAAGGAGATGACATCTTATTAGGAGACATTCGAATGAGGGTAGTAGGGATATCTTTCTGTTTCATCATTTCATGGGTATCATGGTTAGATGGCCTGGACCGAATTCATGTTTATTTAAATGGAAAGTTGATTTTTCAAACTGATGCGAAGGGTAACCAAACTCCGTACACCCTCGGAACAGGAGATACCTTAGTATTTGATGCATGGGCAAATTGGAGCCCGTTGGAAAAGGCGACCTTAACCTTGGAGGAAGTAGGAGTGGACAACGCCAGGGAATTAACCCGGGAGCAGGACCGTAACCGGGGTGCTCGATTTATGTATGTTATAAAAGCGGAAGATGTAAAAAAGGAGTTCCATGTGATATTGAACTACCATATATCTGGTGTAGAGCCGAGGAATTTTATCCATTTTCGGAATGGAAGGTTTGAATGAGTGCCAGCTAATAATACTGAGGAAACTGACCATCAACGGAAATAAAGAATAATGAACATACCCAAGATAAAAGGCATAATAGACAGGCGAATTCTTATCAATTATCAGGTTGACCAAGACGTGTTGGAAAACTATTTGCCAGCGCCATTCAACCCCAAATTGGTGAATGGAAAGGGGATCGCAGGTATTTGCCTGATTAGGCTTAAAGAAATCAGGCCGAAAGGCCTTCCCAAACAAATCGGAATATCCTCTGAGAACGGTGCGCATCGAATTGCAGTTGAATGGAAGGAAGATGGGGAATTAAAGGAAGGGGTTTATATCCCTAGGAGAGATACTTCTTCCAAATTGAATTCGCTGGCTGGTGGACGTATCTTTCCCGGAACGCATCATTTGGCAGAATTCTCGGTTGAGGAATCTGACGGGAAGTACAAAGTTGCTTTTTTAAGCGACGACAACACCTCTCTTTCAATCGAAGCTAAAGAGACTTGCGACTGGAATACAGAAAGTGTTTTTGAGAGTTTGAGCTGTGTTTCTGATTTTTTCGAACAGGGATCGGTGGGGTACTCCCCGTATAAGGATGGATTTGAGGGGTTGGTGCTCAAAGCATACAATTGGAAAGTATCTTTATTAGAAGTGAAAAATGTACAGTCGAGCTTTTTCGAGGATGAAGAAATATTTCCCAAAGGCTCGGTTAAGTTCGACAATGCGCTACTGATGAAGGGTATTGAGCATGAATGGATTAAGCTCAGAAAAATAAGAAGCACCACTAAAACTGGGTGAACCTAAATTGCAACTCATTTTCCCCTATTCCTTTTGTGTGGTGAAAGAAAAAGTTTCAACCTTGATGCTGATAAATGGAAAATTTTGTTCTCCTTACTACCTAATGGTCAAAGATTATGGAGAATTGGAAGTAGCCCAATTATTTAAGCTACTACATATTGACAGATACGCTCATTTAGTTCAAGAAAATAAAACAGAAGCTGGCCGTGATTCCTCGAATGTCTTATTCGTGACCAGACAAAATGATTGGATTCAACTCATGGATAACTGGGGATATACATTCTGGCACGATGAAAAAATAAGAGAAGACATGGAACAACTGTTTAAATCATATGAACTGTTTCAATTTTCACTATTTATCCAGGGCACAAAATGACTGACCTGCTACAAAAGTTGGGGATATTTCTGCAAGCAGCCTGCGCATTGGTTGCCCTGTTAATCATAGCTGATTTTGTCTTTCCTGGGGGGATAACAAACGATCAGGTGCTCGAAGTGATCAAGAAGCGGGAGGACTATAAAAATGCGGCACGCGGCTACCATTTTTCCTACAAGGTAATCACGACTGGACAGGAAATATCGGTCAAAGAAGAGTTCGCCCGCCTGGTACACACAGGTGATACGGTCGAATACTCAGTCTCCAGGATTTTCAATGAAGTAAATTGGTATAAGCTGGATTCATCCGAAGATAAATCCTATTATTCCTTACGGCTTTTTACGGGGCTTGTGCTACCGGCTTTGGTGCTCATTTCGTTGGTAGCGGCTTATTTATTTAAGAAAAATGGCAACACTTTGGTGATTGTCTTCCAGATCCTGCTGATCGCAGATTTGGTGTTTTTGATGATGTGAGGGATGAACTTTTTTCAAATTAGAAACGAAGGCTATGGCGACAGATGGAACAAAAATAATTGATGGAGATACAGCTCACGACACCTATTGGGGAATTATGGACCTTTATGATAGCGGGGCTGAAATACACACGATCCTGGATGAGTTCCCACTGAAACAACGAGCATATTTTGATGATTTTGACAATGAGGTTTATGTTACGAGCTGTGGGCTGGCATATTGGGAGCTTGGGCTTATGATCTCCGAAAGGCTTGCATATATCAAGGAGGTCATCAATAAAGATGCTTGTGTAAAGGTGTGGACTTCATATACTGAGAAAGAAGGCAAATCAAGGAAGGCGGTCCTGAAAAGATTTTTAAGCAAGATCGAAAAGCCCAACCAAAAGGTAAGGAAACGAAAAAAGCACCGAAAAATAACCAACTTCGTTTTTAGTGAAAACGCTGTGCTTACCTTCAAATTATCAAATAAGGAGTATGCTGTTACGTGTTGTGTGAAAATCGACCAACACCGAGGAAGCTGCTCCTATTGGCTTGTACCAATTATCTACAAGTCAACCACAAAGCCTACTATCGAGCAGGTAAGGGGATCTTATATCTTAGGCAGAACCATTTCGAGTGGATTCAACAGAGAACAAACACGAGCTTCTCAACCAGGAATTGAAAAGATTTGGAACTATGTTGGTGGAAACCCCAATTTTCGCTTTGGTTTTGTCATCAAAGCAATAGAACACAAAGACCTGCTGAACATTAAAGGCCGGTTCGAAAAGATCGGAGAACTAAAACTGATTGAAGGGCTTAAGGAAGTGGGCTCTCTTAGTTATGAGCGCACATTTGATGGATACGATCAGGCATATATGGGATTGGATCACATGTTCGGGTGTACCAAGTATCCGATCGAAATAGTAACAAATGAATAAGGATGAGATGTGTAGCATTCAAAATATTACTTCTCCTGCTCTGCAGCTGTGCCCCGTCTATACCTGACCAAAATATAGCCAAAGGGGAGAATGTTATGGAGGAAGGTCAAGCGCAGGTAGCAGAAGAATGGGATAAACATGAGTTTTTTGATGACCTAGAATGGACAACGTTGGACAGCCTAGGAAAAGTTATTGAAATTGCGGACAGTATTGTTGCATATAATTGGAATGGCCACAACGGAAATCCTGCGAGTGTTCACCACCATATTGTTGATGCCTATGGGAAGTTTGATGAGAAAGTTGGGAATAATATTGCTCTGAACGACTTCCAAAAAACAACCCTCAAAGGCCTACTCATAGATTCTACAAACTTTGAAGGTAACAATTCAACCTGCTTTATCCCTCATATCGCATTTGTATACTATAAAGAATCGGAAATAATTGGTCAATCCAATGTCTGCTTTCTTTGTTCGGGTGTAAAAAGTGTTCCTAAATCAACAAAAGCTTTAAGCAGTATGGGGATCAGAAAATTAAAGGATTTTTGCCGAAAAATCGGCTTGGAAATATTAGACGATGCTTCTCAATTATCTCGTTAGGTTACCAATTGTCAGAAATTGAACTGAGATTGGAATTTTTTTCAATCTTGCTGTACTCTTCATAAAGTTTGGTAAAAAGTTCCTATCTGAATGGCGATACCTGTGAGGAATCATTTTACAAGGTCGAATGTGAGGAGAACTTAGGTTTTTTGCACAGTTGGGCACTTTTGTAATCGATAGCCGGAAATAGTTAAAAGATGGAGAACCAGGAATTCACCAATTGGATATCACATTATGTTCGAAATGAACGGACATATCATTTTATATTTCCTTTGTACATTTTAAACAGATACAATGGAGCGAGCAACCTAGATGAAACCCTTGATGATAACCTGCTTTATTACATCTTGGCCCCCATTGCGACAGCGCAAATTGAATTTAATTTTGAATTAATTTGGCAAGATGAACATGAAAACCCCGTAGAGGATACCCTTGATATTTGTGTTAGGGTGAATGATGAAAAGTTCGATCCACAGATGGTAATTGCAAACCTGGAAAAGAATCAGATGATAGCTGGCCTTCGGCTGTTCAAAGAGGAATACAATAAGTTGCTTAGAATTTATTGAGATGAACCTAAATTTTGGCTTTCTCAAAAATAGCATGGATAGAACCCGAATAGGCGAGTATTGATTTAGTTGTTTCGATAGCCCATTTTTTATCGTGTGTATAAATAGGGAAGAATGGGTTAGGCTCAATTTGAAAGGAAAAGAGATATCTTGTGCGATACAAATTCCAAATAGATGCCAGACCAACACCCAGC
>JBCDIQ010000041.1:0-22789 GCA_039024295.1 Bacteroidota bacterium | reverse complement strand
GCAAGATCAGAAGTAGTTACCGTAAATTTGACTTTGAGCATTTTTACCATCTAAAGCCTTTCTTCCACAATCAAGCCAATAAACATGTCCGATATCCCCATCCTCTCCCCTCGTGAAATCTTCGACCGGTTTGCAGAAGCGTATCAGGAGCGCTATGCCGACCAATCCGCCAATGAAGCATCCTTAACTGTTTTTTGCAAAGCATTGCCTGGAAGCAAGGTCTTGGAAATTGGCTGCGGACCGGGAACTCTAACCAAATACTTATTAGACCAACAAGCAGACCTCGAATTACTTGGCATTGACCTTGCACCCAACATGGTTAGGCTCGCGAGGCAGAATTTCCCCACGGCAACCTTTGAGGTAATGGATTGCCGGGAGATGGTGAACCTGCCTGCTACGTATCACGGCATCTTATGTGGATTCGTCCTGCCCTACCTTTCACGGGAAGAAGCTATTCAATTGATTGCAGATGCAACTGCCATTTCAGAGCCGGGCGCTGTAATCTACTTCAGTACCATCGAGGGAGCATACGCTGATTCCGGCATCCGGTACGCCAGCAATAAACAGTCAGGAGCACACATCTATTTACATGAAGCAGGGTATCTGAAAGAAGCACTTGATTCAACAGGCTGGGAGGTGATACATGAAGCACGTCATCCCCCAGAACTTTCCTTTAGCGGGACCGAGTCCGAGCTTATCCTGATTGCTAGGCAAACACCAGATTAAAGCGGGTCGAAAGGGCGAAAAATTCCTCAAATCCCCTAACTTCGCAAAACATATAGCGAACTTCTAATTTGTATATCCTTTGGAATCCATCCTGCGCATCGCCATCCAAAAATCTGGCCGCCTGAGTGAAAGCAGCCTGAAATTCATCAAAGAATGTGGCATTTCATTTAGCCACAATAAAACCCGCCTCAAAACCCAGGCACACAACTTCCCCTTGGAAATATTCTTCCTTCGAGACGACGACATTCCCAAATATGTGTCCAATGGAACCGCGGACTTGGGCATTGTGGGGGAAAATGTCCTGCTGGAAAAACAGGAAGCAGTAGATACCACCCTGAGGTTGGGATTTGCCAAATGCCGCCTATCCCTGGCCGTGCGCAATGAAGCGACCTATACCGGCCCTGAAAGCTTGCAAGACAAACGAATTGCCACTTCTTATCCCGTGCTCCTGGCACATTACCTGGAGCAGCAGGGAGTAGAAGCACAGATTCACGAAATCAGCGGCTCGGTGGAAATTGCCCCAGGTATTGGCCTCGCAGATGCTGTGTGCGACCTGGTGAGCTCGGGTAGCACCCTCATGGCCAACGGCCTCAAAGAGGTGGAGGTCATGCTGAAATCAGAGGCAGTGCTTATCCAGCACCCTGAGCTCTCAGAAGCCAAGCAGGCTAGCCTGGATCAACTGTTGTTTCGGATGCATTCTGTGCTCAAAGCGCGCAATGCCAAATACATCCTCCTCAACGTACCCAATTCACGGATTGAGGCCGTAAGTGAATTACTTCCCGGCATGCGAAGCCCTACGGTTACGCCTCTGGCTGATCCTGACTGGAGCTCTCTCCACTCCGTGATCAACGAGGACGACTTCTGGAACGTGATCGAGCGAGTGCGTGGCGCAGGTGCCGAAGGGATTTTGGTGGTGCCGATCGAGAAGATGATTGAGTAGGAAGAAAAGGTTTGAGGGGTTAGGTGATAGGCATGAGGTTTTGTCTTGAATTCCATATCAGCCTTCTGTAAGAAACCAACCTTTCTGGCACTCGTGCCCTGAAGAAATGGTTGCACTCGTGAGGGGAAAATTTTGTAGCTCCTAGGATTATTGGCATATTGATTAGCAGAAGAAGACGTAGCTTATTTCCCGGTTTATGTCAATAGGTGCCGGGTAAATGAGCTTGAGAGGTTAAGGAAAAATGAATGACAGTACCTAGAAATTGGGATTGACTTAGGAGGGGTTTGATGTAACTGATCGATGGGTATTCGCGTTAATTATATTACCTAAAGATGATGAGTGTAGAAACCAGGAAAAAAAATATCATCGATAAAATAAAGCTTGTTAATGATAACTGGCTATTAAAATCCATTGAGCAACTCCTTTTGGATGTTGGAACAGGAGAGTTCAAGCAGGCGGAAACACCCAAGAATGCGCTGGACTTTTCATTTTATGTTGGTACAATTGAGGACAAAGTTGACCTTGAAAAGATAAAACTAGAAAGACCTTTAAAACAGCTAAACATGAAAGCGTTTGAGGAAACGGTAGACTCACTAGAATGGGAACAATCTATTGAAGAATTATTGGAAGACTTGAAATAGATGAGATACGTCTTAGACACCAATGTTCTTCTTTTCTATGTTCGAGACAAAAATACCAGGAGTTTTTTAGAAAAGAATTATGCACCCTTTGGAAGTGGAAATGAGTCCATCATTTCAATTGTTTCTATTGCAGAAATATATTCATTAGCTGCCAGGTACAATTGGGGAGTGCTTAAACAAAAGGCTATTGAAAAGTTGATTGACGATTCAATTGTAATTGAAATAAGGTACAGGGATTTGATAGATATGTATGTAGAAATTGAAACTTTCAGTAATAAATCAAATACTAAAAGGGTCAGAAAAGGTAGTGCTGTAAAAATGGGAAAAAATGATCTTTGGATAGCTGCAACTGCTATGGTAACCAGCGGCACACTCATTACCTCGGATACAGATTTTGACCACCTGAATGGCGAATTAATAGATGTACTCACGTATTCCCCCCAAGACTGATGTTAATTGTAGGATCCGGTTTCCCCTACGGATGCGCAGCCACCCAAACCTCCCCATCCTCAAAAATCTCTTTTTTCCAGATGGGCACCGTTTCTTTGAGGGTATCAATGGCGAATTGACAAGCAGCAAAGGAAGCTGCTCGGTGAGGGGTTGAGACGGCAATCACGACAGCTATTTCCCCAATAGCCAGGGTTCCTGTTCTGTGCACAATGGCGATATGCTCCACCGGCCACTGGTCTATTGCGCGGAGAGCGATTTTGTTCATTTCTTTGATTGCCATGGATTTGTAGGCTTCAAAGTCCAGGCGAACGACCTGTTTGCCTTTGGTGCTGTTGCGGACGGTCCCGATGAATACATTCACCGCGCCACACTTATCAGAATACACCTGATCCAGGATTGCCTGAACATCCAGAGGGGAGTCGTGAATCGCTATGTGAGGAACATGTTTAAGCTGAACGGTTGAATCCATATGGGTAGAAAATGTATGGGTTGCTAGATCAAATTTAACATGAGCACGGGCTACTCACCCCCCACTCACCGGCGGAATCAGCACCACTTCGTCATGCTCGGATATGGCCAATTCGTTGGAAGCATATTCTTCGTTCACAGCTACCCGAATGGAGGCCAATCGCTTAAACTCAGGATAATCCTGGTTCAATTGGTCAAGCAAGCCTGTAACTGTAGCAGGTTCCCTTAGCTCATAGGTTAGGGAAGAAGCACCTAGTATATCTTTGCTGATGCCGAATGCAACCAAGGTGATCTGCATATATTCAACTAATTGAAGGTCTTCTTAAGCAGTTTGCTTGAGCTGCTTTTGGAATTGCTTAGGGGTGAATCCGTGCGCGCGCTTGAAGATTCGGATGAAGTAGGAAGGGCTGCTAAAGCCTGCTTCATAGCATACATCCGAAACGCTTTTGCCGGGAACCTGCAGCAATTCCTCTGCTTTCTTCATGCGTTCTTTGAGGATGTACTCTCCAGGCGACTGCCCGTAGGCATTTTTGAAATACCTGAAGAAAGAGGACTGGCTCATGCAGGCCATATCCGCCAATTCTTCTACTGAAAGTGTTTTAGTGAGGTTGTTTCTAATGAAATCAGTCACGCTTTCCATTTGGGCTTCACCATTCTCCATTTCTGGTGCTTCTGCAACCATTTTGCGGAACCGGGCCTGGATCAGTAATCCGATTATTTCCCTGATACCTTGGGAGATTATTACAGAAGGTTGATCCGAAGCTTGGTTGAGCGTAAAAAAGTGAACCAATCGACGAATGCTTCCTTCGAGATCCTTTACATTTTTACAGAAGAACTCTGCAAATTCCTCAAAAACAGGGGCAACATTGGGATCCAGGTTTAGCTGGTAACTCAAGGTGTTTTCCTCTTTTATTCCTACATAAATCATCCCTGCAAGCTTACCATCTACATAATATGGCTCATAGGCTGAAGCATACCATGCATTTACCACAAATGCACGTCCTGTGTAGACCTCGCCATTTTCAACGGTTTCAATCACAGGGGAAGAGTTGGGAATGTAGGTGCCTACTGCGGGTGAGCCGTCTACCTGAAGGATAGTAGTTGCCACGCGGATATATCCCTCCTGGATTTTTTGAAAAATGGTGACACTGCATCCGGTCTCTGCCTGGATTTCATTCACTAACTCATGCTGCTTGGACAAACATTTTCCCGCCAAAGATAAACAGGGCAATTCTACCCGCTTACGCGCACCCGAGAGTTGATTGGTGCTGTCCAAAGAATGGTACTTCCCCATTACCCTTTTGACGGGGCCTTTATCGAAAAAGAGTTTCCTGCCAATCTCCAAGGACTGATTCACCTTTGCCTGCTGAAGGGATTCCTGGTATTCTATGGATGTAGAAAGCTGTAGGAGTAACTCTTCTACACTGGGAACAGCATGAGATTTTGCTTGTTCTGCCTGCAACTTTCCACTGAGGCCTTTGATAGCTTGTTCTAAACTTCCTATTTGATCCTCCTTTTCTTCCAAAGCCTGCTCCATAGACACAAGGTCTTCATGCTTTTGTTGGAAAAGCACCGTAGCTACCAATCCACTTCCAGCCATAAATAGTACCGCCAGGAATAGCCACCCACTTTCTGGGGCCTTGACCAGTTCGACCGTTAACAGCAAAATACCGACTACCAATAAGGTGCCCGCAGCATGGGTCCTTGGAATTTTTATTGGGCCTATCTGGATGGGAGTTCCGGAAGGTGGGTGCATCGCAATGGGAGGTTAACAGTTCTGTCTGATTGTTTAGTCTTAGTTGAAATTAAGATAATATATATAGAAAACCCAATAATTTGTCGAAAGGTTATAAAAAAGCCACCTCCAAAGAATTCAGAGATGGCTATCAAAAAAGAATGTGTTTCCTGTTACTTGAACAATGCGAGTGACTTGACGACGACCTGTGAAACGCCCCAAATGGCGGGAATTCCAACAAAGGCCCAAGAAAGTATCACCTTAACCATTGAGTTATCTGAAGATTCGCTCATGATATGTAAAATTTAAATGTTTGAACAGATTAGAAATGATAAATTAAGCGGGTGCAGCCTCTTTGGAAGCAGATACAGTGTCCTCTTCTGCATAATGGTATTTTTCATCAACTGGCTTCACCATGAGGTTACATACCAATCCTACCAACAGCAGCCCTGCCATGATATACATCGTAAAGGAATAAGCTTGTGCTGGTGCCAACCCAATTGTTTCAATCTGATAAGCACGTAGGTAGTTGATCAACACCGGGCCAAAGATGGCAGCAGCAGACCAGGCAAGCAACAAACGCCCGTGAATTGCGCCTACTTCCATGGTACCAAACATATCTCTCAAGTAAGCAGGTACTGTGGCAAATCCTCCCCCATACATACTGATAATCACACAGAAGGCTGTTACGAACAATACGATACTTGCCATATTACCTGTGGTAGGAACAGCAAAGTAGAGGACAGCACCTAAGATAAAATATACACTATAGGTATTTTTTCGACCAATCTTATCTGACAAGGAAGACCAGAAGAAGCGGCCCACCATGTTGAACAAACTGAGAAGGCCCACAAATCCACCAGCGGCAGCGGCAGTCACAGCCAAATCCGAACCTACCACTGACTCGGAAAACATTTCCTGAATCATTACAGATGCCTGGCCTAATACACCGATCCCTGCAGTTACGTTCAGCATCAGTACAGCAAAAATTAACCAAAACTGGGGCGTTTTAATGGCAGTATCAGCATCCACATTTGCAGTGGTAATCATCTTGTTCTGGCCTTTAGGTGCAGGTGTCCAGCCTTCGGGTTTCCAGTTTTTAGCTGGAACTCGAACAGTAAATACCCCAAACATCATGAAAATAAAATAAATAGCTCCCATTACTAGAAAGGTTTCGCCTACCCCACGTGAACCAGCCACGCCTGCACCGGAAGAGAAATAATCCATTAATGCAACAGACATAGGGGAAGCAATCATGGCACCACCACCAAAGCCCATAATGGCCATACCGGTAGCCATACCTGGACGGTCAGGGAACCACTTAATAAGCGTAGATACTGGAGATATATATCCCAACCCTAATCCTATTCCACCAATAACACCATGGCCTAAGTAAATCAACCAGATATTATGCAATCCTACCCCGGCAGCTGAAACGAAGAATCCACCAGCAAAACACAAGGCAGAAGCAAACATGGCCTTACGAGGTCCTACCCGCTCCAACCATTTTCCAAATATGGCCGCAGAGGCTCCAAGGGTAAACAGGGCAATGGAGAAAATCCAACCCAACGTGGTGAGTTCCCAATCTCCGGAAGCGGAAATAAAAGCACCTCCTTCTGATAAGCCCTGCTCTGCTCCCAGCAATTGGGTCATAGGCTTATTAAATACACTGTATGCATAAATTTGACCAATACATAAATGTATAGCCAATGCAGCAGGGGGAACCAACCAGCGATTATACCCTGGTTTGGCAACTGTGTTCTCTCTGTCGAGAAAGGATAAGACGGACATAAACTTAATTGATTAAGGTTAACAGAAAACCGATATGTTGGAAGTTGGGAAGGATTAAATGGAAAGAATGGCAGAATCGTGTCATTTATTTTTGATAAGAATGGTCTATTTTTTACAAATAAAGGTGGCTAAATTGTATCATTAGAAGGTTTCAATAATTATTGAAAATCATATTTTTCTTAAGGATTTATACTGAAAAAGCTTCATATGAAGAAAGCCAGCGTTGCTCCTGTACAATTAAAACGTTTCGTTCAAGATCAAGCGGAACTCACGCCTGACCTCCTAGCGGTAGAAGAGCCATTGGAGATACGCATTGGGTTTGGTCCAGCCAGCGACCGTGAGCAACGTAGCATTTCCGTAACGATGCGTACGCCGGGGCATGATTTCGAGCTGTCCTTAGGATTTCTCTTTACAGAAGGGATCATACAATCTGCGGATCAGGTCCGAGAAATAACCCATTGCCGAGATGTAGGTCGACAAGAAGAGGTGGGCAATGTAGTACGCGTGGAATTGCAGCCCGAGGTTGAGATTGATTTCAAGAAGTTGGAAAGACATTTCTACACCACCTCCAGTTGTGGGGTATGTGGGAAGACCTCCATTGAAGCAGTTCATCAATCACACTGCAGGTTGTTGCCCCCTTCAGCACCCATGATCTCAAGCGATGTTCTTCACCAATTACCTGAAACCCTTCGGGCCACCCAGGCCGTGTTTGAGCATACAGGCGGACTTCATGCAGCGGCATTATTCTCCTCAGATGGAGACCTTATCATGATGCGGGAGGATGTAGGACGACACAATGCAATGGACAAACTCATAGGAGCAGCCCTGGAATCAGGTCTGGTCCCTTTACACACATATGTCGTTCTGGTAAGTGGAAGAGCAAGTTTTGAACTTGTACAGAAAGCAATTGCGGGGGGAATTCCACTTATGGCAGCTGTAGGGGCTCCATCGAGCCTTGCCGTAAATTTGGCTAATGAGTCAAATATGAGCCTTGTTGGATTTCTTCGCAACAATCGGTTCAATCTTTATTGTGGTTTTGAACGTGTTCACGAACCTATAAGCTTACTGATATGAAAGTCCGGTTTCATCATTCATCTGTTCGTATGAGGCTCACCCAATCAGAGGTAGCACAATTCCAGGAAGAAGGATTGGTACTATTCAACCTACCACTGCTTCCTCAATCCTTGGAGGTAACCCTTCAGGTGGCTGCTCAGCAGAACCAACTCACCGCTACTTTTGACCAAGGCAAACTTGATATCCAGGTCCCACAAGAACTGGGGACCGAATGGGCCTCCACCTCTCAGGTAAGCTTGAGCACCTCAATTACCGTTTCCGCCACTGATCAAATTGAATTACTGATCGAAAAAGACTTTAAGTGCCTCCATCGCGATTCTCTGGAGGATGTAGATACGTTCCCCCATCCCAATCAACAAGTAAAACTCAACTAACTTTGTCCCCATGGCAGACCAACCCATAACAAAAGCAGAACAGCAGGAACAAAACGTAGAGCAGGTTAAGACCAATGCTCAACCACCGGAAAAGTTTACCGGTATGAAGTTAGGTAAACCTAAGACTACTGCAGCAGGTATTCCCGCCGTCACCAATGCAGTAAAGCACATTTTTGAGGAAGCAGGTCCCATAAGAGGAATGACGACCTTATTTAAGATGAACCAATTTACCGGGTTTGACTGTCCCGGCTGCGCATGGCCTGATCCGGATGACAAGCGGTCTATCCTGGGAGAATACTGCGAAAATGGGGCAAAAGCAATTGCAGAAGAAGCTACCCTGAAAAGAGTAGATCCTCAATTCTTCCGTAAGCATTCTGTGAAGGAGATCGGAACATGGTCAGATTATGAAATTGGAAAAAGTGGTCGGGTAACCCATCCGATGCTGCTAAGAGAAGGTTCGGATCATTATGAGCCTGTTTCTTGGGAAGATGCATTTGGCATCATTGCTAAGGAACTCAACAGCTTGGATTCCCCTGATGAGGCCATTTTCTATACCTCAGGTAGGACTGGCAATGAAGCGGCCTTTTTGTATCAGCTGTTTGTAAGGATGTTTGGTACCAATAATTTACCAGACTGTTCCAATATGTGCCATGAATCCAGTGGGAAGGGCCTTTCTGCCACCACCGGTATCGGAAAAGGCTCCGTAACCCTCGAAGACTTGGAAAATGCAGAGGTAGTAATGGTTGTTGGCCAAAACCCCGGGACGAATCATCCTCGGATGATGACCTCGTTACAAGTATGTAAGCGCAATGGGGGAAAGATCATCACGGTAAATCCCCTTCCCGAAACGGGCTTGATGAAATTCAAGCACCCACAAAGTGTAGGAGATATTCTGGGCACGGGGACTCAACTGACAGATATTTTCCTCCAGGTTTCTGTGAACGCTGACATCGCACTGGCAAAAGCCTTAATGCTGCTAATGCTCGAAGCGGAAGATGCGGCTCCCGGAACTGTGTTTGACCATGAGTTTATCAAAACCTATGCGCACGGTTACCAGGAATTCGTAGATCACTTACGCACCCACGATTTCCAGGATATGGTCAAAGAGTCCGGGGTAGAGGAATCTCTTATCCGTGAAGCAGCAGACCTGCTCATCCACAATGAAAAGATCATCATCTGCTGGGCCATGGGGCTTACCCAGCAGAAAAACGGAGTGGCCAACATCCAGGAGATGGCCAATATCCTGTTCTTAAAAGGTGCCATCGGTAAGCCCGGCGCAGGGACTTGTCCGGTACGTGGACACTCAAATGTGCAAGGAGACCGCACCATGGGCATCTGGGAAGCACCCAAGCCGGCGTTCCTGGATAAATTGCAGGAAGTGTTCAAATTTGAGCCGCCTCGTCACCATGGAGTGGATGTGGTTCATGCCATCAAAGAGATGCACGCAGGTAACGGGAAGGTATTCTTTGCCATGGGCGGTAATTTTATCTCCGCAACACCTGATACAGAATATACTGCAGCAGCCCTGCGTAAGTGCAACCTGACGGTTCACGTTTCCACTAAACTAAACAGGAGCCACGTGGTCCACGGAAAGCGTGCCCTGATTCTCCCATGCCTGGGACGTACAGAAAAAGATGTACAAAAAGAAGGTACCCAATTTGTGACCGTGGAAAACTCCATGGGCGTAGTTCACATGTCTAAAGGTGACTTGAAACCTGCTTCCAAGCACCTGCTCAGTGAGCCTGACATTGTGGTGCGCTTAGCAGAAGCAACCCTGAATGGCAAAAGCACCATCAACTGGTCGGTGCTTTCTGACAACTATGACCGCATTCGTGACATGATTGAAGCGGTTATCCCAGGCTTCGACAATTACAACCAGCGGGTTCGCCAAAAAGGAGGATTCTACCTGCCAAACGGCGCACGGGTTCGCAAGTTCAATACGCCTAATGGAAAGGCCAACTTCACCCTCAACGAAGTCGCTCGCCACAATTTGCCAGAGGGGTATTACAAAATGATTACCCTGCGTACCCACGACCAGTACAACACCACCATTTATGGGCTGGACGACCGCTATCGGGGTATTTATAATGAGCGTCGGGTGGTTATGATGAATGTTGAGGACATGGACCGGGAAGTACTTTCCAAAGGCCAAATGGTTAACTTACTCGGGCATTACAGAGGAGAAATTCGCCGTGCGGATAAGTACCTCATCGTCCCTTACGACATTCCAAAAGGATGTATCGGCACCTATTTCCCCGAAACCAATGTCTTGGTACCCATTGACAGCACAGCTGACAAAAGCAATACGCCTACTTCGAAATTGATTGTGTGTTCAATAGAGAAAATCAAGGAATAAGCCAGGTTTACAGTTCTCGGTTTACGGTTTTCAGTACATTGCCCTAAAGGCCTCAACACTGAAAACTGTAAACTGTACACCGAAAACTTAAAAAACATGCTTTACGACAACCATGGCAGGCCGTTAGACTACCTGCGTCTTTCGGTGACAGATAGGTGCAATTTGCGGTGTTTCTACTGTATGCCGGCAGAAGGGATTAACTATTTGCCTAGAAAAGAATTGCTCACCTACGAGGAAATGCTCCGGTTGGTGGATGTACTGGTCCAAATGGGCATCAAGAAAATCCGCATTACGGGCGGAGAGCCTTTCGTAAGGCGTAATTTGATCGATTTCATGTGGTCTTTGAGTGAGATTGAAGGACTAGAGGAAATCAATATCACCACAAATGGCGTGCTGACAGGCAAATACATCGACCAGATGAAAGCCATGGGGGTGAATGCGGTGAATTTGAGCATTGACAGCCTGGATCGTGAGCGCTTCCACCACATTACCCGACGAGATGAATTGCCAAAGGTGTTGGAGACCTTCCATCAGTTGATGGACAACAACATCAAAACCAAGCTCAACGCGGTGGTGATGGCGGGCAAGAATCATGAGGATTTGATTCCGCTAGCGGAGCTTACCCGGAAATACCCGGTAGGTGTCCGGTTTATCGAGGAGATGCCGTTCAATGGGAATGGGGCCAATTATGAGCAATTGCACTGGAACCATCGTCGGATTTTAGAAGAACTCAGAAATGAATATCCCGACCTGGAAAAGGTACCGGACGGCCCAAATTCAACCTCCTACAACTACAAGGTTCCTGGCCACCAGGGAAAAATCGGTATCATCGCTGCGTTTACCCGGACGTTTTGCGGTACCTGCAACCGCATCCGCATGACGGCCAAGGGCATGCTCAAGACCTGCTTGTATGACGATGGGGTTCTGGACATCAAAAAAGTAATGCGTGATGGTGCCACAGACGAAAAGCTCAAAGAGGCCTTCCTCTCTGCGTTTAACACCCGAGCGAAGGACGGCTACGAAGCCGAGCGCAATCGCAAAAAGTCTAAAAAAGTGACTGAGTCCATGGCGACGATTGGGGGGTAAAAGTTAAAATCCTAATACCCAATAGCTAATGCCTAAGGTTCCCTGACAAAAGTTGCGGAAGCTGATTTTGAGAGGTCCGACCCCGATAGGGTCGGTGTTTGCTAGATACACCCACTACAGAGGTTTAACCCCCAAGGGGTTGTTTGACCTTATAAAGGTCAAACTTCTGTAGCTAACAGCAAAACATACCTCCAGACCCTAGCAGGGTCTGACTTTCTTATTTCCCTTAAAAGGGTCATAAAGCCAGTACTTAAAACCTATTTTCACTCTTTCGAGATCACTCTGAGCGAATCGACAATGTACTGGTATCGATCCCTAACCTTTAAGGCCGTACGTACTCCCTCCTCTCGTTCCTGAATAGCTTTGAGTTCTCCTGGAAATACTTTTAGGAATCGCTGGAGAGACGATTGCTTTTTAGCTAATTCAGCTTCCGCTGCCCGCAACTTTTCCCGGTTCATCCCTAGCAAGGCCTGATTTGCTCGAATCAGGTTTGATTCAGCTTCTTGTTTGGCAGTTTCGGCCAATTTCCGTTCTGTTTCAGCCTCGTCTTGGGCAATTTCAGCCCTTTGAAGGGCAGATTCCGCTATGTCACGTTGTTTCAATGCCCATAGGGTAAACCCGATAGCACCTATGAACAAGGCGGCTACCAATACAGATGCGCCTAAAAGTCTTCGAAATTTACGGTTCGCCCGTTCTATCTCCCGCTCAGCGCGTGCTTTCTGTACAGGGCCAACCAGCGTATCATGGGAGATTTCATAGCTAAAGCCCCCTACGGTATTGATTTCCCGCCGAATGAGATAAGTACGCTCAAGCTGTTGGAGCAAGTCATTGTCCAAGCCTAATTCAGAAAATTGTCCCAGCAACGCTTGGCTATCTACACTCATCCTCCTCCCCTCCCCTGTTGCTTGGTCAATGGCCAGCAAACCGTCTTCCAGCACCCGCTGGGCTGCTTCCAGTTTATCTAATGGGATTTCTGCTAGCTTAGACTGATAGTAGGTTCTGTAGAGGTTTTCAAAATTAGGGACATCCCCTTCATATACGTCCGGCAATCCATTTTCGTCACGGTTCAATACCTGGCCTAGCTGAATTTTCTTTTCAATTTCGGCGCAGACAATTTGCAATTGAAATGCCTCTACCCCGCCTCCTTGCTTAGAGGTCAATTCATGAATGATTTTCTCGATGGCATCCTTAGTATACGCAAAAGGAGGAGTGATATACACCTCTTTCCAGGAAGCCCCTTCATCGTGGCCCGCTTCGGCTGGATTGACGATAGCCTCAATTGCCTGGTGTTCCCGAAGGGGACGAAGCTCGTACCGTTTGTTCAGGATGGCTGGGAGCACATCTTTCATCGTATCCAGAAAGCTCATTCGATCGCTGCGAATGGAAAGCATGGCTTTTACATTCAACGGCTGTACGGCAAACTTTGCTTCTTCTGTTGAAAGCGTTTCCAGGTTTCTGCGAACTACTTCCGGCAAAGTGGCATAGAGCAGTTCCGCTAATTGCTTGCGAAAGACCTCTTGTTGATCGAGCGGATAGGAGAAAAACTCCTCAAACTGGTCAAATATCAGCACAAACTGATCTTCTTTTTCGGCTTGTTTCCGCTTCAGTTGAAGCCACAAACTGCGTTCAGCATCTTCATTGGGCAGAAAATTGGGGTTCCCCTCCCCTGCCACCTGCTCAATAAACCTACGGGTAGTTTCCAGGGGCGAAAAAGATTGGCCTTCAATATACGTCCCGAAACGCACCTCAACCGGTGTGAACTGAGCGGAAACAGGTTGCTCCTTATCGGTCAATTTTGGAACAATCCCCGCACTTAGCAACGAACTCTTCCCATAACCCGATTTCCCGAACAGCACCACCAATTTCTCCAGCATGAGGAAGTCATGCAGGTTCTCGATGTCATTATCCCGGCCGAAAAAGAGGTGCCGGTCACGGGTTTTATAGGGCTGTACGCCCACGTACCGGGTCCGTAGCATCATGCTCAAAGATAGCACAAAATCCGGTTTCTCGGAGTATCGGGTTGCTGTTGGCTGATCGAAGTACCTTGAAGAAATTCACCAAGATTATCCATCAGGCTACAGACAATTCCCTAGGTGATTAGGCACCTACGTTTTTGTTACTCCGGCAACTGTACGATTCCCAGCTCCTTCCCATTTTCATCCAGCATCAGAAGGTGCACAAGACCTCGAAGGTTTTGGAAACCTTCGAGGTCTGGGCTGCCGTATCATTGAGTCACTTGATAAACCTTTTTCTTGGATTACTCCGGCAACTGCACAATTCCCAACTCCTCGCCATTTTCATCTAGCATCAGCAAGTGCGCACGGAAATAAATCTCGTTGGCGAGAGAATCCTTCCAGTCGCGACGACCTAATTGGATAATCGCCTTGTTTGTTTGGGCAGCAAAATCTCCCAAACCATATCCGTAAGTTATGTATGTGCGCCTTAGCGTATCTCTTTTATTCGTAGTTAGGCTATACTTAGAAAAGTGAGGCGACGTGTCTGAGTCTAGGAAAACATTTGAGGACTGCTGGTCAAAATAGGACATATAACGAAATGATCCTCCCCTATACAGCACCGCTAAAGAGTCAGAACTCCAACTGTAGGCGGCCAAGCCTCCTAATGGAGATTGGCCTACCATTATTTCATCATCATTAAGCCATTCAAACGGCCAAAACCAATGAATAGCATCCTTCACAAAGTTTCCATCAGCATCAATCAGCCGAATCTCCCGTTCGTGTTGGTAAACAATACGGCTACCGTCCGGACTCCATATCGGGTAATTATGAAACCCTGAACCAAAGCTCAATTGAGTCAAACTGTCGCCATTCGCCTTTACCTTCCATACTTTTCGATCTATGCCTGTGTAGACCAACCAACCTGTACTGCCCCAATCCAATCCGTAGCAAGCGTTATTCGATACCTGCAGGGTTTTTCCTGTGTGAAAGCTAAAAACGAATAGAGCCATCGGACAGTCACCTGTCACCTCGCGGTCCTCCCGCAAATAGGCAATCTCATAGGGATCAGCAGGATTAAAGCATGGGAATCGGTAGGCATATCGGTCTTTCTGCCAGTAAGACGGGGAGGTCAGAAAACCATTGAAGAGATCTTCTTTGAATACTGCTTCTTGAACAGGAGCCAGATAGGCTTGATAATTTACGATGGGTTCAGGCGGAGGCTGGGGGGAGTCAGGCTCACGGCAGGAGCTAATCGCAAGTAGTAGCAAGAGTGGTACGGAAAATAGTCGGCTCATTTTCAGATTCATTTTATGATAGACTTCCTGAGCTTTCGACCACCTAGGAAATCCATCTTGCGATGGTTACTCCGGCAGCTGCACAATTCCCAACTCCTCGCCATTTTCATCTAGCATCAGGAGATGGGAGCGGGAATAGATTTCATTGGCAATGGAGTCCTTCCAGTCTTGCCTACTCAGCTGTACAATAGCATGTTTAGTTTGTGGGGTATAATCTCCAACACCATAGCGATACTTCGTATAGGTACGTCGGATGGTATCTATTTGCTGAGTTTGCAGGTCAAAACGAAGAAAATAGGTTAAACGCCTCAAACTCGGATCAACAAAAATATCCATCTCCCCTGAACGAAAGTAAGAGATACCGGGAAGGTTTTCGTTTGGAATAAAGCTTTCTACCTGTTTAGAGGGAATACTGTAATTAATCAACCCCTTGGACGGATCACCGTGACTTCCCAATATAGATGAGTCGTTAATCCAAGCTAACGGACGGAAAGTTTCAGTAATTCCCCCAATGAGGTCGCCATTCTCGGTCATAAGTATCCGCTCATAAATAAAACTTTTCCCATTTGGACTCCATTTAGGATCATTATGAAATCCTGAGCCAAAGGCCAATTGGGTCAAACTATCGCCATCGGCCTTTACCTTCCATACTTTTCGATCTATACCTGTGTAAATCAACCAACCTGTATTGCTCCAATCCAGCCCATAGCAAGCGTTATTCGATACCTGACGCGCCTCCCCTGTACGAAAGCTAAAGATAAACAAAGCCATAGGGCAATCGCTGATTATTTCCGAATCTGTGCGCAGGTAGGCTATTTCATATGGATCCTGGGGATTAAAGCAAGGGAGCGTGTATAGGTACCGATCTTGTGGCCAATAGGTGGGAAAACCCGGTGAAAAATTAAGCAAACGTTCTTTAAATACTGCTTCTTTGACAGGTTCCAAGTAGGATTGATAATTAACAATGGGTTCAGGCTCCGGTTGAGAAGCAGGCTGTGGAGAATCCGGCTCTCGGCAGGAGCTAATCGCAAATAGAAGCAAAAGTGATACGGAAAGTAGTCGGTTCATTTCCCTAAATGTTCAATTCCAAAAGACAGCATTAGTCCCGCAATCCCTGATGGATGACGAATATGAACATAAGTTAAAAAGCTAGTAGCAATAGATCAACCTTTGAACAGGAAACGATACAACAAATTACCTGCTGGGAGAAAACATCACCGAAATACCTCCAATCGCTCCACCGAATCATGAATAAAGCCCGGAATCAGGCTGCTATAGGTTAGGGCTATCTTGTTTTCGTCCTGCAAGCCATCCATCATCTGTTTATACACCCTTTCTCCATGTTGGTCGATGGTCTGTTGCTTCTTTTCCGGATGAGAAAAGTGGTCTAGCATGCCGTCCGCATCTGCTTCGGGATGGAACTGCGTTCCAAAAAATTCCTCCGAAAACCTCACTGCCATGATCGCACGTTCCAAACCTGCCTTGTCCCGAAAGTCCTCTAAGGCCACAATGGTTGCTCCGTGTTCCTCAAATTCCTCCAATCGAGGCTGGATGACCTGATAGTCCCGGCTGTCTACTGCATAAAAAGGATCGGGTAAAGGCCCCAATAGGGGTTCTTTCTGCCCAGCCCTAGTCTTATGTACGGGCAACACGCCAAAGGAAGTCACATTCCGCTTTACGATATCCGCCAGGTCAAAGTGCTTGCAGGCCATTTGGAAGGAATGGCAAATGAACAGGACGTATTTTTTATCAGCAGGCGCAGCCGTAAGGTTGTGCTTCCACAAGGTATCAATCAACTCAAAGTAGGCCACTTCCCATACCCCGTCTCCCTCCAGCGGGTTGCCGGGGCCACCAGATGAAATGTACAGATCGTAAGAAGTATCTGGCAATTCATGCTTTGCCCGAACATCAAATACCTGCCAATCCAACTCAAATGGTGCTGCCTGTACCAGCTCCTTTATACAGCGCATGCCCTGGTTGGGCAGTTGGTTGTACATGTCCAGTATGGCGACTCTGATCGGTTGCTTCATGGCGCAAAATTAAGAAACTGCCCTGAAATTCAATTCTAGAAATCAACAGTTCCTTCATCTGGTAAAGTTGGAAAGGAAATCCCCTTTCTTTCGCAGTACATCGACCTTGAAGGTTCTTATCAGCCGTTGGGATTGGGCACCACGACCAGCACCTCTTCTCCTGCATCATTGGCACTGGGCATATAGTACACATCATCTAGTTCATAGTATTCATTTCCTTCTACGGTCACCGTGGCATACCCTTCAGGCAGTGAATCTACTTCCGCACCTATTGGGGCAGGTACCACCTCGTATTCCTCTCCCCGTTGGACGTAGTAGGTACCATAATAATAGTAGTACACCGAATTCCTGGCCACAATCCTCCGATAGCCAACGGGCAGGGTCCGAATTCTGATCCCTCGGGCAGGGCTTACAACCATCCATCCCGAACGGTGAGGCCTGTACCAAATGCCAGTATGAAACCGGTAATTAATCCCTCCGAATGCAATAACTGTTGCCCCGGCATTTACCGTGGTTACCACAGCTCCTCTCCTTGGAAGGTATCTGTAGTGGTAATGAACAACCCTGGTTCGTCTGGCCCTGGTTCGGTGCACCACACGCACGTTCTTTCTTTTTACTGCGGTTACGCGTTTCGCCTTTGTGCGCTTCGCGCTTCTGGTCTGCGCTTCTGCCTCATAGGAAAATGACATCAACGCGATTAATACCCATACCAATAGGTTTCTCATGGCTTACATAATTTTTGTTGAGGACTATGACTATCGGTCGGTCCCATGCTTTGACCACCTTCCTGCTGGAGGGTTTAATCTCTATTTCAATTTATGCTTGTTGTCCTTAGGAGTAACAGAAGGCCTACAAGCTATTTTTGAAGCATACCAAACGCGACGAACGTACTTCCAGAAATCCTATTCTTTGGTGTACAAAGTTAGGATATGCGATTTTTGACTGCGATGAATTTTGCTATCTGCATCTCATACCGTGGAAAAGATGTACCTACGGTCTCTGACCGGAGGGGAATTACGCCGTTCGGATAACGGCGGTACAAAATCCTTTGCTTACCCTATGTTCACAAAATTTGCCTTGATTGACTACCGCTCTATCCTCCCTTTCTTCCACATCCAATTCTATTTATGCCAATAGTTCTTCAATTTCCTGTTCACTGATTTCAACCTGCATGGTAGTTATCTTTCCATCACTGATGAGAATACCACTACCCAGGTATTTTTGGCTAAAGGCTGCGTTAAATAGGTTTTCTCCACCACGTTCAGGTGAGGTGAAAAACAAATTCCTAATGGGTTTCAGCCAAAAGGGCATCCCGCTTCCAGCCGTCATTTTGGTTTTGATGGCTCCCGGATTAACGTTCACAAAACGAATGTGTTCCCACTTGTTATCCAGGTAATTCATCAACAGAACAAGTACCAATTTTGAATCTATGTATGAGCCCAGAAGCTTGGTAAACTTTTGTGGCTTTTTGAAGGCAGGTATATCAATGGATTTTTTCTTGTGTAAGCCTCCTGTAGCTGTGCTAACCACTACTGGGTTCGCAGCTTTTTCCAAGAGTGGCTTCAGGGCATTTGTGAGCAGGTACGGACTGATTGCATTAACTTCCAATTGCAGCTCATTTCCATGATCTGACCAATACAGATCGTCCAACAGAAGCCCGGCGTTATTAAACAATACATCTACTTTTTTCCAGGATGAAGCGATTTCGTCGCTTACCTGTTGAATCTCCTCTCGATTTCCCAAGTCAGCAACAAAAATCTCTACAGATTCATTGTTGGGAAAAAGGGCAAGCGCGTCCTTTTTGCGAGATTCACTCCTAACGATCAGGCCCACTTTATGTCCATTTTTCAACAGAAGCCTTGTGAGTTCAAGTCCAATCCCGGAATGCCCCCCTGTGATGATGATATCTTTTTTCATAAGCGCATGTGTTCAAAAACGCAAACCCATCGATTGTGCAAAGTTATCTCACCTTGAAGCGTATTGCCTTAATGTATATTAAGAAAAAGCCCGTTCCATGTTTTCGATTAGACAAACAAAAAACTCTTCATTTTCAGCCCAAATACGGCCAAAAATGAAGAGTATTTCTTTCTAAAGCTCAAATCATGTTGCCCAAATGAGTCCCAGAATTTGATAAATAGTTACGCCACAGTCACCAAATACAGGTGATACCTGATGAGACCTATTGTTTTATATACCTCAAAAATGCCTGGCGATCGCCTACCTTAAGTTGAATCAAATAGGTGCCGTTTGCAGCATTTTTCAAAGAAATTGATTCCCGTAAATAAGTGGTTTCATTCCAGGCAGCTTGCTGTACTTCCCGACCAACCGGATCAAAGATGCTTACCTTAATTGGAGCTGGGGTAGTCTGTTCCAGTTCTAAGAAGAAAGTGCCCTTACCAGGGTTGGGGTACAGTTGCAAGCTCGTAAGTCCCAACTCGTCTGCGATGCTGGTAGCCCATGCATCAATGGTCTTGATAACCGTTTTGGTACACACGCCATCGCTTACTGTCAGGGTCACCGTATAGGTGCCGGGTGTGGCATAGGTGTATTGTGGGTTTTGCTGGGAGGAACCACTTCCGTCCCCAAAATTCCACTGCCAGGTGGTTGCTCCCGGGGTCAGGTCATTGAATTGAAAGGTGGAACCATTGGTACGACCTGAGTTAAAGTCTGCCAAGAAGTTAGCAGGATCTTGAATCCTTACCGTCACAAGGGAAGTATCACTGAAGCAAGATGCTTCCTGTACCTCCCAATCGTAGAAGTAATAGTAAAAATCCGGTCCGGCAGCGGAGCCCGTAATGGTCACCACCCCTGCGATGTCATACGGGAAGTTTGCTCCGGCATCGTTCCGGTACAGATTGGTGTTAATGCCCCCAAGGCGATAACGGCCTGGTTGCAGTTGCAAGTCAAGTTGTACGCGACTTTGCCCAGATGGAACGGTTCGGGTAATGGTCTGCAGGGTAGCGCCCTTTTCATCGTATAAAATGATGTCCCGGCTACGAGCATCTCCTGCATCTACCAATACAGACCTCAGGGTTACAGGCACAAACACTTCAAATAGCAAGTGTGCATCAAACCCAGAATTGTGGTACCCCCCTGTCCCAACTGTAGCTGGGGTGGCTGGTCCAAGGTTTTGAGGGGCGGTCTGGATTTCTGTTTCTACGACATAAAGTGCAGTAGTCGTGAGAGAAGGGGTGGTAAAACTGTTTCCTGTTTGCAACAACGCACCATTGGTATCATACCAGTTGACCTGCCCAGTTGATTTAGCCGTGAGGTTAACGGCACCCACTTCACAAAGGGCGGTATCTCCTACCTCGGGGGCATCTGGTGCCACCACCTCTGCAATGGCAGTGGCCCGATCACTTCGACATCCCTCTCCCTGCACTTCCCAATCATAGAAGAAATAGTAAAAATCAAGCGGTGCAGAAGTTGCCGTACTGTTGGTAATGGTTAGCATCCCTCCGATGTTGTAGGGATAACTTGCGCCCGTACGGTTTCGGAAAAGACCGTTGGTAGAATTCAGGGCCAGTTGCTGGTTTTGTCCGGGTTGAAGTGGAAAGTCCAGGGTCACCCTGCTTGCCCCTGTTGGCACATTTACGGTTACGCTACTCAGTACTTGTCCAGTAGGATCGCGATGCTCAATGGTGCGCGGTCCGGCGGTGTTGGCATACACCAAAACAGAACGCAGGGTGCTGGGCTTCAACACATCAAATTCCAGGAAGCGCTGAGGGCTGGCAAATATACCACCATCGGTGCTGATCTGGTTGTTGGGTGCTCCCCCTTTTTGGCTCAAAGGCAAAATATCTGTCCGTGCCAGGAAGTCGGTATTCTGGCTAAGTGGGGGCGTAATCAAGGTATCTCCTGTTTGCAAGAAATTCCCATTGACATCAAACCAGCTGATAACGCCTGGTCCACTGGCAATGAGGGTTGCCTGATCACGGCAGTTAACTTTGTCATCAATAACCGTTGGGTTAGGAGGAGCCGGGCTTACCCGTACCAAATTGGTTTTGGTTTCGGTGTCGTTTCCACCACAAATACCATCAATGGTAAGAGTAACCGTGTAGTTCCCAGGAGTAGCGTACTGGTGTACTGGATTGGCCTGAGAGCTGGTGTCGCCGTCACCGAAGTTCCATAGCCAGGATTTTGCCCCTGAGCTTTGGTCAAAGAAAGCTACCTGGTAAGGCTTGGAGCAAGTTTCGGCTGCTGGTGCGGAAAACTCACTGATAGGGGTGGTACTGAACCTCCGACCGATCCCAACGGCATGCCAGGCATTTTCTACCTCCTGGTGGGCGCGAGTACAAGAGCCATACAGGTCAATTACGGATTCTACGGCATAGAAACGAGCGTCGGTATACTGTGAACGGGGAGTCAGGTAAACGGTCAGGTTGCGGAAGGCAACAGCACCTGCTGTATCAAAGCCGATAGCATTGACGCTATAATTATCGCCATTGTCATTGGTGCCAGTGCCCCCATTTACCAATAAATAGAACCAGTGGTTTTGTACCCCACTGTTGATATGTACCCCACCATTATCAGCTGTGCCGGTATACCAGGAAACGCCCTGGTAATTTCTCGGATCATTAAACAGGTTTGGATTCTGCATGTCTCGAATCCCTGTACCTAAATCTCCTCCAATTCTCCAGTTGAAATTATTGGGGCGGGCAAAAGCCTCGACCGCTTTACCGAACACATCACTGAAGGATTCATTCAACGCACCAGACTCATTGCGGTATTCCAGATTTGCTGAAAAAGTGGTTAAGCCGTGCGTTACCTCATGGGCCGCAATGTCCAGGGCAGTCAAAGGACGGTTGAGGGAAGAACCCGGATTTCCGTCCCCATAGGTCATGAACTGACCATTCCAGAAAGCATTGGCAAAACTCTGGTCATAATGCACATAGCTGACCAATGCAAATCCGTTCCCATCGATGCTGTTTCGGTTGTGCTTTTGGAAATAATAATCATAGGTCATTTCCGCACCCCAGTGTGCATCTCCTGCATACTGATCAAGTTGAGGATTCACGTTGTTCCAGAGGTTATCTGTATCTTCAAAATCAACCGCGTTGTTGTAGTTAGTTCCCTCATTCATGTCGAAGGTACGCACCCCGTTTCCACGACCGGTCTCTTGAAGGCGGAAACGATTGGGCCCTAAGCTATCCGTGGTAATAGTCCGGGTACCGGAATAAGCTGTCAGGGCAGACCCCTGCACATCAATGGTATGGATGCGATCCAGCTCATCTACAACCTCTCCATTGAGGGCGTCAATGAACACAAATTTTCGACTCATGGGCTGTCGCGCGTAAATGTCAAATTTCCAGGTGAGCCTAAATGCTTCTGCTGCATCGCCATTTCTGGATGCGATGACCAGTTCTCCTTTGGGAAAATAATCGAAAGACAGGTACTCTTCTGCATGAGAATGACCATGCTCGTGCTCATGGTCATGTAATTCCATTGGGTTTGTTGGAGGGTGTTCCCACATATATGTAGTAGCACCGGTATGCCGAATGGCCATCTGAAGGGCCTGCTTTTCTGTAAGAGATGGCCTTGGGTCAACGTTTAGGTTGGTGTAAAAGTCTCCATTGATGGCATACAATCGATCACCACGGCTGTGAGTGATTACCATTGTACCCTCAACAGGCAATCCATTGTGGTATTGCTGGTACCGCCTGTGGAGGTGGCCTAACATGTCAGGCTCAGGTGCCCTCAGCGCCCTAAGTTCATCATGCTGTCCCATTTTCAACACCTGATTCAGCACATCATAGGATTCTGCAACAGGGATTTCTTTGGTTGGATTCAACCGAATGAATGCAGGGGCATCTGTATAGGATTTTTGCCAAACTACATCAGCACCTGGGACAAGTTGGTTCGCAGCAG
>JBCDIQ010000040.1:0-22850 GCA_039024295.1 Bacteroidota bacterium | reverse complement strand
TCTGCATCTTTCAGTCGATGATTAGGGCGATCATCAAGTGAAATTAATTTCAAGAGTACAAGTCCTGGGAGGGAAACTACATTTCCTGCTTTCATCCCTTCGTACTCCAATGGAATTGCATGAGAACAAGCTTCGGCCAATCCATGAACTTGAGCTGCACGTTCAAATCCGGATAAAGGGATTTCATGACTTACTTCGATCGGACCGAAAGGGAGAAAATCGACCCATACTCCGCTTGGAGACAACATTGTAAGTGGCAAGCGGGGAGAATCATCGAACTGATATTCACTTACAAGCACATTTTTCATCTGAGTGTATGCCTCCATACTTGAAGCGAAAACCGCAAAATCGGCATCCTTTGTAGCACCAGGATTACCCTGATAATAGTCAGCAAGCCAAACATTTCTCGCACCTGCTCCCAGAAGTGTACAGGTAATCCCATGTTGGGATTCCATTTTCTGGATAACAGGTAAAATTTCACCTGCACCTGGAAAACTGTTGTTGAAAACTTTAAGCATGTTGGGCATATCGGTCTCTGAAAATCTGAGAGGCCCGCGCTTTTCCTCCTAACTTTATGTCTGCTTCAATTAACAGGTCAGGTGCTAAGGAGGGAATATTAAGGGACAAGTTTGCAGCTTCATTCCAAAACTTTTGATATACACCAATTGCCCCTTCGCTGTCTGGAATGATCCGATACCTTTTTATTAGTTCTATCGTGGGTAATGATGTATATATTTCCCACTCTCCCGGTAAATAGTAATCTGAAATACGTGCTAAGGCCGCCTCTCCACTCCATAAAACCTCTTTACCCAATTCCCAGGTTTCCCAACTCCTAGAACCCCCATTTTTAGAGAACCTAAATCTGCCTCTTAGCAACCGCGGCTTGAGGGTTTCTCCATAAGAGGCAATCCAAAAATCTTTTAGCTCTTCAAGATTTTCAAATGAAAATGGCCTAACATCTGGGTTGATAAACCCTTTGACCTTCAGAAAAGAAAATAGTTTCGAAAGCGTTGCTACCCCTACCCCAAGAATAGGTTCTAACTTACGATAGGAATAGGTTAATAAATCTGGGTTAGAAATCAGAAAAAACAGTGCCCGCACTTCCGCTTGGGTCAGCTTTGAGGTCGATTTAGGAGTTTCTTTTCGTGGCTCACCTTTAATGTGGAGTAAGAGAGATGGTAGCCTTATATAGGTATTACCCACCGCATCCAAGTAAAAAATTTTATTCTCCTTTAAATATTCCTGAAGGGGTTTTGACAGGTAGTCTGAGATTAGTATCCAGTGGGAATTTTCTCGATACTTTTCCTGTAGTTGCTTTATATGATGCTTCCGGACCCCCTTTTTTATTTCAACTGGTAAGTGGACAGAATTTTCAAAAATTATATTTCCATCATTTTTTGCAAAAATATCATGGCTGGATTCAAAATTAATCCTTAAGTCGCTATTTTTTTCTAAAGCGATAATTGCCTCGTATAAAAAATCTTTTTCTTTCAATCTCATTGGACTAATTAAAAACAAAAACACCTTAATTTACCGAACACCCGTCAAAAAGTCAATTAAAAAACCCGGCACGAGCAAGCTCGAACCGGGGATAAGTTATTAGCCTAGAGGTATTAGCTAATAGGTGATAGGTTTCCAGATTAAAGAACACCCTCACCTACATGATACCTAAATCAGTCAATGATCTGAACTTCCGGAATGGGCACCACAAATTTGGCTCCCCACTCACGGCAATAGCTCAGCTGATTGACAATCTCTGTTTTGAGGTTCCAAGGCAGAATGAAGATATAGTCTGGCTTGGTTTCCGCAATTTTATCAGGAGAGAAAACCGGAATATGCGTACCAGGCAAGTATTTACCTTGCTTGTGTGGGCTACGGTCCACGGTGTAATCCAGGAAGTCCTCGCGAATGGAGCAGTAGTTCAGCAGGGTGTTTCCCTTACCAGGCGCACCATAGCCTACAATGCTTTTTCCTTCACGCTTGGCCTGGATCAGGAATTCCAAGATCTTACGCTTGGTTTCTTTTACCTGCTCAGTGAATTGGGTATAATATTCCAGGTCATCAAACCCCACCTTCTCTTCACGGTCCAGCAATTCTAGCGCAGCTTCAGTGATCGGGCGACTCTCGTCATTGATATGCTTGGCGTAGATACGTAGAGATCCACCGTGTGTAGGGATTTCCTGTACGTGGAACAGGTCCAATCCATGGTGGTTGAATACACGCTTTACTGCACGGAAAGACAAATACGAGAAGTGCTCGTGGTAGATCGTATCGAACTGATTTTCATTAATCAGGGTCAACAAATGCGGGAATTCCATGGTGATAAATCCACCTGGCTTCAAGAGCACCTTCATTCCACCAACAAAGTCATTGATATCAGGAACGTGAGCAAGCACGTTATTGCCCAGGATCAAATCTGCCTGCCCATGAGACGCCACTACTTCTTCAGCAGTTTTCACTCCAAAGAATTTGTTCAAAGTAGGAATTCCCTTCTCAGTGGCAACTTCTGCAACGTTTGGCGCAGGCTCTACCCCGAGAACAGGAACGTTCTTCTCCATGAAATACTGGAGCAAATACCCATCATTACTGGCCAATTCTACGACAAAGCTATCCTCTTTAATGCCATATTCCTGGGCCATCAAGTCCGTGTAGGCTTTGGCATGAGCCAACCAGGAGGTAGAAAAAGAGGAAAAATAGGTGTAGTCATCAAAGATTTTGTCAGGACTGACAAACTCATCCAACTGAACCAAATAGCAATTGCTGCAAACATAGGTATGAAGTGGATAAAATGGCTCCATATCATTCTTATTCTCGGGCTTCACCATGTCATTGCAGATAGGTGACATGCCAAGGTCCACGAAAGTGTGAGTCAGCGGGGTAGAACAAAAACGACATTTACTGCTGGCAGCTTCAGGAGCGTGGCTTTCACTCTGTTGCAATTCTTGAGTAGCAGACATGTTGGTTGGTTAAAAATGAAACAATACTGAAAGAGAATTACCCGGCAACGGTTACACCAGGATTCACGAGGCGAAGAGCCGCATCCAGCTCACCACGCTCCAGCAATCCGCTGATCACCTTCAGGCGAATCAGGTTGGAATTGCGAAAGTCTTTATTGGCAAATTCTATATCTGTAAGCCCCTTGACCAAGCCATCAATAGTGGTTTTAAGGTCGTACTGTGGCTGATGATTGGGTGCTAATTGTTCGAACAGGTCGAAGTTCACTCGGTAGGAGCGCTTGTCAGGCTCTGCATTCTCGTTGATGGAAACCTCAATTTCAGGCAGGATTTCTTTTACGGCATAGGCCAAATCCTTGATCTGGTAGTTCCACACGTTTGATCCTGTATTGATAACCAAGTAGTTACCACCGATTTTTGCATCACGCTCATGTGCCCAGCGAATGGCACGGGCCATGTCCAGCACATTGATCAATGGACGCCAAGGGGTCCCGTCACTCAAAATGGTGATCTTCCCGGAAGTAATGGATCCAGCAACAAAGTCATTAAGCACAAGGTCTAACCGAAGACGATCGCTCATGCCACAAGCAGTAGCAAATCGCAGGCAAGTAACTTTGAAGGTATCATCTGCAAATTGTTCCAGGTCTCTTTCAGAGAACACCTTAGACTTTGCATATGCTGTAAGGGGGTTTACTTCTGAGGTTTCTGTTCTTGCAGCGTCCTCAGCTGCACCGTATACGCTACAACTGGAAGCAAATACAAAGTTTTTTACCCCATTACGCTTGGCCATTTCGGCTAGCTTAATGGTAGCACGATAGTTGATATCGAGGGTTACTTCCTCAAACTTATTCCCAATAGGGTCATTGGAAATGGCTGCAAGGCTCACCACGGTATCTACTCCTACCAGGAGAGATTCGGGAAACTCACGAACATCGCCATAATACTGCATATCCAGGAAGGACTCTGGACTGATGTGGGTATTGGTCAAATGTTTGGAGAAGTAACCGATGTCAAACCCGATAAGGGTTGCGTCAGGGTAATGAGAGCGGAATTCTTTCACAAGTCCTGGACCTACGTATCCCAGGTTTCCGGTGATTAAAATCTTCATGGATTCAGGTTAATAAAATGTTCATCCAGTCGAAATACAAACACATTGAATCAAAAGTAAGGGAGAGCCACCTAGAAAAAAAAGGTTCTCGTGTGGATATCTATCTTTTGCCGAAACGATGTGTGTTATGAAAAAAAAATGTCAAAAACGGCTTAAATAAAGAATAGCACCAGAAAAAGACCCTTAGAAAAACCTATTTTCTAAGAGAATTTTAGGCTATTCAGAAAAACTAACTTGCCCCTTTTTAGGCTGATTTCGCATGCGCTTCCGTTCATTGGGGGTTGTAATATTGAAGGCACGCAGGAGTTTGCCAGCCAAAATCTTGGGGTACCTTTTTCCATAAAAATGGATCAACACCCCAAAAGAAGAAGCAGTAGCAGCATATAGGCGGGTAACAACATTCATTTTTCGGTAAGCAGGTGTCCGGTAAAGCACTTCAGAAAATGCATCCTTTGCAATTTTCATATATGGAGCTT
Organism: Bacteroidota bacterium; assembly: GCA_039024295.1. Classification (GTDB taxonomy): domain Bacteria; phylum Bacteroidota; class Bacteroidia; order J057; family J057; genus JBCDIQ01. Next base: position 18,312 of record JBCDIQ010000040.1, on the reverse strand, counting down.
TACCCCAAAACCAGTGCTCACCAAAGTTTCGGGCATAGTTGACAAAGTTCACCGAATTACCGCCGAGTTGCTTGCTGTAGCCCACAAAGTCCAATTGCTTGATTTTACCTAGAAAGGCCAATCCTGCGACGTGATGCCAATCAGGACCCAAAATTGTTTGCACAGGAATCGCTTTTGCGGCTTCTGTACGCATAAGGCCATATGTGAGGGCTCCGTCCTTTACCTTGCCGTAGTAGTTTACCAATCGGCTTACCGGGCTGGTCTGCTCCGTGCTCATTTCTTTTTCACAGCGCATCAGCACATCGCCCTTCCAGTAATTGATCATTCCGCTTACCAGGGAATAATCTGGATTTGACTCCAAAAATTCTACATACCGACTCAATACGTCAGGGACCAACTCATCATCATCTGCCACCCACATGAAATAATCACTAGAGGCTTGTTGTAAAACAAAGTCAAAGTTCGGCATCAGACCCAAATTGGTGGGTTGCTGAAAGAAACGGATTCGTGAATCTTTATCAGCAAATTCCTGGATGACTTCTGCTGCATTATCAGTAGAAGCATTGTCAGAAATAATAATTTCAAGGTTTTCGTAGCCCTGTCGATAAATCGACTCAATGGCCGAGGAAATGCGTTTGGCTCCGTTATAAGTGGGGATGCCCAGGGAAATGGTTGGCTGGTTAGGGTTTGCCATGAAAGATGTTTGTGTTAAAAATTTGGAGTGTATACAACATCAAGCTTTTCCTTTTCACAAGAGCAATGGGTTTGTTCAACAAAAGGGCTGAAAACTTACATATGCCCTCGCCTCATGTAAAGCCAAGAGCGTGCCAGATTACCGAATAGTTGCCAACTATTTTTATTTCTGCTGTTGAAATGTCCGGTACCAATCAATGGTAATTTTCAATCCTTCTTCCAGGCCTACAGTTGGCTGCCAATCAATGATAGACTGCGTCTTGTTCAGATCAGCAGCCACCTCATTTTCCATGGGCCTATCTGGTCTGGCACCCCAAACTGGCCGCCCTGAGCCACCGATAATGTCTGCAACCTTATCTATTAACTCCCTTATGGTCAACATACTGCCCGTTCCAAGGTCAAATGTCTGTCCCTCGGCTTCCTTAGACTGAATGGTTTTGAGCAGTCCTTCGATGGCATCATCGGCATAGATCCAGTCAATTCGCCGTTTTCCACTCGAGAATTCGGGAGATTTTCCTTTCAGCAGCTCACTAATTGCGTATGGGAGGACCCTTTTAGGTTTAAGGGGAGTGGGGCCATAAACGGAGAATAAGGTGGTAATACATACCGGGACGTCATATAATTTATTGAACATCCGGGCATAAGCACTACTGGCCAACTTAGCCGCAGCATAGGGAGATGCTGGGAGGATTTCTTTTACATCGTCAACCCGCTCTTCAGAAGTACCGGCTACAATCATACGCTCACATCCATACTCTTTAGCTGCCATAAGCATGTGTAGGGTCGAGACAAGATTGCTTTGAAAGGTAGGCATGACCAAATCGTAACTAGGAGCAGCAGATACATAAGAGGCCATGTGGAATACCCAGTCCGGGGATATGGCTTTATATGCTTCCATTACCTCGTCTTTCGATTCAAGTGCGAGCTTAACCCAAGTCAAATTGGGATGTCCCAAGGATTGGTCATTTCGGGAAATCGCATACACTTTAGCTCCCCTTTCCAACAACACACGACTTAGATCACTCCCCACTATTCCACTTGCACCTGTCAGCAGTACCGTAGGGACTGAATTATTTTCCGTCAGCAAGGTAGTAGCCGTAGTTGCCTTTGTTGTATCCATAAGATGATATCGATTTAACACCGTTGATGATGAGTCCTAAGTTTGTGATGCGTTCGGTATTGTACAGCTCATTGATCCGATCAAGGGCTTTGGTGTCTGTGTAACCATGACGCACAACATAAATGTTGTAATCGGTGTATTCTTTGATGATAAGGTAATCGGAAACCAAGCCCAAGGGAGGGGTATCGATGATGACATAATCATACCGATCCCTCATCGTATTGATTAAACTTTCTAGTCTGGGTTTTGAAATCAAATCCACTGCATCTGAAGCGACCGGACCTGAAGGAACAATGTCTAGGTTGGGAATGTGTGTGGAACGAACAATTTCCTCTTCCTGGTTCAACCCAGCCAAATATGAGGAAAGCCCAATTTTGTTAGACTCATTTTCGTAATACTTGTCATATTTGGGTTTCCTTAAATCCGCATCAATCAGAACAGTTCGTTTGCCTGATTGAGCCATAACCACACTTAGATTCGCTGCACAAAAGGTTTTTCCTTCACCGGATTGAGAGGAAGTAAGCCCAATGACCATTTTTTTCTTGCCTGCAATGAGGTACTGCAGGGTTACCCGAACTGCCCTGAAAGACTCGGCTAGGGCCCGGTTGGCATTGGTTGCCCCGATTAGCACACTGTCTTTGCTTCCCTGGAGAATATATCCCACAACAGGAATCTGGCTGGATTTAGTCAAATCCCCTTCCCCTTTGATTCGGTCGTCAAAGAAATCAGAGATGATCATGAATAATATAGGAAGAACCAATCCCAGAAATCCAGCCGCTCCTAAGTACAAAGGAGGTTTGGGACCTACTTTGCCCCTCATTCTAGCATAGTCAATCACCACCTTGTCAACAGAGGAACTTGCCAAGGCAATCATTACCTGCTGCCGTTTTTCCAAGAGGTATCGGTAGATGTCAGCAGATACCTTTTCAAGACGTCCCAGGCCGGTAAGTTTGGTCTGAATGCTTGGTAGCTGGATAAGTTTTCCTCTTGTGTTTCTCGACTCTCCTTCTACGTCGCGAAGAGCAATCTCAGTGGAACTCACCATGTTGGAGACATTCTCCTTCAAGGCTGCACGTGTGTTAAGGATCTGTCGATCCAGCTTAACCAACTCAGGATGCCCCTCCTTAACCGAATAACTGAGTGCGGCACGTTCCTGCTGCTGATCTGACAGCTTGACAAGTAACCTACTCAGCAAAGGATCATTTATCCCCATGGCAGAAGGAGCCACCACGTCGGCCAATTCATTATTTTCGTCAAGCGTTTTTTTAATGTAAGTGTAATAATTCAGCCGAGAAGTCAGGTCATTTCTATCCCGTTCTAATTCCGTCAACCTGCCACTCAACCGCTGAGCAGAAGCATTCACATCCACGTAACTATCTCCCCGAGATCGTAGCCCAAGTAGTCGCTGTTCAGCATCTCTCAAAGAGTCTTCAGCATGTGTAATTTGTGCATCGATGAAGTTTAGCGTCTTTAGGCCAAGGTTTCGAACCTTGGTTCTTTCCCGCTCGATAAAAACCTCCATCAGGGTATTAATAAATTCTGTCTCTGAGGCAACCACTTGCCCGGTAGAGATCAGCTCCACCATGTTCCCATCATCCGTCAAGGGGGTTACTTTTAACTTTCTTTGGTAGCGTTCAGCTAATGCATTCAGTCCCTTCAGAATAAAATAGGTAGAGTTATCTCCTTTTTTCATCCTGCCCTCCTTGAAGTTAATCACAAACGGTAACCCCGCTTCCACTTGTCCCGCTATGGGATACACCTCATTAATTTCTACCGCATCCAGAATTTCTTTGGCTTTCCCTGACCGAGTATCAAATCGCTTAGCGTCCTTGGCTGATACCCGAATTCTGAAGCTGCTGTCATCAATTAGCGTAACATAAATGGGCACATTCAACAGCTGTAGCTTTGAAGAATCTACTTCCACGATAAACGGGAAATCGTCGCGGTGATAAGGCTGATCTCTGAACCTGCCCGTTTTGTAATATTCAATGGTTAGGTCAGCTCGCTGTACTACTTCGCGGATTAAATCGTAGGAAGAAAGGATTCCAACCTCATCTTCTAGTTCAGACTTTGGCACCAACAGCCCCAGTTCTTTCATGAACTTGCGGGATGTCATGGCATCATTACTTTTATCATCTAATAACAGGGTAGCCTGGACTTTAAAAATATCAGGAGAAGATTTGAGCAATAGGAAACCAAGCGGTACCATAATCGCCAACCCAATTACAAAGTAATACCATCTGGAGGTCACTCCTCCGATGATTTCTTTTAAGTCTAGCGTATCCTGTTCGTTTACTTGTGACATAATTCAGGGCCTGACATTAGTGGGTCAAGGACAAGAGACGGATAACTCGATTGTTAATTTAAGCTAAGTAATACAACAAATGTAGAAATACCAGCTAAAAGTACACTTAATATATTGAGGTTTGCCAGGTTCGACCGATCGTTTTTCATCTCAAGGGGCTCCACATAAATCACATCATTTGGCATAAGGAAATAATAGGGAGATTTAAGGATATTGGGGTCGGTGAGGTCTAATTCTATGACGTTAGCCCCAATTTCGTTGTTTCGCAGCAAGGTTATTTTTTGACGATTGGCAAATTCCCTCAAGTCTCCAGCCATCGCAAGTGCCTCTAGAAGGGTGACTTGATCGTTATAAATGGTGAATTGTCCTGGTTTTCCTACTTCGCCCATCACAGAAATTTGAAAGCTAACCAAGGTAACAAATACAGATGCTCCCGTTAAGGACTTGTCCACTTCGGTCTGAATGAGGCTCCTTGCTTGAGAAGTGGTCAGCCCTCCTACTTTCAGTTTGCCAAGGGAAGGCATATTTACATATCCAGAATCATCAACTGAATACCCATTCACATATAATAGGATGGGGTTAAATTGCCCGCCTTTTAATTCTCGGTTTAAATAAGCTGAATTTTTGGGATTGAAACTCTGAACCCTGATTGAGAGAACGTCATCTGCCTTTAATTTGTATAAATCTCTCTGCGCTTCATACACCACCAAAGAATCGGTGGAAAAAGGCGCATTTTGAAAATAAAGGGTCTGCTTAGGGGTAATACAAGCAGAACAAGCCAGAAAGATACAGAGTGGAAGAAACCTGAGGAGGCGTTTCATGAACGATTTACTACCTTAATTAGGTGAAAAACAGCGTGTCGGAAAACAAAAACAAAAACCGTGCAACTTATATTTTCACTTGAGATAAAATCTGCTCAACGCAATTTTGGGGGGTAATTTCATCTGCTTCCGCCTCGTAGGTAAGGATTAGCCTGTGGTTAAGGACATCCGGGGCCACTGCTTTCACATCTTCGGGTAAGGTATGATCTCTTCCCTCCAGAAATGCATGGGCACGGGAAGCGAGGTTTAAGGCAAGGGTAGCACGCGGAGAAACCCCATACTCAATGTAAGCACCAAGCTGGTTGAGGTTATAGGTCTCAGGTGTTCGGGTGGCCATGACCAGGTCTACCAGATAATCCGCCAGGGGTTCACTCAGCTTTACCTGATCTATGAGTTTCCGAATGGCGAAAATATCATCAGGCTCCATAACGGGGCTTACTTCTTCAGAAGGTTCGGTTTTGGCCATTCTTTTCATGATGGCTTTTTCCTCTTCCTTACTGGGATAATTTACCGTTACCTTCATCATGAAGCGGTCCACCTGAGCCTCAGGTAATGGGTAGGTACCTTCCTGGTCAATGGGGTTTTGGGTCGCCAGGACCAAAAAGGGTGCTTCCAGTTTAAAGGTGCTGTCTCCAATAGTCACTTGGCGATCTTGCATGGCTTCCAGTAAAGCAGACTGCACCTTGGCAGGGGAACGGTTGATTTCATCTGCAAGCAACACATTTGTGAAAACCGGTCCTTTCTTCACCTCAAACTTACGGTCCTGCTGGTTATAAATCATGGTGCCAATCAAGTCAGCAGGCAACAAGTCAGGTGTAAATTGTATCCGCTTAAAATCAAGGTTTAAGCTTTGAGACAGGGTGCTTACTGTCAGGGTTTTGGCAAGCCCGGGAACCCCTTCCAGCAAGACATGACCATTACAAAACAACCCCATAAGCAACCGATCTACCATGTGCTGCTGCCCCACAATCACACGCCCGACCTCATTTTTGAGTCGTTGAACTTTTTCCAGGTATTCAGATGATGCTTCCAGGGAGAGTTGTGTCACACTTTTTTAATTGGGATAAAAAGGAAATGGAGCGGCATATTATAAAAAATAGCTGAAACATGCTTCTCCTGCTTTGAAATAGTTCTTTTGCTCGAAAGGTATTCAGGTGAATTCATTAAAACTTGTCGTGAGTCTCCTATCGACAGATGTTATAAAATCGGCATATTGGAAAATTTCATGTTAGTTATTTTATACATAACACTCATTTCATCATTTGTTTTTTCTCAATTTTAGCACCGTCCCATGAGTCAATAGTTAACATTGAGCAGTCGTTGCTATGAGGCAATCTTTTTTTACCAGGTTCTCCGGTATATTTCCCTTGGTTTTGGGAATTTATATGTTCATTTCAGGAGATTTACTGGCGCAGGTGGATTTTAGTGCAAATCGGCAAACTGCATGCGCACCCTTGGTTGTTAGCTTCACTGATCTCACTCCCGGTAATCCGGTAAGCCATTTATGGGATTTTGACAATGGAGCCATCTCTACTAATTCGAACCCAACCGCGGTATTTTCAAATTCGGGCCTTTACGACATCAAATTAGTGGTCACCTTTTCAGATGGCACCAAAGATTCTCTGACAAAAAATGCATACATAGAGGCCTGGGCTAATCCTCAGGTAGCCTTCGATGCAGGAAGCTATACCTTCTGTGAAGGTGAGCATGTAGGGTTTGCAGACCTAACTCAAAAGGGAAGCACCGGGTTAGCTAAATGGACCTGGAATTTTGGGGATGGAGGAAGCAGTATTCAACGCTACCCCTCATATGCATTCTTAACTGCTGGCACCTTTGACGTCACCCTTGTGGTGGAAGACTCTAACGCCTGCAAAAGTATCCTGCGAAAAGATAATTTTATAACTGTATTACCTCCTCCAGATCCAGGGTTTAGTGTCTCTCCTGCAACTGGATGTACCACGCCACATTTGGCTTCTTTTTTCCCAACAGATACCTCTGGAAACCATTTCTGGGATTTTGGAAATGGCCAAACCTCCTTTAGCAATCAACCTTCCCACCTTTTCAACACGCTAGGCTCATTCGATATTTTACACATTATAAATACCGCAGTTGGTTGTACCGATACCCTGCTGATTCCCAAAGGAGTTTATTTGGGGGACCCTCCTCTTAACCTAACAGCCTCTCCTTTAAGCATTTGCCAGGGGGAAGTAGTTTCACTCCAAACCGACACCCTTCCAGGCACCTATTCTTGGAGTGTAGGGGGAAATGCTGCTTACGGTATCCAGCATCCCTTTAATCAATCAGGAACCCAGCAAGTGATTGTAAACTTTTCCGGTGCTGGTGGCTGTACTTCATCTGACACGGCTACTGTTTTGGTGTATCCCAAACCCGTAGCCAGTTTTGTGGCTGATACTGTTAAGAGTTGCCAGGTGCCCCTGGAGGTTGAATTTCAGAGTACCTCAACAGGTGCTATCGCCTGGGAATGGAAGTTTGGAGATGGAGATTCTGCCACGGGGCCCAACCCTAAGCATACCTATCAAGCACTGGGAGATTATGATGTCACCCTCAGGGTCATGAGTGTAGACAGTTGTTGGGACGAACTGGTCATGCCCGCCTTTATTCAGATCAGGGGGCCTGAGGTGAAATTCTGGGCAGGAAGTTTAAGAGGATGCAAACCTCTCTCGGTTCCGTTTTTCAACCTTACTACTTCTAATTTCCCCATCGTGACCTGGGCCTGGGATTTTGGCGATGGAACCCTTGACTCTACCCAAAGCCCTACCCACGTCTACACCGATTCAGGTAGTTTTGATGTCACCCTGACTGTAACCAATAACCAGGGCTGCTCCATCAGTACTACCCAAAGTGAGTTCATCCAGGTTGGGGCTCCCCCTGCTACGGCTTTTCGGGTAAGCGATACAGTCGTGTGTGTAGGACAAGCCATCAGGTTTTTTAACCAAACCCCCATTAATGAGGCCTGCAGGTGGACCTTCGGAGATGGAAGGACATCTGGCGTTTGTGAACCAGTTCACTCCTACCAGGATACGGGTTTTTATGATATTACCTTAATCACCATTGATAGAGGCTGCCAAGATACCCTAACCAAGAGACGCAGGGTTTATGTGGCAGCTCCGGTAGCCAGGTTCAACATGGACACTACCTTTAGTTGCACCCTGCCCTTTACTGTCAATTTTCAAGATACCTCTGTACAGGCTAATTCCTGGTTCTGGGACTTTGGGGATGGTACAACTGACAGTTCTCGTAACACCTCCCACACATTTACACAAGAGGGCACATATCCCGTTTCTCTTTCTGTTACAAATGACCTGGCCAACTGCCGCCACACCATTCGTCAAAATGTAGAGATTTACAGCATTCAGGCAAATTTACAAACAGATACTGCCTATGGGTGTCATCCACTCGCCATACAGTTCACCGATTCTTCGACAAATTCTGTAAAGTGGTTTTGGTCCTGGAGCAATGGAGATACCTCCCACCAAGTCTCGCCGAAACAAGTCTTTACTCAACCAGGTTTTTATGATGTTTCTTTATGGGTAGAAAATAAGCTAGGGTGTCGCGACAGCTTGTTCCTAAAAGATCAGATCGAAGTACGGGGGCCTAGCCTGTCTTTCTCTGCAAGTCCACCTAAGGGATGTTCTCCTTTGCCTGTTTTCTTTTCAGATAGCTCGTACTCAACTTCTCCCCTGACTGCATGGAATTGGACCTTTGGGGACTCAACAACCGATTCCACCCAAAATTCGGTTCATACCTACCAGCAGCCAGGGGTTTACAGTCCAGGCTTGACAGTAACTGATCAGGAGGGATGCCAGGCAACTATGGTGGATTCCAGCTCAATTGAAGCCACCCAACCAAAAGCCTATTTTGACCTTCCATTTGCGCTAGATTGTCCCAACCATCCTATTCACATACAAGATAGCTCTTCAGGAAAAGGGCTTACCTACCTGTGGGACTTTGGTGATGGTAACACAGACACCACCAAAGTTCCCAGCCATAGTTATGCTTCCCCTGGAACCTATGACATTACCCTCACTGTTACTGATACCAATGGATGTGACACCACCTTTACCCGCTTGCAAGCAATAACTATTCATCCTTTATCTCCTTATTTCGAGGCAGATACCACCTTTGCGCAATGTCCGCCATTGCTCGTGGATTTCACAGGGGTAGCAGATACTTCCCACACGATTATTGGATGGGACTGGAATTTTGGAGATAGTGCCACCAGTTTTTCCCAAAACCCATTACACATCTATACTTATCCAGGTTCTTACCAGGTCGAGTTGGTGGTTGAAACCCAAACCGGATGTAGGGATACATTCATAAGGCCCAACTACATTTACCTGGATGGGCCCGTGGGAAATTATACCATGTCTCCTATTAGTGGATGTCCTCCTCTGGAAGTTCACCTGAAAGCCAACAGCAGCAATACAGATGTCATCACCTGGGACAGTGATAATGGACAATTGTTTTTCAGGGACTCTCTTACATATATATATGAGCAGCCTGGAATTTATTACCCAAAGTTGCTCTTAACCGATACATTGGGATGCCAGGTTTCGGTCCCTATACTCGACAGCATCACCGTATTTACCCCACCCATTGCCAACTTTCACATTCCCATACCTAAGCAATGCCAGGGGCAATCTTTTATTTTTGAAGACTCTACCATCAATATCACGCCAATTAAAGACTGGCTGTGGGAATTTGGAGATGGGGCAACCAGTACCGATAGCATGGGTTCCTATCTGTACCCACAATTTGGCACCTATGATGTTACCCTAACGGTAACTGACTCCAATGGATGCAGAGACAGCATAACCCTATTTAATGCAGTAGATGTTATCCAGAATGAAGTACCCGAAAGTCCCCATATTCATCAGGTTTCTGTGCTCAGTGGGCGTAGTGTATCTGTAAGTTTTGCCTCCTACCCCAACCTATTGAATGACTTTGCCAGGTATGACCTGTACCGGATTTCAGCAACGGGGGCACCTACATTGGTAGGCTCCAGTGATAACCTGATGGATACCGTATTATTTGATATTGATGCTACCCCCGAAACAGAAATAAGTTGTTATAAGCTCCAGGTAATCAATTATTGTGAATATGCCGAGGACCTACTAGAAATCGAGGCTCACTGTACCATGGAGTTGACGGCTACGCCGCTTGATGATGCCATCCAGCTAGATTGGTCTCCATATATTGGCTGGAACCATGTAGCTGCTTATCGCATCTATCGAGCTGAGGGCTACGATTTAGCAGATTTATCATTTGTAGACAGAATTCCGGGTGGCATCACGACCTACCTTGACACAAATGTAAGTTGTGCTGTACAGGGCTACCGGGTAGAAGCCATCCACCTTTCAGAAGGTAGCACTTCAATGAGTGATACGAGCCAGACCCCACTTACCCTTTCTACTGCTACCTATGGCAGCGACCTTTTGCGGGCAAGCGTGGAAAATAACCAGTTTGTGTCCATTGAATGGGAAAAACCGCCTATCAGACATTTGGTCAATTATCGGTTGGAACGTGATGCAGGAGCCGGTTTTGAGGTGATCGAACGCGGGACCTGGGACCAACCTAATCTCAAGTATCAAGATGTAGGCGCAGATGTGCAGGCTCAGTCGTATCGGTATCGAATGATCGTACAGGACAGTTGTGGCAATGAGAGCCAGGCAGGTCAAGGCGCAACCAGCATTTTTCTACAGCACGAATATCAATCAGACCGAGTCATGCTTACCTGGACCCCTTATGAGGGATGGGCGGACGGAGTGGCGGCTTATCATATTCAGTGGCTAGACGAAATGCAGGGACAGTTTGTAGATTTGGCACGTGTTCCAGGTGGTGTTACCACTTATGAGCACGTGACCAACAATGGGTTTGATGCACCGCTCACGTATTGTTACCGGATAACTGCGGAGGAAGCCAATGGTAATGCCCTGTTTAGCAATTCAAATGAAAGATGTCAGGAAACCCAAACCAGGAGTTTTGTGGCAAACGCATTCAGCCCAAATGGGGATGGAAACAATGATGAACTGACCATTGAGCTGCTAAATCTCAGTCAGGTTCAAATCAGGCTGTATAACAGATGGGGGAAAGTAGTATGGCAGACCCGTCAGGCAAGTAGCTCATGGGACGGGAAAATTCGGGGAATGGATGCGCCAGAGGGCTCTTACCTGATGCTGATAGAAGGAACAGACCCTTCTGGCAATCGGATCCAACGCAGAAATTCAATAACGCTTATCCGATAAAAAACAGCAGCTCAAGAAGCTGGTGCTTACAGAGCAAAGAATTTTGCCAATTAGAGCGAAGGAGTTTTCGTGTAGGTCAAGGAGAAAAAGTTGAGCCTAGCGTGCTAGGCGATGCTTTTTTGACGTAGAAATACGCGAAAAGGTCGAGCTATAACGGCCAAAGATTTAGTTCTGGAAGCACTAGCTTCCGACCTGCTGAACAAAAATATCAAAACGTGTTTTTTCATACGAAAGGAACGCCTCAATTTCTGCCTCATCCATGGTGTTACTCAGAAATTGGTACCCTAATTGGGCTAACTGAGCCACATGTGCTTCCGTAAAATTCATTTCACGATTTTTTTCTAGCTCTTCTCCGTGCATCCTTGGGGCTGGCCCCGGAACAGGATAGACTTCAGAGTGTTTATTAGATGTCTTTTTCATTGTATTCCGATTTAGGTTTACAAGAAATCGATCAGGCCTTCTTCTTTCAGAATTCTCTGAAAAGATTTTTTGGCATGGTATCGATTATCTCTCACCCATTTATCGGTACGCTGAAGCCGCTCCGCTATGTCGGCATTTTTATATCCTCTGTAAACAAATGCCAGAATACGACGGTGGTTGGTATTTGGCACTCGTCTCCAAGCCTGAAGGTAAGCTTCCAGGTCAAAAGATTTGTCTACAAGAATGGTTTGCGAAATGTGAGGTTTCACTTCTTCTTCCAGGATTTCCTGGCGCCGCTTTTCTTTTCGGAAATTGGACAACCAAAGGTTGGACATGAATTTCGCTACGAGTGCGGTGAAGGAAGTAAGCACAATGGGGTTTTGTGCAAATTGCTCCTGCTTTTCCAAAATTTTCAGATAAGCATCCTGGACAAGGTCGGCGGCGGCATCTTTGTCGCGACATAAGCCCAGGGCAGAAAGCATTACCTCTCGATGGTGAAGGGAGAACAGCGTACCCAGGGCTTTGTTATCTCCGAGAACGAACTCCTCCCAAAGCTGATGGTCGTTTTTTTCTATGTGAAGGTGTTTCATGTGGGGTTAAGGTTGTTGGACACAAATGGGATGTAAAAACATGTGGATTCCAGCGAGAACGATTTTTTGCTGAATGTCGAAGAATCCGTTTTGGCTGATTGACTGAAACATTGCTATCAAAGGGTCTCATAAGGCTTTCTGTGCATGATCGAGAACTAAAGCCCTCGTAATCAAGCCACTTTATGAGCGAATCCGACCCATATTGCGGGAAGTGAGCAAAACTCATCGTTGGGTTCATGATGAAAGATTAAAGGTTAAAATATGTATGATTAAAGGTTGGGGAGGTAAATCCCCTCACTTTATACGACGCATTTAGTTAATTGATTGCTCGATGAGAACAATTGTCGTATGGAGAAATAAATTTTTTTTAAGAAAAATGGGAGCCGGAAAATTGAGGGGCTTAATACGTTATTCACCCGCCAGCTTCAAGGAAACTCAATCTTCCCGGAAAAGATGAAGGCCCCCCTCATTATCGCCGTCAAACAGCTGTGTCTGAAATTCTTCCGACATGGTGACTTCAAAGGAATCGGGTTTCAGGTAATTCACCTGAATTGTGGCCTTCCCGTCTGCATATACCCTTACCTTGGCATAGTTGTAGACAAATCCTGGTCCGATGGGGTTTTTGATCAATTTTGCCTCAGAACTCACCACAAATGCCTGTGGATTATACACCGCGCCCTTCGCGAAGTATTCAAATACTTCTAGGGTCATTCCACCAATGGCATCTGGTGAGGATTCCTGGGGTTCTCCATCAATGATCAAGGTGCATTTGCCATAGTGAATGATGGCGCGTACCATCTCTCCATGTGTGAGGGATTCCATCAACGCCTCGAAACTGGTGATCGGTTCAGTTTCGTATTCCGTTTTATCTTCTTCAGCATTTTGTGCGTAAGAAGGAATTCCCAAACAGATTCCAAAAAGGAAAATCAGTAGGTAGGCGTGGTATTTCATACCGGCAAGTTGAAAATTTTTTACCATTTTTATCCCATGAAATGGTGGATGAGTGTGCTCCAGTCCTATGACGCCCTGAAAAGCAACCTGCTAAGGGCGAGTATCACCATTATCATTATCGCCATCGGCATCACGGCCCTGGTTGGGGTACTCACTTCAATAGACGGGATCAAGAATGCCCTTGGAAACAGCTTTTCCACGCTTGGTACCAATACGTTCCAGATTAAAAACCGCTCCTCAGCTACTCGGGTCAGGGGCAGAAGGGTTCGCGAATACTTTCCCCCGATTACCTTCACCCAGGCCCGCCTGTTTAAAAAGGATTTCACCTCCCTTTATCCGGTCAGTATCAGTGCCCAGGGAAATTTCGCTGCCACCATCCGTTACAGAAGCCAGACCACAAATGCGAACATCAATATTTTGGGGACGGATGAAAATTACCTGTCAACTGCAAGGCTCACCATTGCTGAAGGTAGGAGTCTTTCCAGTGAAGATGTGGGACTCAGCAGACAGGTAATTGTGCTGGGCAATGAGGTGAAAGAAACGCTGTTCCCAAAGGAATCTGCTGTAGGTAAAAACGTTACCGTGGATGGGAAATACTACAAGGTCATTGGCACCTTTGAAGAAATGGGGAGCATGGGCAGTATGGGCGGGGATAAGATATGTATCATACCTGTATCAACATTGAGAAGCGATTATCCCAATCCACACCGTTCATTTACCCTTAACGTGTATGTTGAAAAAGCTGAGGAATTGGAAACCTCCATGGAAAATGCATTAGGTCGATTTCGATTGGTCAGGAAACTAAGCGTTCGAGAGGAAAATAACTTCTCTGTTACCAAAAGTGATGCATTTGTCGGTGAACTCATGGAAAACCTGAAAGTGCTCACCTTGTCAGCTACTCTGATCGCCTTTATCACCCTACTGGGTGCTTCGATCGCCTTGCTGAATGTGATGTTGGTTTCGGTGACTGAACGAACGCGAGAGATTGGGGTAAGAAAAGCCATGGGGGCCACCAAACGGAGTATCCTGGTTCAGTTCCTGAGTGAGGCCATCATCATTTGCCAAATTGGCGGGGTACTGGGCGTCCTCATTGGACTGTCCCTTGGCAATATCCTCAGCAAATTTATCATGAAAGCAGGCTTCGTAGCACCTTGGGGATGGATGATTGCCGGCTTGGTCGCCTGTTTCGTGGTGGGCGTACTTTCAGGGGCTTATCCAGCATGGAAGGCAGCGAAAGTGGATCCGATAGAATCCCTTCGTCATGAATAGGGTTAATTAATCGGAAACCCGAATTACCTCCACTTCCCCATCTGCCTTCCCTACAATTACTTCTTTTGCCATCCCAATAAAAAAACCGGTTTCTACTACCCCGGGCAACAGCTTTAATGTATGATGTAGTTCCCCAGAATTCTCAATGGGATTAAAAGGACAATCAAGGATAAAGTTGCCATTGTCGGTCAGGTACGTGTATCCTCCAGTTGTACGTAGCTCAGGGGTTACCCCAAGGGCCTGAATTCGCTTATAGGTAAGCTCATGTCCAAAGGGAACGATCTCCACTGGCAAGGCAAAGCTTCCCAGTACCTTAGATATTTTGGACGCATCTGCTACAATGGCCAGGTAATCAGAAATAGAAGCAACCATTTTTTCTCTGTACAACGCCCCTCCCCCACCCTTGATCAGGTTTAACTGCGCATCTACTTCATCGGCACCATCAATGGTGAGGTCCAGGTGGTCACAGGTTTGAAAATCAACGAGCGTAATGCCTTGTTCCTGGGCAATTTTTGCGGTTTGTTCCGAGGTGGGAATGCCGCGAATATCTAATCCTTCACGGACCATTTCTCCCAGCTTCAACAAGGTAAAATAAACAGTTGAACCAGTTCCCAAGCCCACGGACATTCCTTGTTTTACTAAACCGGCGGCATATTCACCAGCAGCTTTTTTCCCAATCTTGGCAGCATCACCCATTTTATTTTTATAAAAATGATTATCGGATAAACCGTCTCAAAATGGGTAAAATACCCAAAATACCCTAATTTTGAAGGTGTAATGGACAGGAAAACCTTTCTCAAACTTTCGGCCACTACCGTCGCCGGAGCCAGCATGCTCCCCGGATGTGGGTTATTTGATGAACCCGAGATGTTGATAGACAGCGTGGAGCAGCTTGAGCAGTCGGCATTTACGATTACAAAATTTAACAGAAAAAAAATAATGGTGACCAAACTCGACGGGGAGTGGGTCATCTTTTCCCTCATCTGTCGTCACAAGAAATGCACGGTTGCTTACGAAGCGGAAATAGAAGAATTCGCTTGTCCTTGCCATGAGGGCAGGTATGATAAATTGGGCAGGGTACTGGACGGCCCACCTCCCGGACCTCTTCGCCGTTTTAAGTGGGAGATTCGGGCAGGCAAATTATGGGTACTTAATGAATTTGCCTGAAATTGTGTTAAATTTGTCCCATATCATTACCATTAGGTAACAGTCAATTAACCTTTGTAGTAAATATCTTCAAGCAGGTATATATGACTCCTACTAATGTCGAGGTGCCAGAGGTGCCCATTTACGAACAAATAGACGGGAAACCCCTTTTCGTTAAGAGCTATAACCAGGTGGTCAACGGCCAATCAACGGTTCAGGAATCGCTCCCAGCAACCCCTTTTCAAAGTATCACCCTTTCGTGCATTCTGGCCTTTTTCTACGAACACCTGACGCCAAAGCACCATCTGGCTCCCCATGAACCAGCTTTGCAGGTAGATCCTGCCACACGGCTGGCAGTGGAGATTGCTGTATTTGAATCCGCTGTACTCCATAGCCAGCAACTCATCAATGCCGATGGGTTTCAGGTGGCACCAGAACTGGCAATCCTCATGGATTGTCATGTAGACCTTCGGCAGATTCGGAATCCCCAAAACTACTTTTTCCAGAAAATTCATAAGCTCCTTGAATTTGGAGTTAAAGAAGTCATCTGGCTGCACTCTGACACAAGAAAGGTCACCGTTGCACGTTCATTTGACAAATGGGAAGTAATAGACTGGGAAAAGGAAATTGCGGTGCTAGAAGGCAATCACTCTTTTTCAGTAGCCGGCTTATTGGCCGCAGACGGCCTTTTGTAACGACGGCTGATAAATACAGCTGTTGCAATAACCATCAATAGGTTTACCGGCATGGCAAATCTGCTTGCTCCCAATGGGCCGCTGAGTACTGCAAGGTAACCAACAGGTGCAGCAATGATCAGCCTATCCAGGACTGGCAACCCGAAATCGAGGCAAAACCCTATAAAACCAACGGTTTTTAACAGATTGGCAAGAAATACCACCAATAGGACACATAGAATGCCAATTGGTTGTGTCCGCAGGTAGGTAAATATGCCTTTGTATCCTTCCTTGCTGTAGTGGTACAAAAACCCCTTCCCCTCTTGCTGTTCAATCCCCCAAAAATTGTACAGGTCAAACCTGCCGGGATCAATGAAAAAGTTGATCATTCCCTTTAGGTGCATCTTTGTGTAGGCCCCCAGGTTAGAGGTTATTTGAGCCACAGCAGCTTCCTGGATAAAGGCTTGTCGCTGGGCATAGGTGGGTTTTGCATCTCCTTCATGACGAATACTGTCCACTATTGCATTTGCCTGGTCCTCCCCTACAGCGGCGATCAGGGTATATTTGAGGTTGTAATTCAATAGGTTGATTTGCTGAATGCTGCTCACATGGGCGTATCCGGTCCTGCCTTCGTTCCAGCCGATGTATACCATGAGCACGATAAAAGGCAACACAAGCAGGGCGATTCGTTTCCATAGATGTATTCCCTTTCCAAGGATAAGCAAGGCGATACCTGCCACAGGAATGTACAGGTACATTACGGGTTTGAGCAAAAAGCCAGCTATTACCCCTAATTGATGACCAAGGAGCCATGTTACCTGCTGGTCTTTTTGGTTGTGTGCTTTCCACAAGGCCCATACCATTCCCAGGATGATCAGCTGAAGCCATACCTCTGTCATAACCAGGTTAGGGTAAATCATTGGGGCTGGTAAAAAGAAAAGCAGTGCGATAAAAACGATTTTTCCGGCAGCTGGGTTTTCCAGAAATTCCTCCATTAGCTTCCAAGCCAGCAGACACGCCAATAAGCTGATGAGAATTTGCAGAAAAATTACTCCACCGGGAGTCCATCCCAAAGCTGTAAACGGTACCAACAACAAGGGGTACAATGGTGGTCGCTTTGAATAATAATTGGGGTTTGCTGCCGGTGGGTATTCTCCGCAATATAACTCTTGGTGAGTTAGCAGGTTTTCTGCTGCATGTAAGTATTCCTGGGAGTCCCTTAGCAAGTAATGACCAGAGCGAGCTTGGTACACCCCGTAGATAAGGTGTAACACCAGCACCAAAAGCAGTACTTTTTCCCTTGAGAAACCCATGCCGGTTAAGATGGTCCTTTTCAAGTTCTCATGCAACGTGACCAAAGGTTAACGTATACGTCTCACTGTATAAGCTGATATGTCCCACATTGTCATTAATTGTAACATATCACGTATATTTATTTATCAATAACCAACACCAAATACACTTTCTCATGAAACAACTGATAATCGGGATAATATGCGTATTCCTATTTTCCTCCTTCGGTTTAGGACAGGAACGGGCAAGTGAAGCTCGCCAAAAGCTGATGAAAAATGCTTCACAACCTGCCGTTTCCATTATCCTTACTGGAAGCCAAAAAAATGTGAGCCATGTAGTGAAGGAAAAAATCAAGGCAGCTACTGGCAAGAAATCCAAGGCCATAAAGGGAAGCAACGCCTACCTGGGGGTTTACCTTAAACGAATTTACAGCAGCACCATGGATGTGTATTTCACCCTGGACAAGATGGGCTCTAAGGAAGTGCCTCAAACACGGGTAAACCTGTTTCTTTCCACCGGAAATGAAAACTTCATGGATTCTGGCAAATACCCCGAGGTAATCGAAAATGCCAAGACCTTCCTTGAGGAATTACCCCGAGAAGTAAAAATCTATGAGCTTGAATTGGCCATAGCCGACCAACAAAAAACAATCGACAAAACGGTAAAAGATTATGAACGTATGGGAAGGGATTCTGTAAACCTTGAAATACAGAGAGTTGAAACCCTTCAGGCCATTGATCAAAATAAACTCGACCGGGAAAACC
>JBCDIQ010000039.1:0-22872 GCA_039024295.1 Bacteroidota bacterium | reverse complement strand
TTGGCACGCTCGAAAGCGCGGATGGCATTCGGGTACTGGCTTAAGTTGATGTAACGAGAACCCAGCGTTGTATAGGCGAGTCCTTGGTTTTTTTGGTAGCGATTGGCCAGGTCTACCGCTTCCTTGGCAAAAGTCAGGGCTTTTTTAGGAGCAATTTTGAATAATTCGCGGGACGCCCGATGCAAGGTGACTACTTTCTCGGCATTATCAGGTGCATTGGCAATTTCCTGTGTGATTTTACTGATCTTCTGCCTAACACGGGCATTTTGTCCTTGAAGGTTGCCAGAGAACAGTACTACCGAAAAGAGCAGGATAAACAGACATCTCGCTAAGGTCATGATGAAGCGGCTATCGGAGAAGCAAAGTAAAAGGGAAAAGAGATCAATGCTTTTGGATGCGCCCGAATATGGGGAATTTCTTTTCCGATCAAGTATATAACGAAATTACTGAAAGCAAATGTGCAAAACTTATACCTAATAAGAAACTTCCTGAGAAACGAAAGCCCCACCAAGCCGGACATTTTTCCACTTTTTACTACATCTATCCACCGAGTTTTTTCGATCCTTGGCGTATTTTATGCTATATTGAAAAGCAATTTTCGAATTGCTTCTCCCATTTCAATGTATAACACAACCTCATTTTGACTTCGCTCCAGTCTCCTTCGTTTAAATCAGGTTCCTTGCTGGGTAGTAGTGCAGAACAACGTCAGATGTGGCGTTTTTTGCGAGAGGTGCGCCTATTTGGTGGCTTAGATGATAAAGAACTCATTCGAATTGGCACCCGGGCAAAGCTGCGTCAGTTCTTTCCGAATGACACCATTGTATGGCAGGGCCAGCCCAGTAATAGCCTATTCCTGATCACGAATGGAATAGTGGGGGTAAAAAATATTTCAGGAGAAAAGGAGAAGATATTAGCCTACCTCATGCCGGGAAATACCTTTGGAGAGGTGGGCATACTCGAGAATCAGCCTCGCTCTGCCAGTGTGGTTGCCCTTAGCGATGTAGACGTCATGGTGATTCAGCGGGAAGATTTTCTCAGCATCCTTCATCGTCACTCTTCTGTGGCAATAGAGCTTTCCCGAATTCTGGGCAAATACCTGATTGATGCCAATCGCAGGTTGAGTAAAATTGACCAAAAGACCCAGGTTATCCTCATTTTCAACCCAGACCACACTAGCCTTGGAGCGGGAATGGCAGGCGTGATCGCAGGACGTATGTCACAGTTGTCGCAACGCCCAACGGCCTATGTTGAGTTTGCCTATTCACAAGAGGTCACCGAACAGCTCAAGTCTTTTGGGAGTACAGGGTCAACCCTTCGACATCCTGCTGGATACGACCTCATGCTCCCGCAAGAGGATACCCACCTTCCATCTGCTACCCAGGCCGCCCTTATGATGGATAAGTTGAGAAACAATTACGACAACATCGTGATTAACCTGGGGCATGAGGTGGATGATGCTGTCAGCATGATGCTTGAATACGCGAAACAGGTGCTTATCATGGGGTTGCCTACTGAAGAATCCCAGCATAAGATGGGGCATTTGCAACAGGCCATTAAACGTAGGATTCGTCCAGGGGAGACAAGCATTTTCACCCTTGTCCGCCAAGAAGAGGAGGGCGCGATTCCACGTGACTTTGTTCCACCGCCAGATTTCAAGCTTCCTTATTTACCTGATTTCCCCACCTTCCACCTTCCCAAAAGACAGGAGTTACACGTTCCCAAAGAAATTGAGGTGGTGGTAGATACTTGTTTGGATAGATTGGAAAGGACCCATAACGTAAGCGTATTTATTCCCACTACGATTGAGGTAGACCAGCAATTTGATTCCCAGGCCTATGTCCAACGAACCCTGGAGTTTTTAGCAGAAAGGTTCGGGGGAGCCACCAGCCGGGAAGGAAGTGGCGTATGGAACAGCGAAGATGCAGGTCTTGTAGGAGAGAAAGTATTCATTGTTGAATCCTACATGAACCAAAGCGACCTCAATGAACACCTTAATCAGGTGGTTGATTTTGTAAAGCAAATCAAAGTAGAACTTAGGCAGGAAGCCATGGCGTTGGAAGTGGACAGAAAACTTACCCTGATTTAAGCAGGCATGGTCATTTTGAGGTTATCCAGGAGCGCAGCTCTTTGACGTTTAGGACACCTCCTACCAAACTTAGGCCAGCATATCCTATCCCGGCTATAAACGTGTTTACATACCAGGGAGCAACCCAGTAGGTTAGCCCATAAAAAATCCCGTACGTTGCTCCACTGATCAGGTAAATCCGCAAAATATTTTTCCAGGGCACCTGCATTTTTAGGATAAACTGATTGTAGAATAAATAAGTGATGCCCAGGAGGGTGAAGCTGGCCAAGGTACTCCAGGCTGCTGCGATGGCCCCGTAGGTTGGAATAAATATGAGGTTCATGACGATGTTTAGAAAAATGCCCACTGCTACGGCCTTGTTCACAAACTGTATATGGCCAGTGGAGGTAAGTAAGGTACCATGAATGATGAAGGTGCTGTTTACGAACACTGCGGCAAACAGGACACTGAGGCAGTTTACCATCGTTGTCATTTCTTCGCCTGTACTGTCTTTTAGCAGAAAGAAGAGCTTGTCACCGTAAAACTGCATGAAAATGCAGATAAAGGCCATAGGTAGCGTAGTGATCACCTGGCCGAAATCAAGGATTTTTTGCTTTTCCCCCCGGTCGTTGATAAAAAAAGCAAATCGGGCAAAGAATATCGCCAGCACCGTCCAGAGATACATGGAGAATACATCTACGATTCGATATGCTGCTGCGTATAAGCCCGTCGGAACTTCTCCTGCAAGTTTTTCCAACATCACCTGATCCACCTTGTCATGAACAGAGTAGAGGACAGTTACCAAAGCAAATGGCAGGCTAAATTTCATTACCTCCCGTAACTTTTTAAGGTCAATTTTTGGGCGTATCCATCCGTATAACTTGATGCTGACCAATAAAAAGACCAGCATCGTCAGCACCATCGCTAAAAATCGACTGTAAATGAATCGCTGAATATCTACGCCAAAATAGAACAAGGCTCCAACCAACAACAACAAGATGGCCCGGTCTAACACAGATGCAAGGCTATCTAGCTTAAATCGCTGCTGAGCCTGAAAATTCGCCCGAAAAAATTGCGTGAGCTGGCTGGCCCCGTTGAGCATGCAAAGCAACAACAAAAAATATAACTCCCGTTCGTTGTATCCCCACAGCCAGCCTGCTGCCAGTAAGAGGATGGGATATACAATCAACAGGATGAGCTTCACAGAAAACAGGCTCGGATAAAGCTCCCGGAGGCGATCCTGTTCTGAAGCCAGCTTTTGTGTAGTGTACTGGTTTACCCCTAAGTCAGAAAGTGCAATGAATAAAAATGCAAATGACATAACCCCGGAATACATGCCCCAATCAGCATGTCCTACTTCATTTTGAACAGCCATCTCTACCAGAAACCAAATAGGTTTGACCAGCAGGTTAAGCAGAACCAATAAACTGATATTCGCGAAAAGATTTTTGATACAGCCGGGTTAATTGAAGCAAAGTTACTGTAATCTTATGCTATAAACGAGCCAGGACGTAACGATACACAAGGATTTTAGCAAGCTCACCCTGCAAATTGACTCCCAAAGCACATTTTCTAGTCATTGGGTATGGTATGATGTAGGCATGTTGTATACTTTTTTGCCACTTAATGCGAAATGGGCCAAATGAGCTTTGCCTGTCCCTGTCAACTCTTTTTACAAAAGTACAGGTGCGTTGGCCTCTCCAAACAGCGGGAGCTTCGCCAAGGCATGCTTTGAATCGATTTAGGGTAGATTTTTGATATGCTGGGTCAATGAAAAAGAGACCTAACTAGCCAGTGGCCTGCTGCCTCCTCTTGTAGGTAATGACTGCAGCTCCAAGCAAGAACCCCAGGCCAGCCAATAAGTAGGGCCATTGCCAATGATTGGAAAATTGTAAGGGAACATCCGTTCCAATACTCACAAAGGCAGCCCAAAAATACGGATGGCTTTGAGGTGCAGTCTCCAGGTAATCGAGCTTTGCCTGCCGCAGGGCTTCCGACTTTGACTTCCCAGACTTTAGAAACTCATAGTAAGATTTCATGATCTGAGCTGTTGCGATGTCTTCGGCAGTCCAAAGGCTCATGGTGATGCTTTTACACCCTGCGAACCTAAAGGCATGTGCCAGGCTCATGATGCCTTCTCCCCGCAGCAGCTTACCGTTTCCACTGTTACAGGCGGAAAGAACCGCAAGTTCAGCGGGGACTTCCATTTCATAGATTTCATACGCACGTAGCAACTCATTGGAGGAGGAATCTCCTGCAAACCACATTCCCGAATACATCGGCTCCTGGTCATTTAGCTGGGCATGCATCGCAAAATGCAGTACCTGATGTTCGTGAGCTTCTTCCTTGAAACGCTGTTTGGTGGCCTCGGAACCCTTGAGGGTCTCTCCCCCCAGTAACTGCTGAATTTCCGCTATTTCGGACTGATTATTTGCCAGCGGCTGAGGGGAGTTTACAAGGAGAGCATAGTTCGAAGTATCAGAGGAATAAGAAGGAGCGAACCCAAGAAAACTTCCTTTAGAAGGAGGAGGATTGAAGTCATCAGCGAGAAACAGATTCGCAGAATAGACGTACTGAACTTCATGGTTTCGTAACACATAATCCAGCTTTCTGTAGTCAGGGAATTTTTCCAGGTCTTTCACCAGAATATCTAAAGGCAAGTACCCCAACACTCCATCGGGCACGACAATTACTTTTCCGGAGCTCCTATTGGCTTTTGATAAAACTGGGGCCAGCAACATCTTCCACCCTCTGTGGGCTTCATTTATGAAGGTTTGCTGGATATGCTTTTCATATCCTTTTTCTCGGACCAATTCTCCGCCCCGGACAAATGTTAAGAGATTTGAAACGACTTTTTGAAGAGAATCTGGAGCAGCGAGTGGCAGGACGTCTAATGAGGTCTGGGTGATCACAAAAGCATATGCTTGATGCCGACCAATGAAATATTCTACAAAAATGGCATCTTCTGTCAGGAGGTATTTCTGCACCTGGCCTACAGATACCACATTCGGGGCATATTTTAGCTGAAAATATCGAGGATACTGGCTTTCCAGGAGTTGGGTCAACTCTCGGTACGTTTGCCTGGCCTTTAACAGCTGATGTTGCCCTTTGATGAGCACACTGTCCAAGCTATTATCTCTCCTAAGCCTACGAATTTCCCTTTCCCAAAATCCGATATCTGCACGCAGCAATCGCTCCTTTTCCAAAAGAGATTCAGGAATCCCTGCAAAGCTCCTGGCCTTATGTTCATTTAGGGACGCCAGCAATTGAATGCTTCTGCTTTTTTCGGAGAAGAGAAACGCTTGATCCAGGTAAGAAGAATTCCCCGTTAAGGCTTCCATCTTTAAACATAAGCCTATTGCATCCTCGTAAAGCTGAATGGCACTTGCTGTAAGTACTTGCTGAGAAGTTGTAGAAGTGTACCCCAGACGCATAGAATCTACTAGCTTAGAGGCTGTTATAAAATAGGCAAGTCCATTTTTCAGCCGCAGGCTGTCATCAGGATTCGAAAAAGCAACCTGAATATTTCCCTTTTCCCTAAGTAGTTTTAGCAACAAGGGCTTAGAACTGACCCACTTTTCCAGCAACGAATTCTCTTGTGGCAAACTGTCTTCGGGTGCCAGCAGTGCTTCTATTCCTTTTGAACAACTCTTATCAGCTTCTTCAAATTTCCCCATCTGACGATAAGCCTCTGCCATCAACAAATACGATTGCCCGATTTCAGGATGCCGGGAACCTAGCTGACTCTGTAAGGCTGCAAGGGATTCCTTGTAATGGGACAGGGCCTCTGTGTAAGCACCTTTTTCAACTAAAATTTGCCCAATGTTATTCCGAACTTTGGCAGCATCGGGATGAAACTCATTATTTCTTACCCGGTAAATATCCATCGCCCTTCTGAAACAGGTCAAAGCTTCTGCATGCCTTCCCATTTGGGTAAGACAGTCCCCTAGGTCGTTGTAGGTAGAAGCAACACGTGGATGAATCTCCCCTAGTCGTTCCAGCTGAATTTCAAGTCCTTTCCTGTACAGTGCTTCAGCAGTATGCTTGTCTTTTCTTCGGAGATAGCCCAATGCGAGGCGGGTGTAGCTGTCTGCAACAAGCGGATGCCGCTCTCCAAGTTTTAGGGTACGTATATCCAGGGCCAACTCAAGGTGTTCGATTGCTTTGCCATAGTCTCCCTGGTGGTAGTAGCACACCGCCATGTTGTTGTAACACCGTGCGGTTTGGGGATGATCTTCTCCCAGCTTTTCCAGGTTGATGGTTAAAGCTTTCCGATAGCTATCCAGTGCTTGGTCAAAGTAGCCTTTGTTACGCAAACACACCCCAATGTTGGAATAAGTATTGCCAACAGTAATGTGGTCTTCTCCAAGTTTCGCCCTAAATATCTCTAATGCCAGCTGATAATAGTGGAGCGCAGAATCGTACTGCCCAATGGTTCGTTTGACAATGCCAATTGCAGAATAGCTATTGGCCACTGAAGGATGGAAATTCCCAAACTTTTCCTTCCGATACTTGAGGGTTTTCGTAAAATAATCCAGGGCTCTTGCATGTTCTCCTTTGCGAAAATAGCAGACCCCAATTTCTTCATTCAAAGAAGCAGATAAGGGATGCTCCTTTCCAAGTCTTTCCCGGCTGAGATCAAGGGCTTTATTCAACCAGAAAAAGGCTTCATTATATTGCCCGAGATTTTTATAATTAGCCCCAATCTTTCCCCAGGATTTTGCAAGATCGGGATGAGTGGTACCCAGGCTGTTGGTTTGAATCTCCATGGCTTTGCGGTAACACATATCCGACGAATCATACAAACCCTTTGCTTCAAATAGATCTCCTAAATCCAGACATAAGGAAGCCACTTGCGGGTGCTGGCTGCCTAGCTTGGCGTTAAGCAGCTGCCGGGCACGGTTGAAATACATTTGGGAAGTATCCAATTCTCCCATAGACATGTACACAATCCCCATATCCTGGAATGCTTCCGCAACTTTCGGGTGCTCCTTGCCAAATTTATTTTCACGTAACTGCAAGGCATATTGGAAGTAACTAAGGGCACGCTGGTTATTTCCAGCAGTTTCAGCCAGTTTACCCAAATATGAATAGGCCTCCGCGACCTCCGGGTGGTCATTCCCCAGTTTACACAGGCGGATATCAAGCCCCTGTAGCATGGCATCTTCCGCTAGTTTGTAGTTCCCCATCTCCATGTGGATATGCCCTATTTGAAGATGGCTTTCGGCAACCTTGGGATGATCGGTACCCAGTTTATCAAGCCGGTGATCTAGAACCGTCTTGGCCAGCTCCAACGCATCCTCGTACTGGCCCATTTTTTCAAAACATACCGCAATGTTTCCTCTGTCATGGTCTACTGCCAGGTTATCTCCCAGCGCGCGCTGCCGGATATCCAAGGCCTGACGATGGTGCTTTAAGGCTTCCTCATACTGCCCCAAAGCAAGGTACACACTGCCCATATTCCCATAATTCTGAGCTACCTTTATATGGTCTGATCCCAACTTTTCGACACGTATATCCAACGCCTGTTTAAAAAAGTCCAGGGCCTTTTGATATTCCCCCATGTCCTTTTTACACACCCCAAGGTTATTGTAAGACTGCGCGACTTTTAGGTCTATGGGCCCAAGCTGACCAATTCGATTGATCAAGGCCTGAGAGTAATACCAAGTAGCTGAATCGTAGTTGCCCAGCTCCTGATATGCAGTGCCAATATTGTTGTAGCTGTCTGCCACTTTCAAATGCATGGGCCCCAAATTGGCTACCAAAATCTGTTGGACGTTTAGAAAATTTTTAAGTGCAGATCGAAAATTCCCCAAGCCTTTATCACACAGCCCCATGCTATTATATGTGATGGCTAGGTCCATGTGGGAGGAGCCCAGGTGCTCCAATTGCAAGTCCATGGCTTTTCTATACTGCCCGAGTGCCTGGTTACAGTCTTCTCCCCTTCGGTAGCAAACCCCCAAAAAAGTATGCGCCCGTGCGATCTCTCGAATATTTGCATCGGTATCATCAGGTAGAGATGCAAAGAAGCTTTCAAGGTGATCCCTGGCAGCTTCAATCTGCTTATGCTGAAGATATGCCTTGACGAGGAGATTTGATACTCTGACAACATTTGTCCAGTCTGAGCTTTTTTTGTAGGATTTGTAAGTCTTTTGATAGAGCTGAATTGCTACCTCAGGCTGGTCTTGTTTAAGGGCCTGAACTGCTTGCTTCTCCCATTCGAGGGGTTGTGCCATGAGCAGGTTTGCCGTGGAGGTAATCCATAGAAGTCCTATCCAACAGACCAAATTTAACGGTCCGTTATGTAAAAGCTTTTGGCACATGTGAAAAGACGTGTCTTCTCCGAAACTACAATAATTTTTTCTGAAAAATAAAAAGGGCAGCATAAAGCTGCCCTTATCATTTTATGAGATACACATGATCTGCTATCGGCGAATTACTACGCGCTTGTGAATCACAAAACGCTCAGAGGTTAGCTGAAGCACATACACGCCTTCTGCGAGGTCATTTTCGAGGGTAACCTCATGGGTTGTACTTCCCTGAATGGTTCCGATTCCCTGACGATATACCTCTTTTCCTTCCATGCTATAGAGGGAAAGGCTTACATCAGAAAGGTTCAGCTCCGTAAAGGAAATGCTAAATGCACCTGCAGTTGGGTTGGGGAACAGGGAGATATTTCTACCGAGGGCCTCTTCCTCAAGTCCTACTGTCATCATGTCTACAATTTGTGTAGTGGTATCACTGCCACAATTGTTGTAGGCAATCAAGGTAACGGTGTAGGCTGCATTGGCGCTGTAGGTATGAGAAACATCCGTTCCGGCAACTACAGGAGAACCGTCTCCGAAGTCCCATGAATAGTTGTTGCCATTTCCAGTAGCATTGGTAAAGTCAACTGTTCCACCTGTGATGCTGAAACTGAAGTCAGCAGTTGGCACAGAGTCCGTCGTGCTGATGGTTACATTACCTGAAGTAAATACACAGCCATTGTCATCGGTGATGGTACCGCTGTATACCCCGCCAGGGAGGTTGGTAAGATCAGGTGTAGTAGCACCGTTGCTCCAAAGGTAGCTATATGGCATAGTTCCTCCAGATATGGTGATGAAAATAAACCCATTGCTATCTCCAGGACAGGCTTCATTCCCGACTCCATCAACTGCTAGCGCTAATGGGTCAGGCTCACTCACAGTAATCATGGCCGAGGTCAGTACACAGCCGTTTACATCTGTGATGGTTCCGCTATACATGCCAGCACCTACTCCTGAAAGATCAGAACCGGTACTTCCATCACTCCATAGATAGGTATAAGGAGCAGTACCACCGCTAGTGGTAATGAAAATACCGCCTGTAGTGTTACCGTTACAATCAACATTAACCAGTGAGTCAAGTGCTATTGCAACAGGGGCAGGCTCATTCACAGTTAAGGTAGCAGAAATTGAGCAGCCAACTGTATCGGAAATCACTCCAGTGTAGCTGCCGGCTGGTACATTCATGATATCTTCCATCATGCCACCATTGCTCCAATTAAAGCTAAGGGTCCCTGTTCCACCACCTGCTGTAATGTCAATGGCACCAGTAGAGTCTCCATTACAGGCAACATCTGTGATGCCATTCACGGCAACTGTAATGGCTGGGCGCATAGCGACAACCGCAGTGTCTGTATACATGCAACCAAAAGCATCCATTTTATCGGCGAAATAAGTTCCGCCCATGGTTACGCCAATGGTTTGGGTGGTTGCTCCTGTACTCCAGGTGTAACTTGATCCACCAGGTCCTGCATCGAGGGTAAGGGTATCAGTAGGACACAGGCGAGCGGTATCCATCATGACCAAGTCAAAGTTGTTAGGAGGAACAAAAGCAGTTGCCATGACAGGGTTACTTTCACAACCTATTGCAGTGTAGAATATTTGTCCATTCCAACTACGTGGGGAAAAAGTTGCAGTACTAAACAAGTCTCCAAATCCGTCTCCAGTTTCAATGGTGAGGTCGGAGTTGCTATACACGTTCGCACCGTCGGTGTATCGAATGACACCTGTACCAGTAGAAGCCAAGGAAGTACTTACAATCATCCCGTAAGTAGTGTTGGGGCTTAGGGAGAATGAGGTTTCTATCAGCGTAGGAGTTCCAGTCCCATTACCGGTAACCCGTACAGAGTCAAACAATGTCCAAGCAGAAGCATCTCCTTGAAAACCTTGCCAAGGGCCAATCTTGCCGTAGATAAATACGTCTACATCAGCACTTGAACTTAAGTGAATGTTCATGCTGTCAACAAGGATGGATGAGCTACCTGTAGTCACGTTAAACAAGTTGCCCCGGGCACCATTATTGGAGGCAAAGGTGGTAGTAATATCATCTTGCCCACCAGTTCCAGCTACTGCATACGCAGTATCAGACGTCATGAGTGGCATTGTAGTAAAGGTATCTCCCACAGAGATAAGGTTTCCACCTGGATTATCAAACCAAAGGGTAAAGTCCCCATTCACTCGGCTGGCAACCAGTTCGGCAGGGGCACCTGCACAAGCAGTATCTCCCGTGGTAGTTGGATCGCTTGGAATTAGCAGGTTTTCTACCGCGAATGTTGCTGTATCATTAGCTGAAACACCATCGGCAGGCAGATCAGTGTAAACCACAAAGTTGTAGACACCTGTTACAGATAAATCTGCCGTGTCCGCAAAAGTAAAGGTGGTGGTGTCTCCAGGGTTTATAGTTCCAGTGATGGTATCATTCACTGTTGTGGTACCGTTAATAGTGAACACAACAGGAATATTACTGATTGGGGCACAACTCAGGTTGGCCACTTCAATTGTTACATCATTGGAATCAGTTAGGCCACATCCTGACTCAAGAGAGGTCACTGCGACCAATTCTATATCCCCATTTGCACCATCGAAAATGGACACATCGTCAATAGCAATGTCATGGGTAAAGTCAGCGTTGTTATTA
Source organism: Bacteroidota bacterium (assembly GCA_039024295.1). GTDB lineage: Bacteria > Bacteroidota > Bacteroidia > J057 > J057 > JBCDIQ01. The sequence continues at coordinate 11,867 of JBCDIQ010000039.1, read as the reverse complement.
TCAACGCGGAAACGGAACTGGACGATTCCTGGGAAAGCAGTAAGGTCAACCGTTTGAGAAAACCACTGATCAATGCCTTGATCTCCAATAGGAGGGATCACATCCAGCAAGAAGCGGCCCTGATAAAAAATGTCCAGGTGGAGCGTATTTTCATCTATCGCCGTGCCAGCATTTACCGAGTGGTAAAAGAAAGACAAAGTGGGACAAGTAAGCCCGGCTAAGTCAAAACAAGGAGATAATAAATTCACCGAATCATTTTCAAAGCCAGAGTCTTCTACATACATGTAGTTACCTGTGCCAGAATTATCTGTAGCAGCACCTGTACCGGATGATCCGGTTGGGGTATTACGAGGGGCCCAATCCTGGCCACTGTCATTGGGATCATTCTCCCAGCCTTCTCCAAGGGTAATAGCTGTACCGCCTGGATTACCGGTTAATGGGACAAAGGCAGCACTGTCAAAGCCCTGGAAGTAAGGATATGCGGTAATTGCAGAACGGTGCTCAACAGTTACGGTTAAACTGTCATTTGCAACACGGTCATCATCTGCCCAGCCAGCATAAGCCGTAATGGAGTAGACGGTGCCAGCCATAGAGAGGTCCGCACCTGCATTGAACGTATAAGTGAAAACATCTCCAGTCTTCAAGGTGTCAGTTACTGGAAGAAACTCCGTAACTGCTGTGCCCATACCTACCTGATAGGAAACAGGAATAAAAAATGGAGGAGGCACATCCATTCCTCCGAAGCTTTCCAGCTCTATGGTTACGGTCTCTTGGGTACCAAGTCCACATCCACTGTTAGGGGAAGTAATGGCAGTTACCCCTACGTCCTCGTTTACAGGATCCAAGATCCGAATTTCATCCAATGAAATGTCACTGTTGAAGGAAGATCCTCCTTGGCCAATCACACCCGTAAAACAGATCTGAGCAGAATTACCTACATAAGGCAACAGGCTTACGGTGGTATCTCTCCATGCTTCACCGTTGCTGGTTTGTTGTTGTCCTGCCAAGAACACCAGGGTATCAAGGACTCCATTTGTATCAATGGTCACGGTCAGGGAGCCAATTCCATTACCGTACATGTGATAAAAGAAATTAAGCGAAGGATTATTGGCAGAAGCTAAATCCAAGCATCCACTACAAATGGTTGCTCTGTCTCCTCTTGCCTGACCAGATGCCTCCATATAGATGTAGTTACCTCCTCCAGAAACATCGTCATCAGGCCCTGTTCCTGTTGAAGTACCACTTGGTCCATCTTCAGTTTCAAATGGCAGGTTTGCCGTTGGATCATTGAAGAAATCCGGGAATGTGGTAGTACCTTCACTGTAATTGTCAAAATCCTCTATGATGGGTAAGGAGCTGCTGGTATTGCTGGCATTTACCACAGTAGCCGTAGCAGTATCATTGGTATTATCCGTGTCTGATGTCAGGAAGGTTGCCGCAATGATGTTGTAGGTACCCGCTGCAGAAACATTTGCAGTGGTAGGAAAGGTATATGAAACCGAACCACCTGCGGGAATGGCAGGACCGTTGTAGGTTGCAGTTACTGGCAGACCTCCATTTACGCTGTAAGCGAGGGGGATATTTGTTTTGGAGGCTGCACCAAAGTTTTCAATGGTAACGGAAATGGGCGTAGCTGCTGGCAGGGAGCAGGCAGAACGAGGAAAATCGATGGATGCAATCCCGACATCATCCGTACTTGGCGTGAACAATCGTACATTATCAATTGCCCACCACCAAGCAAAATTACCAAAGTCTTTGTACACAAACCTTACTTGAAGGTTGGCATTTGCCAAAGAAGTGATATCCAGTGTAACTTGTCCGGGAGCATTCCAGTTTCCTTGGTTGCTACCATACTTTTCGACGGTCACCCAATTGGAGCCGTCAAATACTTCAACATAGCCGGTGTCTGGCGCAGTAATCACCCGGAAGTAGTGATCAAAGGTCAGCAATAGCTGTGAACTCGAAGCGGCAGCAGTGTTGACAATAGGTGAAAATAAGGTGTCATCCATTGTAGCTGCAGAACCAGCCCCGTCACTGTCTACGAAAGCGAACTCGGTTCCGTCAAGGTAACGGGAAGTCCCAAAATCGTCATAGCCATTGGTGGTTACAACCCAGGTGTCGGTTGTACTTCCCCCATCTCCGACCGACCAGGAGGTCGGAAGGCCCGTGTCAAAGTTTTCATTAAGGTACGTGGTTTGTGCGTAGCTTATGCTCACGGAAAGCAAAGCTACCCAAAAGAGTAAAGCTGTTCTTCTCATAGCGATGGTATAAAGTGATAGAAATAGGTGCTTATGCAACAGAATAAATCCGGAAGATTGTATAAAAGTACGTGAATTCCCTCAAAACAAAAACCTGAGAAAAAAAGAGGACAATGATTTATATAAAAATTCCTACTTCTTCGAAAGAAAATATCCACAATCAATTTCCACAAAGACAAAACCCCGAAGGTTTCCCTTCGGGGTTCAATATCAGAAGTGCTAATAATTTAGCGCACAATCAATTTACGAACTGAGATACGGTTATCTACCTGGAATTTCACGAGGTAAACACCTTCAGCAACTGTACTAAGGTCTACCTGAGTAGCCTGAGTTTGATTAGTAGCCTCAATGAGGGACTCATGAACCACTCGTCCACGAGCATCAGATACGCTCACTTCCACATCTTCGTTCAAGCCATCGACAGATATATTGAAGATACCGTTGGTAGGATTCGGATAGAGAGAAATGCTGTTAGCAAGAATCTCGTCTTCAATACCTACGAAGGAAATTACTTCAAAGATGATTTGAGAAGTACCACACTTATTGTCCACAGTCAATGTCACGGTGAATGCACCTGACTGACCATAATTGTGGGTAGGATTCGGCAGCGTGCTGCTATTACCATCACCAAAGTCCCAGTCGTAAGTCAGGTTGCCACCTTTGGAGGAGTCACCAAACGTAACATAAGTACCCGGCTGGTTCACAATGTAACCAAACGCTGTTGGTGCAGTGATGATATTAACGTTTACGGTATCAAAACCTTCACAACCGTTGTTGTCAGTCACTTTTACACTGTAAGTGCCAGAGGTGGAGACAATGTTGGTTTGCTGGGTATTTCCATCGCTCCAGGCATAGGTAGCACCAGGATTACCAGCATCAATTACATAGACATCACATTCTGTGGTATCCAGGCCAAGGTCAACCGTAGGTGATGGCGTAACAGTCAATAGAACTGTGTCTGTTCCTACACAACCAAAGGAGTTTGTGACGTCTACGAATACCGCACCAGAAGTATTCACTGTGATACTTTGAGTGGTATCACCATTTGACCAAATCACAGCGTCATTCGGGTTGTTCAACGTAAGCACTTCCTCATCACAAGCAGTACGGTCAGGACCGAGGTCTACCGGAGGCTGTGGATTAATGGTTACGTTGATGGTATCCGTATTATCACAACCTGTTACTGGATTCTGTACAATTACAGAGTACGAACCACTCTGGGTAATGAGGTTGGTCTGCGTTTGAGGACCGTTACTCCAACTGGTCGTGAAGCCTGGGTTTCCAGCATCCAACAATACACTACCACAAGAAGTAGTATCTGCCCCAAGGCTCAATGGAGGTTTGGGGTTAGTGAATACGTTAATGGTATCAGTATTTGTACATCCTGCAGGGTCAGTCACTACAACAGAATAGGTACCTGTAGTAGTAGCTGTGATGGCCTGAGTGGTGTCACCGGTATTCCACGCATAACTGTAAGGACCCGGAGTTGCAGTCAATGGTACAGCACCACAAGTGGTCACATCAGGACCGAGGCTAAGTGGGGGTGTAGCGGATACAACAGCGTTTACAGTAGTGAATGGACTTGGGCAACCAGGTCTTGAATAGTGCACAATACCGTTCCAGATACGAGGGCTGAAGGTAAGTCCAAACGGATAGCTTTTACCAACACCCAGGTCAAGTGAGATGTCGTTATTGGCAATGGTTGTAATTGGCGCACCACCATTGGTATAGGCAAAACCACCAGTGGTAGAAGTTACATACAATCCGAAGGTCTGTCCAGGAGAGATGGTTAAACCACCCACAGGTACGCGGGTTGGGTTACCTGTACCAGCACCTGTCACAGTTGCACTACCAAGGAGGGTCCATGCAGCAGCATTGGTTTCATTACCGACGTAAGAACCACCACCTGTTACATAGTATACCTCAACGGTATTACTACCTGTACCATTTATGTGTACATCGAAACTGTCAACCTGAACAATGCCACTCACTGCAGTGATGTCAAACATGTTACCATCCTGGCCGTTACCTGCGGCAAATGTTGTCGTCAAGGTATCTCCCAAGAAGGCATTGCTCTGTACAAAATAGGTCTGAGTGCTGGTGATCAAGCCGGTACTAAGTGTATCCCCAATAAATATTGGCTGGCCACCTATGCTGTCATACCAGTAGAATACAGTGGTTGTATCCTGATCCACAAACAATTTCAGTGAATCTGGCTGACAAGTAAGGGCACCCGTTGCAGTTGGCGCAGCAGGAATTCCCTGAACCTGAATCGTACCAACAAAAACAGTGTCATTGGTGGAATCCGCGTCAGAAGGCATCACGGTATATGCAGTAAAGACATAGCTACCACCTGCATAGGTATTGATTGTACCCATATCCACGATGTCAGAAGTATCAGGCAACAGGGTGTCGCGGTATACTGTGCTTAACGTGGTACTGAGAGAACCATCAATTCTGACGAAGACGCCAAAGCTGTCTTGTGCTTCAAAACCAAAGTTTTCCACCTGGACCCTAACGTTCATCATGCTATCTCCACACAGACCTGAAGTAGGCTCTATCAGGGCTACAGCACCGATATCGTCTGGTGGCAGGTCAAAGATATTGATATCATCAATGGCAAGGTCATGAGATGTACCAGAACCGTTAGACCCTTCGTAGCGGAAGCGCAGGTTGACGATCTGCCCTTTGTACGCACGTAGGTCAATGTTCTGGAACCTCCAAGTAGTATCACTTTCACTCAAAATCGGAGGAATGATGTCCAGGATGTATGCACCGTTTACAAACAGGTCAATGTGTAGTTCGTTGTCGGTGAAGAAGGTAAAGCGATTGAACGTACTATACCAGAAGCTGAACTGTGGTGCATTCAGGTTGGTAAAGTCGAAACAAGGTGTCAGCAGGTTCACGGTTCCTTCTCGCTGGTCATCTACATATAAGTAGGTACCTCCACCTGTGGTATGGTCACCATTTGGTCCAGTAGCAAAGTTAGGGGTATTCGCAGAACGTGCCTGCCAGTCAGCAGCTGGCTGGTCATTCTGGTCATTTTCCCACCCGGCACCGAAGGTAATGGCAGCACCACCACGGTCAGCAACGGTAAATCCATTGTTGGGACTGAAGGCAGCAGTATCCTCAAAATCCTGATCGTAAGGATAGGTAGTAATGGTGAAGCTACGGTTGGTTACATCGTAGTTAAACGTAGAGTCATTGAACTGTAGGGTATCACCAGGAAGTCCTACCCATGCGTCAAAAGTATAGGTACCAGCAGCCAACAAGTTAGCAGTCTGGCTCATCACGTAGTTGAAGACTACACCTGGAGGAATTGCCTGACGGATGGTATCAGTAATAACTACCCCACCTAAGCGATAGGATACACCAACATTTCTGATCGTATCAATACCATTATTCAAAATACTTAGGGTAACGTCTGTAGAGTCATCGAGTCCACAACCTGTCTGTGGTGTACGGAAACCAAGAAGAGCTGCATCCAGACGAACTGGTTCGAACTCATCTGCGCCCATGTCTACAATCAGGGCACCAACAGAAGGACGAGCATCTCCATCAATGTCAGTAGAGATACCTACAGAGTTTTGACCACGCTCATTGATAAGCAAACCACCCAAGACGTGAAGGTCGGTCAATGGATCAATATATCCAGGATCACCGTCTACGGAGTTGCTGTTCGCGGTACCTGCTCCCTGATAGGTAGCAGAACCGTATGGCTGACCAAAGTAGATCAAGTCAGTGGTATCACCTGCATTGTAGAAACAGTTATAATCAAATGTAGTCACCTGAGAGGTCTGACGGATGTCACAGGCAAACAACCCGCTGTTAAAGTTTGCAAAGACATTGTTTCGAATGTCAAGACCGCTTGTTGTCGTACTGAAGGAGTACAGACTACGAGCGTTACCGGAGGTCATTGCAATACTGTTATGGAACACATCCACATCATCTACATTGGAAGAGAAGTACATTCCATAAGGAGTACCGTTCGTCCATGAACCAAAGATCATGTTATTGATGTACTGAGAACGCGTACCAGGAGGGACAGTTTGGTTGGCAGCAAAACAGAAAATACCATAAAGTTTAGGATCACTTATGAAGTTTCCAATTACTTTAAAGTCATCATTGTATCCCTGATAAATACCGTATCCAAACGTACTGGTAATCCCTGGAATTAACCTGAGGTTGATTCGGTTACCGTTGATTTGGATTCCATTCTGGGCATAAGAATAGATACCATAGACATAAGAATCACGGATCTCATTGTTCTCAATCCGGTTGCCATTAGCAAGCACGTTAAAGGCAGTATAGGTTATGGAAACACCGTAGTACCCACCGTCAATGACATTATTGGTGATGGTGAGGTTTTCTGCAGTTGTTGCCTGAGAAGTAGCAAAGCCAGTTCCGGCAGCAACGATACCAGCAAAGTTTGCTGAAGTAGCAGTTTTTCCAGTATCTACTTCAATGAAACAGCTATCTACAACGTTGAAGTCTGATCCATCCAGGAAGTGGAACCCATAGCCATATGTATTGAAGGTAGTAGTTGGAGTAATGGTTGACCAGTTACTTACAGAAAGATTCTTGAAAGAAACATAGTCTGTATTGATCACCTTAATTACCGCTCTTTCACCAGTACTGGTCTGAGAAGTGTTTACAAAAATACGCTCCTTGGTTGCACCACCATCGAAGGTAATGGTATTGGTAGCAGAAGTACCTTGTACATTTTCCAGAATCATCATGTTTTGGTAAGGACCACTATTAGCTACCACGTTGAACACAACTGGGCCGCAAATACCAAAGCGGTTTAAGGCGTCAGCAGCATCTTCAAAAGACTGGTAGTTAGTACCACCTGTAGCTACAGCAGAGTCGATGGTGTAAGTACCACCTGGCAGACCTGTCTGCAGTTGCAGTAAGCTCAACGTATCATTCGCATTATCCTCATCAATGGAGTTGTTGGGATCATCAGTGTAAAACAGGAAGTCGTAGTTAGTAGCAGCAGCAAAGGTGAAGCTACCTAAACAAACTGTATCGGTACCACCAGTTGGCAAGCTCAAATTAGTTAGTGTAGCAGTAGTCTGGGCAACTCCATTAACACTCCACTTAACGTCAATGGTGTCAATGGTGTCAAGGCCAAAGTTGGTGAACTCTACACAAATGGTCTGACTACCAACACAAATCGGTAATACTGGCGTAACCAAAGCAGTTACCCCGGCATCTGTACGAGGGGGCTCAAATTCATCCGCTCCCATGTCTACGATGAGCGCACTACCAAACGGACGGGTGTCTCCATCAATGTCAATTGTGATACCTACACTGTTATCGCCTTTGTCATTCAACTGTGGAGATTTAGTGTGCAAGTCCAGTTCATTGTCTACATATCCAGGATCTCCGTAATCAGAGTTGGCGTTTGCAGCACCAGATTTGTATGAACCTAAACCAAGACCACCAGCAATCCAGATCACCTGAGCGGTATCAAAGTTGTAGTAGTTGTTAAAGTCAAGGGTATCCACAACTGCAGCAGAGGAAAGGTAAAGTGCATCCCCCTGATTGAATACAGCAAAAGAGTTGTTCCGTACATCCAGGCGAACGATGGTGGTACTTGAAGTATAGAAACCACGGCAACTGGAAGCATTAGGCGCATTAATACTAACACTGTTGTGCCAAATGTCCATGTCGCGACAGAAAGTGGTCAGCCACAATCCATACTGAAAGTTAGAACCAGTACCAGCAGCCCCTTTAGAAATCATGTTATTCACTACCCGGCTTCTGTCCCCATTGGAACTGTTCGCCTGATAGTTACCAGCAAGGAAGTACATACCGTATTGTGGAAATCCAGTAATGACGTTTTCCTCTACCGTGAAGTTATCACAATACTGGAAATCCATCCCGTATCCAAATCCACCTGTCCGGTTATTCTGCATGGTCACAGTGTTCTGGCTCACAACCAGGGTATCCATTGCATATAACCTGAAACCATAAGTAGATGCATCTTCAAAGGTGTTCCCTGTGATTACATTACCGCGGGATTTTACCGTTGTACTTTGATAACGCATGCTAAGACTGGTGTATCCTCCCAGAGTGTAGTTATTAGTAATGGTATTAAATTCACCACTGGTTGAGTTGGTGAAAATAGAAGTAGGTACACCTACCACGATAGGAATCCGGAAAGTAGAAGTAGTAGCCAATGCAGAGTCAACAACAATCACGCAGCTATCAATGGTGTTGAAGTCTGACTGATTGGTCAACAAGACCCCTAAACCATAGGTAGGCGATGAGTTAGAAATCTTCAGGTTTCTTAGGGTTACGAAGCTGGCACCATTCAGCTCAATTACTGCACGCTGGCTGGCGGGAGCTGTAGTGGTATAGATTTCCTCTTTGGTGGAACCACCATTGAAGGTAATTGTATTTAAGGCAGATGCACCTGTTATGGTTCCTAATACAACCTGCTCAATATATGGACCAGAACCTGCTGTTACATTAAAAACGGTTGGTCCACAAACCCCAAAAGTATTCAATGCGGTTACCGCATCGCTAAAGCTCTGGAAATTGGTACCACCTGTAGCAGTAGCTGAATTGATGGTATAAGTACCGCTAAGTCCACCAGACAGCAATAACCTGGTGGTATCATTCAAGTTAGAATTATCTACAATTCCGTTGGGAAGAGAAGTCCATACTTTAATGCTATCCCCGTTTGAGAAAGAGAAGGTTCCCAAAGTTACCTGAGCAAATCCACCTGGAGCAACAGGAGTGGTTGGTCGGTAGTTAATAGGCGTCTGTGTAACGCCATTCAGTGACCATCCAATGATGGCCGAGTCAATTGGAGAACAGGCAAAGTTTTGTAGTACAACCTGCAGAGGGTTACTACCAAAGGTACAGGTAGGAACTGTTGGGCTTTGTACTGCAGCAATACCTGCATCTACCAACGGATTGCCCAACACCTCGAAGTCATCTACAGCCATATCGCTGAAGAAAGAAGTACCAGTGGTACCACGAATACGAAAACGCACACTATCTAATCCGCCAAACTGACAAAGTAGAACGGCTTGTAATTGCCAGATGTCCTGATTATCAGTAAATGGAGGGATAACATCGCGAATCCAGGGAGTGTTCCCGGAGGTATCGACGTCCAGGTGCATGGTTCCCATGCTAGTACCAAACATATGGTACCACCAACGAACAGATGGACTGGGCACGTTTGAAAAGTCGAACCAAGGGGTATTCAGGTTCGCAGTGTCATTGTTACAGGCACCTGAAGTCTCAACAAACAGGTAATTGCCGGTGAATGTACCAGTAGTGTGGTCAACTGAGGGACCCGTGGAACCGGAAGGAGTTCCTCCGTTATCAATGACCCAGTCGCGAATAGTAGCAGTAGCCGGATCATTGGACCATCCAGATGCTACTGGAAGGGTACAAGGAGTAGGACACGCATTAGTCGCAGGACATGTGGTCCAGCTGTCGAAATCTTCTTGGTACGGGAAGGTACTAATTTGAGCTTGGGTAAAGCCCATTGTAAACACCAACCCGATAACAAAAGTTAACAGTTTTCTCATTTCAATCGGGATTTGATTAATAGATAGGGAAATAGGACTTCAATTATTAACAGTTTGAAACACAAACAGAAGACAGAGGTCAATTCATTGGTTCACAACGCATTTATCCCGCTGAGTCTACCCAGCAGGTATTGCGAACATGTATTAAATAAGGGGAAAAGGTAAAAATTAAATCATACACTGTCTAGCAAGGGTTTTCATGAATGAGTTATGGCGTACGTGATCATGAATTGCAGCTGGCTTAAATGGGCAGTTTTTACTTTTATTGATAAAAAGTCAAGAGTCACAGACTCTTAAATATTTAGGCTAAAAGATCAAAAACTTTCTTAAAACGCTGATGTTAGGGTTTAAAGTTGGCTGTCGAATTTTAAAGTAAAAGAATTCCCATACATTTACCAAAAAATACCAGGTTAAAAATAGAGATAATTCAATATGACGATCGAGAAAAACCCAGGCAAATGAAACCAGGAGCAAAAGACTATTTAATCATTGGAGGTGGACTGGGAGGTAGCTTTCTGGCAGCTCAACTTGCAGCCAGAGGCCATCATGTACACCTGGCTGACGATACAGACCCTCATGCTGCTTCCCGAGTGGCAGCAGGCTTATTTAATGTAATTACCGGAAGGTTTGGCGCATTGTCATGGCGGGCACCCGAGTTGTTAGCCGGACTGAACGATTTTTTCGAACATCCCCTTTTTTCTTCGCTTTCCAAGCATTTGCACTTTTCTCCAATCTACCGTCCTTTCAAAGCAGTAGGCGAATATAATAAATGGCTAAATCGCATTCAGGAGTCTCGCTTCAAACCATTTGCATCATTTCAAGAAACCCCGCTGCTACCTTCGACGCTCACCAATCCTCACGGGGGAATCATGATTCAACAGTGCGGCTGGCTTGAGATAAACGACTTCCTGGCAGCCTTAAAAATTAAGCTGCAGCAGAAAGGATTCATAACAATCTACCCTGAAACAGTTAATGTTTCAGACCTTGATTTAACTTCCAAACGCGTAAAGTTTTCTTCCGGTTGGCTGGACTTTGACGAACTTATCTTTTCTACAGGTTACCGCAGTGTTTCCAATGAATTATTTCCCAAGATTCCCATCATTCCAAATAAAGGAGAAACCCTCCTGGTACATGCACCTGAATGGCAATTACCCTTTGTATTGTCAAGAAAGGTATATGTAATCCCTAAACAGAACCACCAATATGTTGTAGGAGCCACTTACCGCAATCAGTTTACCATAAAGGACCCCTCAAAAGAAGGGAAAGAAGAAATTTTGGCCCACCTAGGTGCTGCACTTCCACCCCCAAAGCGTATTCTGACCCATCAAGCAGGCATTCGTCCCACTACTCCAGATAGAAAACCCATTCTAGGCACCCATTCCCAACATTCTTTCGTACATATCTTTACAGGATTCGGCAGCAAGGGCGTTTTGTACGCACCTAGGTTTTCCAACGTCATGTGTGAATATCTTTTAGGAAAGACGCGTAATATCCCGGAAGAAGTACACTTGAACCGTTTTGAGAAATAATCTAATTTAAATGACGATTTAGAATTAGGAAAAATAAAGTTCCAAGAAATAAATCGCCATCTGCCACAAAACCGACACATATAGAATACTACGTGCGAAAAATCATCTAATCGTCAATTCATGGTTACCGTCCGCCACCAATTTGCAGTTCCCCTGCTTGCCTTGTTTTTGTTACTTCTTACCGTTGGAAATACCCAGGCTCAGCTAGTTTATCCTTCAACAGAACCCATTCCTTGGAAAGCGGTCGGCTCAGAGAACTTTGAGGTATATTATCCAGAAGGCTTTGGTGCAGAAGCTAAAATTTGTGCCAGGTATGCAGAACTGGCTCGATTCGAAGTTGGGCGACTGCTCGACTTCAGTCCAGAAAAGAAATACTTTATTTTTCTGGTAAATTCTCCTGCCCAAGCCGCACGCATGGGAGAAGCAGGGCAACTCGCCCAGAAAGAATCCGGCAGATTCGTCATGCCCGCTCTGGAGATTCAGGTGGTTCACCCCGGAACACGATCTGGACTCTACAAAGAAGTCAGGCG
>JBCDIQ010000038.1:0-23132 GCA_039024295.1 Bacteroidota bacterium | reverse complement strand
GCGAGGATTTGCATACCAGTCCGTGAGGATAAGGCCTGCAATAGGGTCAGCCTGAAAGACAGGCAGAAAATCGAGCGTTTCGAGCGATGCTGCCCAAAGGTATCGGTTAACGCCATGGAAAGCTGCCACGAATAGATGTATTGAACCTGCTGAGTCAATATGTTGGAAAACCTGATTGGCGGGCGTTTGAGCCACAGGTTAGTACTGCTGAAAAACAGGCTGTAGCTCCCAGGTTTTGGGTATTGGGAATAGCTATGTCGCTGATATTCATCGCCGGATTTTGGTGGAGTTCGTCTCCTGTGAGTAAGACAACATACGAAGTGTGCGTGTATGATCGAGACACCCGGCAATTGGTAGCCACTCAGCCGATAGAAGTACTTTGGTTGCGAGTGGGTGAAACCCCCGTTTCGCTTACTGTTGACACCCTGGGATGTGTGGTGCTTCCAGAAATTAAAGAAGCCTCCTCATTTGTCATTCAGGCACCCTATTATTTGCCAGATACCCTTGTTCGTACCCCTGGCCAGAGAAGTCAGCGAGAAATATTCTACCTGAAACCCGATGATTACGCCCTCATGATCCACTATTTTTCTCAATCCAAGGTAGCGGATTGGCAAAAGCACCGAGCGCAACTGGAGCAGGTTATCGCCCCACATGCACGGATTTTACAGGTGCAGCAGGCGTCGTTAAGAGGGGTAGAATTGATGAACCGAACGGAGTTTATCCGAAAATTGACCTCTCCCTTCGCGGGTTTAAAGGGTATCGAGGTGCTGGAAACGCAATATGAGGGAGACAGAATAGTGTACCTGCGATTTACCCAACCTTCAACCAATCAGCCATGAAATACCTCCATATATGCTTTAGTTTGTTGTTGCTCTCGTGTGACCTTTTTGGCCAAATGGGAGCTCCTTCTACTCGTTCGGCAGAGCAAGATTTGTCAGCTGCTCGTCTGGATATACGCCAGTTGGATGCATTTGGGGAAAGGGGGAGTCAAAAATGGCAAGAGTTCATTGAGCTGGGCTATTGGGTAAGCCAGCCGGGATTAGACAGCACCATGCTGGAAGAGCTCAAAGCAACCTGGGCTTCATTTTTCTATTTGCAGGAACACATTGCCCCTTTTGGAAGCCTCCCCTGGGTGAAGAGCAAGGTTGTTCAATCGGGAACCTGGAAGACAAAATCCTCAAATGCTTTTCGAAAATTGATTTCCTGGTCCGGACCGGAAGGGCAGGGCACCACAGAGATATGGCTGGTACGAACAGACAAGCAGTTTGGCAATCAAACCGAGCGTGTCTGGCAAGTTTTTTTAGGAGAGATACGCGTCGAATGATTCCACTAGCGATTCCTTAGCAAGGCTAGGCTTACAAGAGCCCAGGCCTGTCTCAATTGCCACAAACTGTCCGTTCCATCTTAACTGCTTCCAACTCAAGCGGACTGTTGGGGTACCCAATTTCCAGGCATTCATACAGGTATTGCCGTAAAAAGGGTTGAACACCTCCGAATCGTTCATATTGCATGGTATGCGCGAGTTCATGCACCATTAGGGGCCGCTTGAATCGATAATTTTCCTGGATGAGGATGCCATACCTGAAGCTTATGCCCATGGTATAGGAAGAAATCATGCCGGTCTTTTTGGCCACCTCATACAGCAAGGGATGATTTGGGGTGGGAACTTCTTTCACCACCAGCACTTTTACCTGTTCAATGTTGGTTACCCCTACCAAGTGGGCATCGATCTTCTGATCAGTGGTGAGTGGTTCTCCATACTCAAGGATGTGGGTTTCTCGATCCTTTACCCATTGTGACACCAGCGGCAGCAGTTCTTCAAATCTGTCCAAAATATCCATATGAGGAGGAATTGGGCATGGCTTTCGAAATATATTAAGCTGTACGCTACGGGGGGTTGTTGAAAGTACGGGACTTGGGGTCGGACTTAGCAGGTTATTTTCAAGAGATTAAGGGCTGGTGGAGGTTTCCTGGCAATGGGCTATATTATAAAATGCTTGTTGCATGTGGTCAACAACATCCATCCTAATGGCTTGTACAACCGGTAGAGTAGTCACCAAAGTTCCCTCAAAGGTAGCTTGTTCCCAGGTCAAAGTGTCTGATCCCATCTTGTGGAATGAAGCTAATTCTGCCTGTTGGTATTCATAAGACGCGCATTGCCCAGCAACAAATTGGTTAAAATTGTTCAGGTGGAAAGTAAAAGTTTGAATCTGGTTCCGCAATGCGTAGGCCCTTCCATTTCCTCTCTGCCCATTTGCCTCTTTATCCGTTCCCAGCCAGAATACCTGGGTTTTCTCTGTCTCATCTGGATTTAAGATTTTGCCAGACTCTGGATTGATCCGTGCGAATTTTTCTCTTAATGCATTTCTACAACTTAGGGCAAATGCATCGGCAGCAACAAAATGGGCATATAAATTCTCAACAGAATCTAGTAAGCTCGAATCTTCGGGAGACTGTAGCTTTGAAAGGGAATCGGTCAAAGAAAAATATCGAATTGTCAGGGCCTCACTTTTTTGGTCGACAGCTTTTGTGAGTTTTTGATCAATCCCCACAAAAGTATCCATAACTGAATCAGAAAAGTATACACAGCAGGGAGGGATGATCACCCCAAGAACAAGAACAATGATAATGATGTATCTTTTCTTCATGCTCCACTATAAAAAAATCCCAACTCTCCTCTCAAAATAGGGATAGTTGGGAATATATGGTGAATGCTCCCAGGAAAATGGAAGTCTTACTATCCCCCGATAAACGTGTTTGCCTGCGCTACCCAGGGATTGGCCCCGCCTCGTTGGTAACCCATTTGGCCCAATACGGTGAAGTTTGCCAACTGGCCATTATCCCCAATTACTGGCTTGGCAAAAAAGATGGTCGGGTATCCACGTGGGCGAAATGCTTGTTGGAGGCCCATATTTTGCTGGCGCAAAGCAGGCTCCTGGGGGGTTCTTCTTGGAAAGTCCACTTCTACCAATACCACTTCCTTCATGGCCCAATTTTTAAAGGCCGCTTGAGCAAAAACCTCACCCTGGAGGCGCTTGCACCATCCGCACCAGTCGCTTCCAGTGAAGAACAACAATAACGGCTTGTTTGATTGATTGGCTTCTGCAACAGCCTTGTTGAGGTCAGTGTGCCAAACCAAAGGTTTTTCTTGAGCGGTTAGTTCCAGGCTTACCATGCAGAGCAGAACAACAAGCAGATGTTTCATATGTGTCTGAGTTAATCTTTGGATAAAATTAAGAGGATCAGTTGAAAAAGGTGGGAAAGAATTCCCCATCGGATAATTTTTACGAATGAATCGTGAAAAGGTATGCACTAAAATAGGACATACGTGAATTTCCTTAACGAAGAGACCGACAGATTCATCTAAATAACGGAAACATTGGACGAAAATACCGTCTCTTAGCCGACATGAACCCCTACCTTCGGTTGAGACAGGCCATGTAAGGATTCATTTATAAATCATCCGAAGAAATGAACATTGTGTTGGATGTCTATTTATTTAGTTGAAAAATAATTCAACTTTCGGCATACTTTTGTCTCATGCTTTTTCACTCGCTGGAATTCGCCATCTTTCTACCACTCGTTTTCGGGTTGTACTGGTTTGTGGTTTCCCGAAACCTGCGACAGCAAAATTTACTGCTGCTGTTGGCCAGCTACGTGTTCTACGGATGGTGGGACTGGCGGTTTTTAAGCCTGATTATTTTTAGCTCTGCCACTGACTTTGTCATTGGCTCTGAACTGCATAAATCTACCGATAGCCGTACGCGTAAGGCACTCGCTGGTACTAGTTTACTTTTCAACCTGGGGCTTTTGGGCTATTTCAAATACGCCAATTTTTTCATTGACTCCTTTATCTCTGCATTTGGCTCCATTGGGGTAGCCCTCGAACCTACGACACTTAACATCATTCTGCCAGTTGGCATCAGTTTTTACACCTTCCAAACCCTGAGCTACACCATAGATATATACCGGAGGAAGTTGGAACCGGAAAAAGATCCAGTGGCCTTTTTTGCTTTCGTGAGCTTTTTCCCTCAGTTGGTTGCCGGTCCCATTGAGCGCGCAAGCAACTTATTGCCCCAATTCAGCAAGCCTCGGAATTTCTCCTACGACCAGGCGAAAGATGGCTTGCGCCAGATTTTGTGGGGGCTATTTAAAAAAGCGGTTATAGCAGATAACTGTGGGGTGTATGTCAACCAAATTTTCTCCCAAAGTCATGAGCTAGAAGGGAGTGTACTCGCCCTGGGGGTGTTCTACTTTGCCTTTCAGGTATATGCTGATTTTTCTGGCTATTCGGACATTGCCATAGGTACGGCGCGGCTATTTGGGTTTAACCTCCTGCCCAACTTCCGGTTGCCCTTCTTCAGCACTTCTATCGGGGAATTCTGGCGGAGGTGGCACATCTCCCTCAATACCTGGTTTGCCGATTATGTGTATACGCCCATGGCCATCGGGCTACGGGATTGGGGCTTATACGCAATTGTATTCGCCCTGTTTGTGACCTTCTCCCTCAGTGGATTGTGGCATGGGGCTAACTGGACCTATGTGGCGTGGGGAATTGTGATGTCTGCAGGGGCCATTTTTGAGGTTTTGACCAAAAAACGCAGAAAACGTCTTCGGAAAAAGGTGTCTCGCAAGGTGTGGAACTTCCTCTCTGGACTGGCCACCTTCAGTTTCATCTGTTTCTCCTTTATTTTCTTCAGGGCTGATACCCTGGGGCAGGCATTTATCTACTTAGGGAACCTGTTACAACCTGAATTACTAGCCTTACCTCATCCGCTTTCACTTGCTAAAATAGGTCCTTGGATGCTGGTGCTTCTCGGCTTTGAATGGGTACAACGGAAGCACCTTCACCCATTGGTGTTGGACCGACTTCCCACTCCTGTGAGGTGGTGCATTTACTATGCCCTGCTTTACATGCTGGTGAACATGGGAACCAGTAATCAGTCCTTTATCTATTTTCAATTCTGACCATGAACGAGGCACCTACATCAGCAATCAAGCAATTTATCAAGCGGCTGGCCTGCTTTGCGCTGCCGTTACTGGTCATGCCTGTATTGATCTATTTGACAGATCCCTTTGGCATATTTCGGACAGATTTTTCCAGGCAGGTAATAGAGCCCAATCAACATTTTGCCAAAATGGAATTCCTGACCCAGGAAATTCGTCCTTATGATTCCTTCATTTTTGGATCTTCAAAAGCGGGAAACGTAGACAGCCGTAAACTGGTCAACGGAAATTTTTACAACATGTCTTACTCCATGGGACTACCGTATGAGTGGTACCATGACTTGAAAATTTTGCTGGAAGCCGGTTATGACATCCATCAGGTGGTCTTGCTCCTGGATGAGCGGACCTACAACCGGACCCACCAGATGAACAATTCACTGCTGCGGCATCCCTTTGATGCAAGTGAGATGGAAAGGTGGAAATTCAAAGCGAAATACCTGTTTCGCATCCCCAATTTTTACGTCCTGGAGAAAGCGTTGTACCCCCTTCACCAGCACGATCCATTCCTCGTTCAGTACGACATTCATGGCAGTGGCATCCCGTTTAAAACCTCTCGGGAGGCATGGGTGGATGCCAATCTGGCTGAGCATTTAGAAGATCCCCGGTTCAGTGAAACGCCGACAACTTACCTGCCCACGCCGGAAGAAGCACTTGCCTATATCGCCCATATCCGAGACTTATGCTCGGAGCGTCACATTGAACTTACCGTGATGATGGCTCCCATCCATCCAAGGAAAATGGAAAGTTTGAAGGTAAATCGTTTTGATGACTTTCTGATCGACCTCGAAGGGGTGGTTCCTTACCTCGATTTCAGCGGAGCTAATTCTGTGAATCGCGACAATAAAAACTGGCTAGAGCAGCACCATTTCCGCTGGCATGTAGGGGATTTAATTGTAGAAAGGCTCAACACAGGCCGGAAATTCAAGGATTTTGGGGTGTGGCGTGGACGAAATTGAGTAAAAAAAATCCCAAAGCTTACTCGTGACGGGATATTTATATCATTGTAATTTTTTGTATTAGAAAAACCGCCATATTGGCATCAACTATAATCATATGCAGACCAATACCCTTCGCGCAAGCCTGAGCGCGCACAAAGAGATGAAAACCTTCTACAGCAATTCATTTGACAGGCTAACGGGAGGTCATACCGTGACATGGAATACACAGGGAAAAGAACACCGAATCAAATCCCACATTCGCTTTACAGATTTTGAAGGCCATTGGCCCGACTTGGGGAATGTTCGCTTCCTGCCCAAGATGGTAAAAAGCTGGTGGGAGTCTCGCAACACCTTTATTCTCGATGAGCCGGTTCCTTTCTTGGTTTACGAATCTATCGAATTTCTCGAAGGACTTGTACGCCCAGGAATGAAAGTGCTGGAAGTAGGCGGCGGAAACTCGAGTTTATGGTTTTTATCTAAGGGAGTTAACCTCACCACGATTGAGCACGATTGGCAATGGGCAGATACAGTTTGTACCCAGGCGCGTAACCGCTTCGGGGGTGACGTAATGGAGCGTTTCAACATGCAGGTGATCGAAGGAGAAGAGGCGTATGAATTTATTCAGCAGCAAGAAGCAGACTTTGACCTGGTGCTTGTGGATGGCATGAATCATTTTACTTCTCGGAACAAATGTGTAGAGCTTAGTTTGCCCAAAGTAAAGCAAAGTGGATGGATGGTGATCGACAATTCTGATCATCCGATCAACTGGCAGGGAGTAGACCACATGAAAGCCTACGAGAAAATCAGGTTTACAGGCTATGCCCCTATGAACCTGTTTGTTTCCCAAACCTGTTTCTGGCAGATCAAATAAGACACATCTGATAACCTACACTGAAAACTGTTGAGCGAAGCACAATCCCGCGAAGCGGGGAAAACCGAAAACTGAAGACTGATTACTCCCAGCTATGGATAAGATACTAGAAACCATCATTCAAAAAATTGAAGAGCGTAACCCCCGACATGCCAAAAAGCTGAGAGGGAACATGGAAGGGCTCGAAGACACCTTCTACTACCAGGCCAACGAATTTTTTGACAAATACCTCGATTTCGTGGACCGTGAGGGAAAAGACCTCGACTACGGAATCGATTCCTATATGAAAATGATCCGGGACTATATGTATGAGCAAGTAACATTTGCCAAAACAGGTTCCTACTCATGTACCTCCTTTGAGGATGCCAATGAGCGTGTATACAACAATCCTGAGGTAATGGATTATTACATGCACGGACTGATGTTGTCCCAATTCCTGTGGAGGCACCACTATGAAGTATTTGAGTTTTTTAACGCTTCGTTCCCAAATTATGCCTCACGCATCAACAGCTACCTCGAAATCGGAGGAGGTCATGGCATTTTCCTTTCGGAAGCCATGAAAGCCACCAACATGAACAAAGAGTATCACCTGGTGGACATCAGCCCAAGTTCAATTGAGATTGCCAAAGGGTTTGTTGGAGAAGAAAAGGTGAAATACTTCCTGACCGATATTTTTGATTTTCATCCTAAGCAGGGATACGATTTCATCACGATGGGAGAGGTATTGGAGCACGTAGAGCAACCGCTTCGGCTGCTGAAAAAACTGCACGCCATGCTGTCGGAACGTGGCCGTGCATTTATTACAGCTCCTGCGAATGCACCTGCAATCGACCACATTTACCTGTTTCGCAATGCAGACGATATCCGTCAAATGCTGGATACTGCCGGTTTTAAAGTCTTGGAAGACATCAGCATCTATGCAGAGCGTGTTTCCCGAAAGAAAGCCGAGAAGTACAAGGTAGCCGAAATGTACGGTGCCTTTATCGAAAAGAAATAATTAACCGATCAATTCTTATGCTTACTACAACCACAACCCTGGATGCGCTCCAGGAAATCTTTGTCGATGTATTGGACGAAGAAGACATTGTCCTTACTGCCACTACCACCGCTGATGACATTGAAGAATGGGATTCTTTGGCCCATGTACAATTGATTGTCGCCATCGAACGAGCGTTCGGCATCAAGTTCACGGCCACTGAGATTGAGGCATTTACCTCAGTTGGTGATATGGTGAACACCATTGAGCAAAAACAAGCCTGATGGACCTTCATCACGTAGGCTGCCTCACCCTGGACATGGAGGCCTCACTTGCCAGCTATCAGGTGCTGATGGGCGAAGCATTTGAAGCCTCCAAGGTATATGACATTACCGATCAAAAGGTGAAGGTATGCTTTGTGAAAATGACGGATGGGGTGAGCCTGGAATTGGTGCAACCACTGGAGGAGTCCTCTTCTCTGGCACGTCTACACCGTAAAAAAGGCGTCAATTTCTACCATATGGGGTTCAAGGTTGCTGAGATAGATGCGGCCATTGAGTCTCTGGTGCAGAAGGAGTATAGGCTGATCAACAAATTTTCGTCTGAGGCATTTGGCATGAAGACCTGTGCCTTTCTCTACAACCCAGAACTTCATCTGATAGAACTTATTGAACAATAATTCCTGTTAGCTTCATGACTTTCAATCAACTCAGGAAAAACCTGAAAAAGGACTTCGAAGGAAAGAAAGCGGTTCGCTTTGCGCTGGTTGCGGATTCTGCTACCCAGTTACTGGCACAAGCCATACGTGGATATGGATACGATGTCGGTCTGAATATCTCGGTGTACCAGGGAGAGTATGACCAGATGGACCTGGAAATCCTGAATCCCGCCTCTTCCTTGTACACAGATCCGCGCGATGCCATCTGGATCTTCCACGCGGCTCACGTCCGTTGGTTGAAATATTTGAAGTGTTCTCCCGCCGAACAAGGGACTTTTGCAACCGATATGCTCGAACAATTGGAGAATTACCTCCAGGTAATCTCCAGCCGGTCTCAAGCTCAGGTGCTTGCTAACACCCTCGGTTGCTTACCCGATGCCATTTTCGGCAATTACGGTGCGAAGGTTTCCCACTCGTGGACGTATCAGATCCGGAAATACAACCTGGGACTGATGGACCTCGCACAGAAGTACCCCAACTTATGGGTGGTAGACCTTGCCGCCCAACAAGGGCAATATGGGCAGGAGCAGGTATTTGATTCGACCACATACGTTCGAACCAGCATTGCCATGAGCCTTGATTTCCTCCCAATTGTTGCCCGTGAGGTAGTCGGAATCATTCGAGGATTTCAAGGGAAATTTCGGAAATGCCTGATTTTAGATCTAGATAATACCTGCTGGGGAGGAATCATTGGTGATGACGGTATGGAAGGCATTCAGGTTGGGCAATTGGGAATAGGTAAGGCCTTTACTGAATTGCAGCTTTGGGCCAAGAACCTGAAGGAAAGAGGGGTTATCCTGGCAATTTGTAGCAAGAATACCGACCACATCGCCCGAGAGCCTTTTGAAAAGCATCTGGACATGGTGTTGAGGTTGGAAGACATTTCCATCTTTGTAGCTAACTGGCAAAATAAGGCAGACAACATCCGATACATCCAGCAAGTGCTCAACATCGGGTTTGATTCCATGGTTTTCGTGGATGATAATCCCTTTGAACGGAACCTGGTCCGGGAGCAACTCCCAGAAGTAGTCGTTCCTGAAATGCCGGAAGATCCAGCTTTGTACACGTCCTATTTGCGTCAATGTAATTTGTTCGAAACGGTCTCCTATTCAAATGAAGATCACAAACGAACCGAAAAATACCAGCAGGAAGCTAAAAGGGTTACGCTGAAACAACAGTTCGGCTCCATTGAGGACTATTTGAAAAGTCTGGAAATGCAGGGTGAATTTTTGCCCTTTGATGGGTTTCATGTACCGCGAATCGCCCAACTTACCCAACGGTCCAACCAATTTAACCTCCGGACCCAGCGATACACCGAAGAGGACATCCGTGCAATTATGACCGATCCCAATCGCCAGGGTTTTTACATCAAATTGGCGGATAAATTTGGGGATTACGGCCTCATCAGTGTACTGATCCTTGAGCGTGAGGGGAACAGCTGGTTCATTGATACCTGGATCATGAGTTGTCGGGTACTCAAGCGCGATGTCGAAAAGTTTGTATTGGAACAGGTAGTGGAATGGGCAAAATCGACGGGTGCCGAGCAACTCATCGGAGAATATTTGCCAACGCCAAAAAATGGCCTGGTGAAGGAACACTACGCGAATTTAGGATTTTCGCAGAACAGTGATTCCAAATGGACGATGGCAACAGGCGACTTTAAATCCGGGGTACACTATATCAAAGCTGAAAATATCCTCGTGATTTAAGACGATGGCTCAAAAAGTATCCTTGGGTCAGGGGCAAGGAGTTTACTCCTCCTCTTTTTTTATTTGCGCAATTATTTTTTTCACTTCCTGGCGCGAAAGCTGCGTCATTTCCATCAGGGTTTCCATGGGGAGATTGAGCTTCAGCCCTGTTTTTATGGTTATGAGGTTACTTCGGGCTACCCTTAATTCCGCCTCTTTTGCTCTGGCCTCTGCTTTTTGTACCTGCACTTGAGCTTCATACAAATCTTCGAACGCCTTGTAGAAGTCCACATTATTTTTCTTTTCGAACTCTTCGATTAAGTAATCCTCGAGGGTCCAATCCTCCTTGGGTTTGTTGGTTGGACGGACATACTGAATCATTGCTTTCACTTCCATAGGAGTCTTTTTTATCATTCGAATTAAATATACGACAATCGCCTGAC
Source organism: Bacteroidota bacterium (assembly GCA_039024295.1). Taxonomy (GTDB): domain Bacteria; phylum Bacteroidota; class Bacteroidia; order J057; family J057; genus JBCDIQ01. Next base: position 12,491 of record JBCDIQ010000038.1, on the reverse strand, counting down.
TAAGATCATGGTACGATTCATTTTTCTTAAAGTATTGCCAATAAAATTGTATCCGGCCAAAAAACTGCTTAAACAATTCTTCATTTCGACTTATCTGAAAGGCAAGAAAAGCAGCTTCTAACGCCTCCAGGTCCATGGTTGCCAATTCTTCTGGGGAGTAAGTAGTTAAATCGGTTAGGTGATAATTGAAGTCAGGTAGATAGGGAGTCAAATACTCGTTCCACTCTCCTTCAAAATAATCTGTAAAGGGTCTTACATTCCACTTTTCCCTGCCGTGATACACAATGATAGGAATGATTGGTCTGAGCCTAAACTTCTTTTGCTTGTTCTTTTTGGCTTGATTGCGCTGCGACTTCCACCCATTAAGCAGGTATTGAAGCAATTGTAAATGTGGAAACGGAGGCACATAACTTTTGTGCTCAAATAAAAGCGTAATGAGCACCTGATGCTTACCCCGGTCAAGTGGGCAACAATATATGATGTCAGAGAAGTGGTCTTTCAGTTCCTCATCCACAAAAGAATCTGGCACACGCACCAGCTCAGAAACGACCAACCGTCTGCTCAGCTCTTCCGGCAGAAAGTTCTCGCAATATTTGCGCACCACTTCCTTCCGGGAAAACATCACCTTGAAGAAATGATCATGTGGGTTTTGGGCAGATTGTTCAGACAAATGGATAGCTTTAGTGGTATGAATGTATTTAAAAATAGTAAATATGACAAATAAATTAGCTTAATTTCCTGTTTAACTTTCCATGACACTGTAATAGTCCCTTCATTTTGGGGTTGTGATCTTAATGGGAAAAGGCGATTATTGGGGAGCAACAGGAAACACATGAAAGTTCATCACATATTAGGAATCGCCATCATCGTATTGGGGTTATTCGCTTGTAACAGGGTGAAGGATGTTATCCCAGAATATACGGAGCGACTCTTTCCCATGGAAGAAGGCCAAACCCGTACCTATTTGGTAATCGACACCACCTTTACCACCCAGGATACGGTAGTGGACTGGTTCTATCGTCGTGAGGTAATCGGAGGAACTGAGGTAGACCTGAAAGGAAGAACTGTTCGCCGTTTGGAAACCTTACGTTCTGAATACGACCTCGGAACTAACTACGATTTTCAGCCTGAAAGGGTATGGACGGTCTTTAAGGACGATCAATTTGCTGAGCGTCTGATTGAGAATCAGCGATACCTCGCCCTGAAGTTTCCAGTTTTCACAGGCATAAAATGGAATGGCCACCTGTTCAACGGGCTAGGGGAGCAGGAGTACAAATACCAGAGCATTGACACTACGATGGAGGTAAATGGTCAGGTGTATGATCAGGTGGTGTTTGTTTTGCAAAGCCTTCCTTCAGATACCACCAGTTTTGTGAGGTATCGATTGGCGTATGAGCTGTTCAAAGCTGACATAGGCAAGATCGCGGTGTACGATCGCACTATTGTCAATGATGGTCCCAATCAGGAATTTAATCCTGATGAAAGCTACATTCACATTGAATATTTGGTTGAATAGGGCAGATTAACGAGTGCCCCAGTTTTCATCGAATTTATCCAGCTGTTCCACACAGGCAGTAAGCAAATCAATGCTTGCCTGAATGTCATTTTTATGGCAGGTTTCCACAACTGAGTGAACATGGCGACAAGGGATTGATACACAGCCAACAATTGCCCCATCTGCTGATCGCTGGATAGCAGCCGTATCAGTTCCACCTGCAGATAAAATTTCCATTTGGTAGGGAATGTTCTCTGATTGAGCTACTTCCTCCATGTAGCGCACCATTCGCACATCCGTAATGACAGAGGAATCATACAACTTGATTGCGGTTCCTTTGCCAAGCAGACTTACTTTTTCATGCTCCTTTGCGCCCGGTGTATCGTTGGCAATGGTGATGTCGAGTCCAAAGCCGAAATCGGGATTTATGGCCCTGGTAGCAGTCGTTGCGCCGCGTATCCCTACTTCTTCCTGGACAGTGAATACTGCGTAGAAGTCGTGTGCCGGTGTACCCATTTTACGAAGGGTCTCTATTAAAATGAAGACAGATACCCGGTTGTCGAGGGATTTAGTGGTTACACAGTCTCCCATCTCGATCATATCTCTTTCCCGGGTTACGACATCTCCAGGTCGTATGATTCCTTCCAACTGTTCTTTGGTTCGACCAAAATCTATGAAGTAATCTTTTAGCTTAGGTGGCTTTGCCCGGTCTTCTGCTGACATCAAGTGAATGGGCTTACTTCCCATCACACCGATGATGTCTTCTTTTCCATGAACGATTACCCGTTGGGCAGTAAGGGTTTTGGGATCAAACCCTCCAAGTGTTTGAAACCGTCCAAAGCCATCACTGTCAATGTGTGTGATCATAAAGGAAATTTCATCCAGGTGAGCAGCTGCCATCACCCGTTTGTCTCCCTTGCCTTTTTTTAACGCGACCACATTGCCCATTCTGTCAATGCTGATTTCATCCACAAGTCCTTCGATCTCTTTCAGTACCAATCTCCTGACGCGTTCTTCTCTGCCGGGAGCTCCCGGGGTTTTACATAGTTGATCCAGTAAGGCTGTATTGAGTGACATGAAATAATTTCGTAAAAATGAATAGGCAAATTTACAGGAAAATCGACCAAAAGAAAAAAGGTTATGACAGACTGTTGTCACTTCATTGCCTTGATTCTGAAGAGCCTGTTATTGGGTTGGGGGATGCTGTAAGCTTCTCAGGCAATGACCACGACTTGATGTCTAGTTTCGTTCGCATAATCCAAAGCGTATTTCAAAAAAAGCGTTAAATTCAGGTTTTTATTGAAAATCTGCATGAAAGTAACCGCCTTTTGGGTAGTCTTGCTCCTGATTTTTGCACTTGTTGGCTGTTCGGGTAATGAGCGTATCAATGACCTGGTGCATCACCATGATCGGCTAGAGGATACCCTGGCGATGGAGCGGAAACTGAGGACGCGGTTACAGATGTACATTGATAGCGTACTGGAAGTAGGGCCAGCCAATGTTCGTGTTGCCCAGGCTCAAGAGGCTGCGCAAAAAAAACGAGTAAACCAGATGAAGGCGACAAATTCTGCTCCTAATCGTGAGGCTCGCTTAAAAGCTCTGGCTAAAAATTATGTAGTCAGTCGAAATGGAGAGTTGCTCCACATCATCATCCCAGAAGAGTTCCTGTTTGATAAGGATAAAATCGAGCTTTCCCCGGTGGGGCGTCGGACAGCAAAGGAGTTGGCTGACCTCATCAAAAAGGTTCCAAAGGAAATGGTAACTGTAGAAGGGCACATGGACCACCACGCACAAAACGCTGAAAGTGCACCTGGTCAATGGGAGCCAAGCGTATTGCGCGCTACTGCACTGGTACGGCAGCTGGTCCTGCTCGGGGTGAGTCCCCATCGCTTACGCGCAGCTGGTAGGGGGGAGTATGTTGCTGTAGCGGATAACCGTGCGGCTGACATTCGCTCTGCAAATCGGCGAGTAGAGTTGATTTTTCAGCCTCTGCCCTAGTTCAAAACGGTTGCGGTTTTCCCCGCTTTTGGCTTGGTTGATTTAATTTAGAGAGCTTAGCCATAAAGCCCTCGTCAGCTTGTTACATAGAAAATAAAAACCTCAACTTATCTGGCGTATATTTTTCTATACAAGGCTGCCAGAAAGCTAATTTTTGTATAGCTTTGCAGCCTATGCACCCGGTTTGGCAAGCGATAGCAGGTTTTATCTTGCGGGGAAGAATTCCAATCCTGATTGTAGTAGGACTCTTGACCGCATTTATGTGGCTAATGAGGGGTACCGAAGTAGATCAGGCCTTTGGAAAAGTGATTCCCGAAACCCACGAAGAGTTTATTTCCTACAAGAATTTCAAGGAAGAATTCGGCGATGATGGAAATGTCTTGGTAGTTGGGATCGAAGCTGACCCTTTCGATAAGGAACTGTTTAACAGCATTTATCAACTTACAGATAACCTGCAAACCATTTCCGGGGTTCAGGCAGTGGTAAGTATCAGTCACCTGTTTGATATCGTCCGAGATGACTCCCTTGAGCGGTTTGAACTAGAGCGCGTGGTCCAGCAGCCTGTACAATCACAGGTGGAAATGGACAGCCTAGCCCACCGAATCCGAAACCTCCCATTTTATCAGGGAATTATCTGGGATACAGCAACTCAGACCACGCTGGTAGCCATTACTGTTGAACAAAAAATTCTTGACTCTAAAGAAAAAGTTCGGGTTTATGACGAGATGATGGCGTTTACCCAACCATTCGAAGACAAATGGGGACTCGATTTGCGGTATGCAGGTCTTCCTGTTTTGCGGGTAAATATCCATAAGACCATCGTTAATGAACTTATCTTATTTTTGGTGTTGGCCTTATTGGTCATGACAGCCTCTTTGTGGTTATTTTTTAGGTCATTCTACACCGTCCTGCTGCCCTTGGTAGTGGTGCTTGTGGTGATCATATGGTCGATGGGTATACTGGGATTGTGTGGCTTTAAGATGTCGCTTATCACAGGGGTTATTCCTGCGTTAATCACGGTGATTGGTATCCCTAACAGTGTGTACTTGATTACCAAATATCATATTGAGTACCGCAGGAGCAATAATAAAATTCGTGCGCTGGTCCGGGTAATTGAAAAGATTGGCATTGTAACCGTTATGACCAATGCCACCACGGCAGTTGGGTTTGGGGTATTGGCCTTCACGGATATCCGTGTGTTGAGAGAGTTTGGGGTCGTGGCTAGCCTAAGTGTGGTAGCCGCCTTCTTTATTTCGCTATTGCTCATCCCGATCCTGTTTAGCTTCCTGCCCCCACCCAATAAAAATCAGGTGCGTCACCTGGAACGAAAAGTTTTGAACCGATTTATCCGTGTTCTGGACCGCCTGGTTCATAAAAAACGAGCGTGGATTTATGTGGCAGCCATCCTAAGTGTAATTCTTTCTATCACGGGCATGACGTATGTTCTGCCGGTTTCCAAAATGGTAGATGACATTCCTCAAGGGGCTGTTTTGGTAGAGGATTTGAAATTTGTAGAAGATCGGTTTAACGGGGTAATGCCCTTTGAAATCATCATAGATGGACGAAAAAAGCGTGCTTTTCAGCGGCGGCGTAACCTGGAGCGTCTCCACGAGCTACAGGAGCGGATTAGCGAGTATCCTTCTATCTCTCGGACAGTAAGCATCGCAGATTTTGCCATGTTTACGCGCCAGGCTTTTTTCAAGGGAGGAGCTGAAGACTACCTGATGCCAGACAAGAATGAGCTCAACTTCCTGAAGCTTTACCTCCGAAACACAAATTTCACCGCGAACTCCTTTTCCAAAACCCTATCAGATAGCACCTTCCAACGAGCCAGGATTACGGGTAGTATTCAAGACATCGGTTCGATAGAAATGAAATACCTGATCGACTCTATTCGTCAGGACGTGAATGAAGTATTCAAACTAGAGGTAGTCCGAACTGATACCGCAGAAGGTACGCTGGCGAAACTTACTTCCTGGTGGCAACAGCTAAATGGAAAGCAAGCAGTCATCCCTTCACCGGATAATAAATTCGACGTTACCATTACTGGTACCACCAAGCTGTTTATTCGAGGCAATGACTACCTCATTCAAAATTTACTTCAAAGCTTGTTTATCGCGTTCCTGGTCATTGCAGGGATCATGGGATATTTGTTCCGTTCCTTTAGAATGGTGCTGATCAGTTTGGCCCCCAACTTCCTCCCCTTGCTCATTGTGGCGGGCATGATGGGCTTCTTGGGCATTGCCTTGAAGCCTTCAACAGCATTGGTTTTCAGTGTTGCATTTGGCATTGCTGTAGATGATTCTATTCACTTTTTGGCGAGGTATCGCCTTGCAAGGAGCAAAGGATTTTCACCTTCGGTAGCGATTTCCAATTCTTTCATGGACACTGGCGTTAGTATGATCTATACCTCCGTAATTCTTTTCTTCGGATTTGTCATCTTTACCGCTTCCTCATTTGGTGGCACCCAGGCACTGGGACTGCTAACGTCAACTACCTTGCTGATCGCCATGTTCAGTAACCTCCTGCTACTACCAGCACTGTTGCTTACATTTGACAACAAAGTTGCTCCAGTGAAGCCTTCCTCGGAGGGAGATGTGCCCCTGGAGCCTCGCGTACTTATAGAAACCTAGGTCGAAATGAAAACCGAGTTTTCCCTTGAAGAAAAATTAGCAGAAATTCGTTCACTAGTGGATGAAATGCAGAAAGGTGTGGTCGATTTTGACCGTCATTTGCACCTCTTCAGCCGAGGAAGAACCCTAATTAAAGAGTGTCGGGAACACCTGAATGAGGCGGAATTGGAGGTGAAGCAACTCATCCAGGAAGGAGAAGAATAGTTCTCCATGCCACCCCTTTAGCCCCACTCGATTTCTTTTTTTACAGTGTATTTTTTGCTATCTTAGCATGATAACCTATTAGTATTAGATTTTCATTCTAAAAAACTAACACCATGAGCCTTAGCGTCCAAGGAACCCTACACGTAGTACTAGATACCCAACAGGTAACCCCTTCTTTCCGCAAAAGGGAGTTTGTAATCAAGGTTGCCGACAACCCCGCCTATCCTCAGTTTGTCAAGTTCGAATTGATCCAGGATCGTTGTGAACTCATCGAAGGATATAACTCTGGAGACCTCGTAGAAGTCTCTTTTAACCTGCGCGGCCGTGAATGGAACAGCCCCCAGGGAGAAACAAAATATTTTACCACATTGGATGCCTGGAGATTAAACCCCGTAAGAAATGAGCAAAATATGGGGGGAAATCAAATGGCTGCCGGTGGTACCCCTACTGGAGCACCATCTGCTGGAAATACCCCGCAGAATGCCAATACGGGTGCTGTAGACGTTACAACCATGCAGGATGATGACGATTTACCATTTTAATATCAGGTAAAAAATTATAATATCAGGCAGTAAATAGATGTAATTTTGTGCGCTATCTCGTAGTAGACTGATTCAGTAAAATCACTTATTTGCATATAAGATAAATCAGCCTCCTTCATTTATCTGCACATCATAAACATCTAAACATACTGTTGGACATGGAAAACGATATGGCGAACTACAAGAATGTGATGTTGGTAGACGATAACGAGATCGACAACATCATCAATGAAAAGATTATTGAAGCCTCTAACTTTGCTGATCGAATATCTGTATTTAAAGGCGGTCAGGAAGCATTGGAGTTCTTAAATGCCAATCAAGAGAACGTAGCATCTTTGCCAGAAATTATTTTCCTGGACATCAACATGCCTATCATGGACGGGTTTCAGTTCCTTGAAGATTTTGAGCAACTGCCCGATGATGTTCAGGCAAAATGTAAAATCATCATGCTTTCTTCTTCTATAAGTCCGAAAGATATTGATCGGGCCGCAAGTAACAGGTATGTAAAGAAGTATCTGAATAAGCCGCTGAATGCTCGATACCTGGAAGCCATAACCGTTTGAGCATCGACGACACGCGCATTTATATTGGGTAAACATGAATCGAGCTAAAGCATTGGCTCGATTTTTTTATGGCCACTACACCCAGCTTAACCCTGTCTGCATTTAGAACGCTGACAGGGTTTTCCGTTAGGTTTTGTGAGCCACGTGGAGTTTTCCATCCCTTTTTTCTTGGAAGAGATTTTTCCTAATTGCATCCATGCAGAAGCAGTTTCGCGCCCTCTGGCAGTCGCGTTTTATCCAGCAGGTTTCCACATTAGCCTCCGGAACGGTCATTGCGCATGCGGTTACATTGATTTTGCTCCCTGTGCTTGGGCGATTGTATGAGGTAGGAGACTTCGGGATTCAGGGGTTATTTATTGCTGTGATCAATAGCCTTGCCATTGGATTAAATGGAGGCTATGAGATGACCATCATGCTACCCACGACAGATCGTGAAGCCAAGCACCTGCTACAGCTTTCCACTGGAATTGCAGTAGGGTTTACCGGAATCGTTTGGGGAGGATTGGTGCTATCTGGGAGTTGGATCTGGCACCGACTTGATATGCCTGAACTTTACAGTTGGCAGCTGTTATTGGTTGGAGGTCTCCTGATAGAAGGATTGTCTCAGCCACTGCGTGTTATGCTGAACCGACTGCAGAAGTACAAAGTGCTTTCGGGAAGCCGGGTGGCCCAAGCGTTCGTATCAAACGTAACCATGCTAGTCATTGGATACCTGGATGGAGGGTTCTATGGCCTGCTGGTGGGATTTATTGCAGGACAGGCAGCAGGCTTTGCCGTATTGGTCGCAGGTTACCTCCTTTGGAAGGAAAGGACCACTATTTCTATCGATTGGCAGATGTGTCGTGAATTGGCTTACACGTATCGTGATTTCCCGACCAAAGGTCTTTGGGCTGGCTGGCTAAATGCGATTTCCCGTCAGTTGCCTTTCTATCTGCTACCCGCATTTTTCTCGCAAGAGGCTGCCGGCTTTTATACCGTGGCCAACCGCGCCCTGATGAGCCCCTTCTCCCTCCTGAGCCGTTCGGTAGGAGAAGTTTTCTATGAAAAGGCTGCAAGGGCAAAAGAAGAGGGAAAGCAGGTACTAGGAACTCTTACAAGACAGACTGCCACCTACCTAAGTTTGGCAGGCCTCGTCCCCCTGCTTGTGGTATTGGTTGCAGGTCCATTTCTGGTGACCCTCATATTTGGTGAAACCTGGCGTACCACTGGTGAATATGCCCAATACTTGATGCCCTGGGTATACCTGATGTTTGTTGCTTCTCCCTTATCATACCTCATAGATGTACAGCGGCGGCTGGGGTTCCTTTTGAGGTACAACATTGCCTTGTTTGGTTTACGGTTGGCAGCACTGTTGATTGGTGGTTATTTCCTGGTAGACAGTCAAACTGTTATGCTTTACAGTGCCTTGGGAAGCTTCATGGTAGCGTTCCACATTCGGTTCCTGTTGAAGATTGGGCATGTGTGGGAAAGGTAGGTGCTGTAAATTGAACATGTGCTTTTTATCCATCCAAGTTCCTGTAGCATTGGAGTGAAATAGCCTCACTGACGGTAGCTTTTCAGGATAAACTGACGTTTTGATGCCTTTAAACAAAAAAAGCCGACCTCAAAGAGGTCAGCTCAACTTATTGCTTCCAAAAGCGATTATTGAATCAGCTTGAATTTGAACGGAATGTTCACCCAGAAAGGAATCGGCTTACCCCCTTGAATGGCAGGCGTAAACTTCAACTTTGATACGTGTTTTTCACACGCTTTTGCCAACACTGGGTGTACCTTTTTAATGACTTTGTGCTTTTTATAATTCCCGTACTTGTCCACAAGTACACGAACTACCACACTGCCCTCAATACCGGCATCTTTTGCGATATCCGGATAACCGATCAACTTACGGATATCATCCATGTTTACCGGTTTGGGTTCTTCAGCGTCAAAAATAAAGTCATTGATATTTGGTTCAGGATCAGTCTCAGCAATGATGTCTGGCTCTCCTTCTCCGTCAATTTCTCCGTCAAAAACCCCTTCAAGTGCACCATCAATGTTTTCCAAACCGATAGCAGGTGCTTCCTTAAGGCTGTCCATTTCTATCACTTCCTCATCTGGATCAACTTCCTCTTCAGGAGCAGGTTCAGGAATTTTGAAAGCGATTTGTTTCAGTTGGGGCGGCTTTGGTGGAGGTGGTGGAGGTGGCGGCTCTTCTTCGGGTTTTTCCTCTTCAAGAGATTCCGGAAGGTCCGCCAAGTTGATTTCAGTTACGATCTTCTTCCGTTTGATGGCCTCTTCCTTGGGGCCAAAATCGAGAGAAGGTACCGTAGCCATAGCAGTAAACAAGAGGCATACAGCAGCTACCCCAATCGCAAGGTGTTTAATATATCGCTTGCGAAGGAAATAGGCACCATAGCGTCGTTCACGCTCTTCAAACACCATTTCATCCAGGTCCGCCTTGATTATTTGAGACATAAGGTTAACTCATTAGAATTTCGGACTCTACAATTTCATTATTCAGGGGGCTCTGCTAAGGCATCAGGTCCAAGCTCTGCCGCCAACAGCACTAAGCTGTCTGCATCGGTGAATTTATCGATGGCATATTTTGGCGCTTCAGTGATCGCCATTTCATCCAATAAGTCCACCAAGTTACTATATCGGGATTCATTTCTGGGCTTGATCAAAAAGATCGGATCCCAGCAATTTTCAGGAGGAGTTTGCCCACGACGTTTATAGTCAATACAGCGGTTAGGCTTTTTGTTCAAGTGGGTCAGAATAACTTTACGAATGCCAGTTTTAGGATCAAAATTGGTTTCCTTTACCTCCGGCTCCGTAATTCCAACGAAGTATTTGATTACATCATCATCATTGAGAATGATGGTGAGAATCTTTTCTTCTACCACTTTCACTTTGGTTTCATCATCTGGAACATCCTCATCTACTTTCGGGGGCATGGTGAGGCTCATGGTGGCATCATCACGCATGGTGGCAGTGAGTACGAAAAAGGTAAGCAGCAAGAAGGCCACGTCCACCATGGCAGTCATGTCAATCTTGGTTGACTTCTTCTTGGTTTTACTACCACCTTTTTTACCGCGACCACCGCCGCCTCCCCCGGAATCTACATCAGCCATTTTCTATTCTTGGTTGAAAGTTATTGATACATTAACAGTTTTCAGTATTCAGTTTTCGGTGTACAGGTTAGTTAATCCTAAAAAGTACAGAAAAAACGTAACGAATACCTGCACTTTATAAGCCACCCCCAATATTTGGCGGATCTTCCATTTCCGTGATCAGGCTCATCGTATTGATGTTGAAATCCTGAACGGTTGAAATGACCTGCTTTACATCAGGAAATTTGGCTGAGCCATCTCCTTTGATTGCTACACGGATTTTCTTCTGTTCGCCTGTAGCAAGTACGTGTGCTTTGAGGCCAATCTGAATCCAATCGTAAAGCTCATTCTTCGCATTGGTAACAGAATCTATCTTAAAGGGAATACCCGGTTGTTTGAAGTTTTGAACTTCCTGTCCGGTCATATCCAGCCATGCAGTAAAAGCACGAAAGGGAACCCCAAAGTTTTCGACTGAACTAAAGCGGTTGAGCCATTCCTCGGGAATTGCAGCCGGGTTATCAGTTAACTGTTTGTTTTCCAAGGCAATCTTAAGTGCCTGCTCACGGGTCGGGATGTCTGAAAATCCGACAAATACAGTACCTGTATCTGTTACGTGGATGGTCATCAATCCTTTCTCAGGGATGGGCTTCTCCGCTACGGAGGAGGGAATGTCAACTTCCGCTGGGGACTCCTCACGGAAGTTGGTCGTGGTTAAAATGAAGAACGTTAGCAACAAGAATGCTACATCCACCATTGCCGTCATATCGATAGCCGGCGAGCCGCGTTTTGGTTTCTTTGACATAAAGTATCAGCGGTTGTCAGGTGGAAATAAGATTAATTGCGAATGTCGAACGTCTGTACAATGCTGTATCCGGCCTCATCCATGCTGTAAGTCATTCCATCAATCTTCGTGGTGAAGAAGTTGTAGAACAGGATGGAGACGGCAGAAGTGGTAATACCCAAGGCAGTGTTTACCAAGGCTTCAGAGATACCTACTGCAAGTTCGGCAGCGTTAGGAGCACCACCAGCACCCAGTGCGGTAAAGGCCTTGATCATACCGATTACTGTACCGATCAACCCTACCAGTGTACCGAGAGAAGCAGTGGTCGCGATGATGGAGAGGTTACGCTCCAACATAGGCAATTCCAGCATGGTAGCTTCTTCAAGCTCAGCCTGAATAGCTGCTTTTTTCTGGTCTTTTTCCATGCCTGTGGCAACTTCCATTTCGCGGTACTTGCGAAGGCCGGCTTTGATCACATTGCCTACGGAACCTTTCTGTTTATCGCATTCGGCAACAGCGGAATCAATATCGCCCTGTGCCAAGAATCGACGCACTTTCTTGACGAAAACGTCCGTGTTGCCTTTACCGGAGGCGGTAAAAATGGTAATCGCGCGTTCTATGGTGAATACAAACAGTACGAGGAAGAGGGTCATACCAATGGGAATTACAAATCCACCTTTGAATACGATACCCATGAATCCTTTTCCGAAGTCTTCCTTCATGGAAACAGGGTGGTTATCTTGGGGAGGCTTTACCTCAGCAGGCTCTTCGCCCTGCTTGCCGCCATCAACCCAGGCGTCATATTTTTTTTCGTACTCTACATACTGCTTTTGTGCTTCAACTCCGCCTTCGAAGTTTTCAGGTGCACCGAACATGCTGTAGAACACCCAGTGAGCCACAATTAAGCATACAGCAATCGCGATAACCGGGAAGAGACCTTTCAGTGGGCTTGCAGGTTTGACCTGTGTACCATCACCTGAAGAATTAGCTTTGGCCATGATGTTAGTCAGATTTTAATTAAACGTTTGCAGATTTTAATGAGTAAGACATTCAAAATTATGGATTTGAACGGGAATCACAAATGTTGTAATCAAAATTCATCTTCTCATAAAATCCCCGTAAACGATTGCAAATAAAAGACAACTGATCTTCCCTTTTTCCATAAAAAATATTCACTTGTTACGGG
>JBCDIQ010000037.1:0-23165 GCA_039024295.1 Bacteroidota bacterium | reverse complement strand
GCTCTTCCGATCTCTTACTTTTTTTAGGCCTGTGGGTTCAAAACTGAAAGAAAATGAAATTTTGATCGAAAAGCTGAACAGGACTATTTTGGTACTCACTACCGTACACTTTTTCGGTCCCGTTTCTCAAGTCTCATCTTTTTCATATGAGTACGAGCCGAAACTCTCTCCGTTGTCTTAAGTCGACGAGCAGTTCGATAAATCGTTTTCCCTTTGAGAAAAGACTAAGGTCGTCTCTGTCATTTCGCTGAACTTGATCGTAAAACTTTGATCGGAGAGCTTTTACCCCCGCACGATGATGCAAAATATATAGGTCAAGCAGGTGGCTATCAGAAGCTTGGCGAGCCTTTTGGGATGGCCTAACTTAGATCGGTGGATGTTGAATCCTCTGCTTTTTTGGTCTGAGAAAAAGGTCTCGATCTTGAATCGTTTTTTGTACAACCTTGCAATGGCCTCAGGGAAATCTAGTTGGGAAAGTATATACAAGGGGTCTTTGTGCTTGGGATGGTGGTATATCAACAGATTGACCGGACCATATCGCTTCTTGGTAAAAGCCACATCGTAGAGCATAAAGAACTTTTGCCTCGCCTCGGGAACCATGGTTCCACTCCTAACCTGCTCCCCAACTTCGGTTTGAACCAATTGATTGCCTCCTGTTCTCAGGACATACTGCCAGCCTAATTCAACAATGCCCTTTTACCAATAGCCATCGTATTCTCCATCCCCTACGATAGAAATCTGACACCCTTGAGGAACAATCTCACTCAAACGCTTAAGCAAATCTCGATGGGCTAACTCAGGGAGGTGACCCTTCTTGGACTTAACCACATGCCAGACCACCGGGATGGCTCGCTGCTTATAGATCACACTGAACATCACGATCATACAACCACGTCCTCCTGTAGAGCCATCAATGCTCAAGACCAATTCTCCAGCCGAAGCAAGGTGTGCCAAAAGAGTCAAAATATAAGGCAGATAATGAGTCGTGTAGGTAGAGGTAGTGTGCTTGCTCTGTATCTACCGGCTTAGCTGCTTTTCCTTGCTCGCTTGTTGCTTGGAATCACAGTTTCTCTAAGAGATATCGTTTAACCGGGAGGAACCTTTATGCAAGACACCACTCACCATTGTGGCCAAAACATTGATCCAGCGAAAGGCATTACCTTATAAATCAGAACCCCCTAACATCTTTTGTAAACTATTGGGTTTCTTCGATTGTAAAATTTTTTATCATTCATAATCGGTTAGTTAGCTGAAGTAGGATTCCTCTAATTTAGCCGATTATATTTGGTTTTAAACCAAAAAAACAAAAGTGTACGGTATTGAAGAAGCTTACAGGTTGATTTTATTTACTTACCATAAGTAAGATACCTTTCTTCCTTTTTGAAGGAAAGAGACCAAATGCTTTTTTCCTCAAAAATGAGTATGTTTATCCTATGCCAGTAATACTCAGAGTAGATGGCTACCGATTTTATTTTTACACCCAAGAGCATCTTCCCATCCACGTTCACGTAGCTAAAGGAGGTGCAGAAGCCAAAGTCCACTTGGAGCCAACAGTTGTAGTCATTAAAAACTACGGCTTTACTCCGAGGGAGATGAAGAAGATTATGAAAGTAATCCGTGAGAATCGCAATTACCTAATCCAAAAGTGGCATGAAACCTTCGATTGATAAAGAAACTGAAGCATACCTGGCTTCCCTAGATGAGAAAAACCCTGATGAGCCTGACTATTACTTCCGTGACATGGACGAGTATGATAAGCTGATCTATGAAGGAGGTCTTAGAGTCCAACGGGTGATCTTCGAAAAAGAACTGGACCTGATGGTGATCTTACTAAACTCTAAAAAGATAATCACCAGGTCAATATCTGAGTTCCCAAGACTTGAAGTAGGCAATGATGAACAGCTTAATGCCTATGAAATCAGTCCTTCCGGCATTCATTGGGACGAGCTAGATGAAGACCTGAGCCTAAAAGGGTTCCTTCGACATGAAGTAAATAAGGTACTTCGTCCCGAAGTTGCCTAACCTTTCCCAGCCCTCTTTCTTCAATGAATTCTTGGTATACCTCCTCATCTTAATAACCTGCATAGGTACCCTGTTCCAATCGGAAATCAAATCATCCGTATTCGTCGATGACAAGAGGATGTACGATTATACAATCTAAGTAAACCTGCCCGACGGCACCAAAAAACCCCTCTCCCACTTAAATCCCTTAGATTTAGCAAAGAAACATACAGATGTAACCCTAATTTTGAAAGATAGTGCTCGTATTCGCTTTCCATCTGTTCGAATATTTGACCTTCAAAGGTCAAAGACTATCATCTTCGAGTTAGATACCAAGGCAACTGATTGTGTCTATACCACAATTAATAATGATGGTTCCGAAACGCTACTGGTATCCCCAAAATCATCTAAAACCTGTGACCATGCGAATGTCATGTGCCTTTTTGTTAGTTTAGACTACAGCGATTTCTAGTACTTCAGGTAAGATTACTACCCTAATCCCCATACTTCACCATCTTCATCGTAATCGCCTCGTACATCATCAAGGCCGAAGCAGCATCCATATCCGAGGCCATTTTCATCACCGATTTCTGAACGGAGGTAAAAATAAACGGCCATTTGCTCCGAGATAAAAAAGCGGACTTCACAGAGATTTCCTCCAGCGAATTAGCCATCCAGTTAGCCCGAATCTGATTGGCAGCGGAAATTTGAGCCTCACTAAGCTTTTGGGTCCAGATTTGTTCGTTCAGGCTATCAGGCAATGAAGGGTGCCGGTATTGCCAGATGGGATAGACCTCAAACGCTCCTTTTTCTCTGTCCTGCTGATAATTCAGGTAGCGGATGGCAAGTTCAGGATCAAACCGTCCTGCATTGACTGCTTCCCAGAGCAGTGGCTCCAGGTCTGTCACGGATTTATCTCCACTCCTGCGCTGGGCCGTGTGGTGCAGGACAATAAAATGCGGTTGCATCGATAGTTGTTGGCCAAAGCCCAGTTCAGGGTGTGAGGGCAGTCCGCTGTTCTCCTCTATCAATTCATAAATATAAGCCAGGTTTACCTTCCTGATGGCATTGATGGTATCGTCATAGTGCTCATAGTCAGGACGAAACATCTGGTCTTTTTCGTTCAGGGCCTCTGCCACCTGAAGCAACTTGTCATCATACCGAATTTGCCGCTGGGCGATCAGGTTTCCCCACTCTTCTGACGAGATCACCTGGGGGACGTACTTTGCCTTCAATTGATCCGTATACTTGGCGTAATCGATCAGTTGCTGCAGGTATTGATCGCGCACTGCGGTGTTTCCTGCCAGATTTGCCACCAAGGCCGCATTATGCAGGTCTTCCCCGAAGGAAAGTTCAATAAGAGAAAAAGCCTTGCCATAAGCTGTTAGAGCATCCGTATAAGCCTCTTCACAAATGAGCAATTCAGCCTCATTGATGATCTGGTGGTAGCGAGGCACATCTTGTTGGGGAAAGGCAGCGCAGCTCACCAATAGACTGAATATCAGCAATACATACTTCATCTGACTTGGGGATTTCCCTACAATTTCTAAAAAGGAAGTATATGAAGCAATTTTCATATGACTTTCTGTGCTGATCTCCTTCCATTAATTCCTGATTCACAAAATACGCCCATAGTCGCCCCTATAATTTCCTTCGAGATCAAACAAATGGTAAAAACTTCAACAAAACCTCCTATATTTACCTCCGAGATACAGGTTTCCATTTTTGGAATGAAAAGGGAATCAGGTGAAAATCCTGGACAGTTCCCGCTGCTGTAAGCTCCATTCAACGAAGTGACACCCGCGCCACTGGGAAACCGGGAAGGCCGTTGCTTCGGGAGTAAGTCAGAAGACCTGCCTGTTTCGAGCATTCGGAGCTATCGGTGAAATGGCGACGAAAGGCGACTGGATGTTATCCTTCAGGCAGAGAACGCATATGCGTATCTATGCTTGTTATCCCCAAACACCATTCTCCTTTTGCCCCTGCTGCCGAATCTCCACAGGCAACAGGTACATGAAGCAGGTTTATCGATACGTATGTTGGCTGGTGTGGGTAGGATGGGGCAGCGGACTGCTGGCGCAAACCGATTCGCTGTATCAACTCCCCACGGTCCAGATTGAAGCCTCCCGTGCGGATGCTTTCTCTGCAGGTACCCCCATCAAGCTGGACTCTGCCGACCTCGCTCAATTTGCCGGACAATCTCTTGCCGAAGCACTTTCGTTTGCTACCCCCCTGTATGTGAAGCAATATGGCCCAGGAAACCTGGCGACCCTTTCTCAGCGGGGCGGAAGTGCCAACCACACCGCAATCCTCTGGCAGGGCATAAACCTGCAAAGCCCCATGAATGGGCAACTGGACCTTTCCCTCCTCCCCGCCTATTTTTGGGAAGGAGTTTCCCTTAGCTCCGGAGGAGAATCTGCTTTATTTGGAAGCGGTGCCATTGGCGGCACCCTGAACCTGAGCCCAACCCCTTTTAGAACACATAAAGGCTATAAACTACACGCCCAACTTGTTGGCGGCAGCTTTGGCAGGTGGGAACCTTCGCTAGGCGCAAGCTGGGGCACGGAAACCTATCACATAAGACTACGAGCATACGGTCGAACCACAGAAAACGACTTCCCGGTTACGGGGCGCGGTCGCCAGCCGCATGCCATTGCCAGACAGGGCGGCTGGATGCTGGACCAGTCTTTGAAATTAGGATCAAAGCAGCAACTCGGCCTTCATATCTGGCACCAAGGAAGCGATCGGCAGCTCCCCCCGACCCTCTTGCAGGCCCGCAGTGTGGCTACCCAGCAGGATGAAAGCCTCCGAATGGTCGCCAATTGGCAACATGTGGGAGAAAAGAATGTGCTTCGCGTACGAGCAGGGTATTTCCGGGAATACCTTCGCTTCCAGGACAGCCTAGCTAACCTCGACAGCAGAAGTGCTTCCCAACAGTTTACCATCGAAGGAGAAACCAATTATCGTATTCATCCCCAGCACCTCTTGCACATTGGGGTCAACCACATCCATACCCGTGCAGAAGTAGATGGCTATGGCAGTTTGTCACCCCGACAGTCCCAATCAGCTATATTTGCCGCCTATCGATGGAACAGCCGAAACCGGCAATGGACGGGTAACATCAGCATGCGCCAAGCCCTGGTGGACTCCAACCTCGTGCCCTTTGTACCCAGCTTTGACCTTTCCTGGCAGCCAGGAAGCTGGGGCGTAATTCACACAAAATGGGGCCGAACTTTCCGTATTCCTACCTTTAACGACCTGTTTTGGGAGCCAGGAGGCAATCCGGACCTTGAACCGGAAACAGGTTGGAGCAGGGAAGTAGGGGTTCGATTATTTCCCAAAAAATGGATACACATCAGCCTGACAGGTTACCAAAGCAACGTGCAAAACTGGATTCTTTGGCAACCTACTACAAGTGGATTTTGGTCTCCCGAAAATGTTCGTGAGGTGCGGATACAAGGTCTGGAATCTGAACTTCAAACTTCCTGGAAAATTACCCACTGGCAACTTCGAATGACGCTCCGCCACCAATTTACTGATGCACAATCGGTTAGGAGTTTGCTTCCAAGAGATGCCTCCATTGGCAAGCAATTGATCCATACCCCACGTCACCAGGCACAGGCACAAGTGGAAGTCAGTCACCAAAAATGGCGATTGGCCTACCAGCATCAGTTTGTGGGCAGGAGGTTTACACGCCGGGACAATTCTGACGAGGGATTAAGCTATGATTTCGGGGGCCTGCCTGCTTTTCAAACAGGTCGATTAACAGGCAGCTACGCCGCTCAATGGAAAGCGTTGCATGCCACCTTCTTTTTTCAAGTAGAAAATATTTTGGACCACCGCTATCAGGTGATGGCGTCACGTCCTATGCCAGGCAGACAAGCTAGCCTGGGCATACAGTTACAATTCACCCAACCTTAATTCTATTTATGAGACTCTTTACAACCCTACTTTTTGTTATGCTGAGTGCAGGCATTACCATGGCTCAGTCGTTCACCGAACGCGCATTTTTTACCACGGGGGGAAGCTTCAGTGCTCCGGGTAACTATGTGAAATGCTACGAATATGATCCTGTTTCCAATGCTGCCACAGTGATAGATTCTTCCTTTGGGGACTTTTCAAATGCGGTTACCCAGGAAAATCAGTTTGTGTATTACCACGTAGGCCGAGCTGGTGCGAACCCAGCAGGGGCTGACCTCATTGTGAAACTGGATGCCCGCAATACCGACCGGGTTGACAGTGCCACCAATGTAAGCGGAACCCAAAACATTGCGTTATACAACGACTGGCTACTGATCAACAGAGGGTTTGGTGCCACCGGCAATTACTTCTTGGCTTTTGACAAGAATGACCTGGCCGCAGGCCCTGCCTTTCAGGATGCAGATATCCCGACCAGTACTTCTGGCATGACCATTCTGAATGATACGGCTTATGTATCCTTTACCCAAAATGATACAGGGAGATTGGCCCGTTTCGACCTTACGGGGATGCTGCCAACTTTCGTGGACATTGTGGCAATGGATACCTTTACCTCAGGCATTGGTGATCTCTTTACTGATGGGCAGCGTGTATATGGCTTGGCTCAAAAGTTTGATGCAAACTTTGCATTGGTCCGGGCAAGGGTAGTCACCTTCGATCCTGCCACAAGCTCCTGGACTGCAGATTCTACGGGAAGAGCTTCGGGAGGCGTAGCCTTATACGACAATTTTCTCTATGCGGATTTTGGCAATGGCCTGGGGAGGTACGATGTGAGTACCCAGCAGGAAGACCTCTCTTTTTCTCTGTCCGTTGGTTACAATTCCGCTGTATTTGACACCCTGAACGAGTTACTGTACGTCCAGCAATCAGACTTCTTTAGCTTTGGCCGCCTGGCAGTTTTGGATACCATTACCTTGATGGGGGACAGCATTAGCACAGATATTTCAGGCTCTGCAATTACCCTGACGTATAATTCGGTTCCTACCGCAGGTGCAGATACTTTTACCCTGCCTAACAACCAACCTTTTTCCCTACCAGAATCTCTCTTGTTGGCAAACGACACGGATTCCGATGGAGATTCACTTACGTTTAGCCTGGTTCAAAATGGCGTTTCTGGTAGTTGGGCCAACGGGGTCTACCAACCGCAAAGCGGCTTCAATGGAACAGATGGACTCCTGTATGCTGCCACCGATGTATGGGGCCGTTCTGACACAGTAGAAGTAGTACTGAATGTTACCTTTCCTGCCAGTCTAGCAGACGCTCAGACTCAATCTGATTTAACAGCATATCCCAATCCATTCCAGGATCGCCTGATGGTTTCGTGGGACAAGCCGCTCGAGTCTATTGGCAAACTGGAAGTATTTTCTGCAAATGGGCAAGCCGTTTATAGTGCTGTTGTAAATCCGGGGATCAATGAAGTTCCTGTACAACTTGCGGGCCTTCCGACAGGCACATATTGGGTTCGCCTATCGTCTGATCAGCTACGCTGGCAAACCACCATCCTAAAACGATGAGGTACCTTCCTTTTATCTTGATTTGGCTCAATTGTGGGGTTATGGCCAATAACCTGCAATTGAGTCAATTGCGATGGGTAGGCCAAGATAAATTTCAGGTGACCATTAGTTGGGAAAACAGCTGGTGGCTCACCTCATCTCCAGGTAACCACGATGCTGTCTGGGTATTTGCCAAATACCGGGCAGCCAATGGGAGCTGGCAGCCTATCCCGTTTTCTGCCCAGTCATTGGACCACCAAAGCTGGGGGACCGCACTCCAGCTAGAGGCTGTCCCTGATGAGATGGGCATTTTTGCCCGACGCGCCAGTCAAGGGTCGGGAAATATTGGTCCAGAAACAGTGGAACTGACCTTGGCTCAGCCTCTGCCCCCAGGAAGTTACGACCTTCGAGTGTTTGGCATTGAGATGGTGTACATTCCCGAAGGGTCATTTTGGTTGGGGGACAGCAGCAGTTTCCATCATTTTCGTGATGGTGCAAGTAGTGGTCCCTTGCAAATTTCCTCAGAGGCATTCATTCCTGTCGGCCTCAATACAGGAGAACTGTGTGACACCACCACTTATTCCCCAGTAGGAACGCTCCCCCCCAACTTCCCAAAAGGATACGCCGGGTTTTATTCAATGAAATATGAAATTGGACAGGCCCAGTACCGGGATTTCCTGAATTGCTTGACCTTTGGACAACAAGAGAGCAGGACGCTTCAGCCGCCTGATGCAGACCGGGGCACCTTCGTATTTAGCCCTACCAGACAGCTTGCCAGCAGAAATGGCCTGGCAATCGCAGTTCCAGGGATTCGAGGCCAGATCCCCGCCCAGTATGGCTGTGACGCATCCGATGATGGCAACTTTAACCGGCAGGAAGATGGCCAGAATAGGGCCTGTAATTTTTTAAACTGGCAAGATGTAACTGCCTACCTGGATTGGGCCGGGCTGCGCCCCATGACTGAATTGGAGTTTGAAAAAATATGCCGTGGACCGGTTCGACCTGTCGGGGGAGAATTTGCCTGGGGCACCCCTGAGGTCATCGATGCCAATACCGTCCAGTTTGATGGCACAGATGGAGAGACCGTTTCAGAAACAGCTACATCAACCGCTGGGCTAGCCAGTCATGGCTATACAGGGCCGACAGGCGGGTTAAGAGCAGGTTTTGGAGGAAGTGCTACCAGCGATCGTCTCCAAATAGGAGGCAGCTACTATGGCGTGCTGGAAATGAGTGGGAATGTATGGGAGTTGTGTGTTTCCGTTACTTCAACCGAAGGACTTAACTATCGAGGGACTTTGGGAGATGGAACACTTGCGCCCAATGGAGATGCTGATGTTGCTTCTTGGCCAGAAAATACGGGAGTTGGATACCGTGGCGGTGCATTTCTCAGCGGGGTGTTCGCCCTTTTCCGCGACCTGGCGGTTTCTGACCGCTATTACGCAGGCTTGTTTCCATCTCTTAGAAGGAATACTTCCGGAGGACGTGGGGTGAGATAAAAAAACCGGTCATCAAAGTGATAACCGGTCATTTTTCAAGGGGTATTATGCTCAGGAAGGTTTCTCCTCTTCGGATTCTTCCTTCTTCTCTTCTTCCGTTGGTGCGTCAGCTTCTACTGGTTCGGCAGCAGGTGCTTCTTCAGGGGTATCTTCTGCCGTCGGTTCCTCTGGCTCAGCATGAGTTGCATCAGCTTCAGGTGTCTCAATTGGTGCACCTTCATCTTCCTTAGCAGGTGCTTCTTCTACCGCTGCTTCACTGGCAGGTGCTTCCTCAACTGGCACTTCAGCCTCCACAGATGGCGTTTCTTCCGTTTCTGCAGGGGTCGCAACAGTTTCGCCCTCGGCTGCTGCTTCTGCAGTTGGCTCTTCTTTCGGCTCAGGTTCAGGAGTTGCAACCATCGACTCTTCCAGCTCGATGATTCTGGCGTTCATCTCCTCAATGTTCTTCGATTCCTGGTCAATTTCCTGCTGAATCCGCTGACGCAGCGCATCTCCAGACTTTCCTTTAGAGATAAACTCGATATTGGTAGAATAGGCATCCACCTTTTCCCTTGCCTGGCTGATTCGCCTTTTCAGCTTGGAAATTTTTCCTTGAATTTTAATGATCCGTGGATCAGAACTCACCTTACTGGAGGCACGCTGACGCTTGCTGTAGTTGGTTCGATCCCGGTTTTGACGCAAGTCATCAAAAAACTGATCGACCTCAGCCCGAAACTCTTTCCAAATGACATCCTTCTCCCGATAAGGCACACGCCCCACTTCTTTCCACTTTGCCTGGATATCTTTTATCTGCTTGATGGCATCATCGCGGCTGCCCGCTTTTTCTACGGATACCGCCCGAACAGCGTCAATTAGGGCGCGCTTGGCTTGGAGGTTTTCAATCTCTTCCGAATGCTGATCATTAAAATGCTCGCGGCGCTTCTCGAAATAAGCATCACACGCCTGACGGAATCGGTTCCATAGGCGGTTAGAATGCCTGTCGGGTACAGGGCCTATTGTTTTCCAATCCTTCTGGAGCTTTTTCAATTCCCGTGCGCCATTCTCCCAATCGGCTGCTTCTAGAATCCCCTCTGCTTTTTCGCACAACTCTCGCTTCTGCACGAGGTTTTCTTGCCGTACTTCGTCCAGCTTTTTGAAGAAAGCAGACTTGGCACCGAAAAAGGCATTTCCTACTGCACGATACGCCTTCCACAATTCACTGTTCTCCTCCTGAGATGCCCGACCGATGGCCTTCCACTCTTCCTGGAGCTTACGTAACTCATCAGTCGCTTTGTTCCACTCTTTGGGTTTCTCGGAAGAAAAAGTGGTATAGGGTTGCATCTTCTCCAGCAGCTCACGCTTTTTCTGTCCGTTTTCTCCTTTTTGCTCATCCTGCTCTGCGTAGAATGAACTTCTGGTATTAAAGAAGCTGTCCAGCAGTTCACGGTACCGTTGGTTGATGCGGTCCATGTCTTCACGAGGAATGAAACCGGTAGATCGCCAGCGAAGCTGCAATTCTGTAAGCTGCTCACTGCGCTCCCGCCAGATTTCCCGGTTGTTTTGCTCCTCTTCTGAAGGAAGCAAGGTTTCCAGTTCTTCTAGCAGACGCTCCTTTTCTTTGAGGTTAATCTGACGGTCATACTCCATCAGTTGACGGTGTACTTCCCGCTGCTGGTAATACTGGTCAAGAAGGGATTTATAAGACTTAACAATTTCTTCTTGTTCGTTCCGGGTAACTGGGCCTATTTTTTTCCAGGCCTCCTGCAACTCACGCACCTCGTCATGGCGATTCATTTCCTCCGCCTCCACAATGACTTTAAGTTTCTCGATAAGCTCCTTTTTCTTCGTGGTGTTTTCCCCTTTTTGCTCATCAAGGGCTGTCTGGTATTCCTGCCTGCGCTTGTTAAAAACGGCAAGTGCCGTGCTAAACCTGCCTTGGGTATTGGCAGGAACTTCTTGCTTCTCGGTTAAATCATCAAACCTCCGCTTCATGAGGCCCACCCGACGAATGAAAGGTTTCACCTCTCCGGATTTGTTGAACACCTCCAGCATGAGCAACAACTCGTTGGGCGTTGCCTGCTCAATGAGGACGTCCAGGTTATTTTCCTGGCTCAGAATGTGATCAATTTGGGACAACATTTCTTCCTCGGAGAAAGCAGGAGCCTCCTCGGCACCTCCTTCTGAGGGTGCTTCCGCAGACGCTTCAACTGGAACTGATTCTGAAGTATCCACTTCAGGTGTACTTGCCGCTTCTTCAACTTCCTGAGAAGCCTCTTCTGTAGGTTCTGAAACAGGAGCTGCTGCTTCCTCTTCCTGAGCTTCAACAGAGGCAGCTTCTTCAGATGTGGTTACGGGTTCGGCAACTTCCTCTTCCGTTGAGGCCTCAACTGGTGCTTCATTTTCAGCTTCAGCAGGAACCTCAACAGGCTCCCCTTCAACTGGAGCGGTCTCTTGAGCTTCTTCCTTGGGAGGTACAGGAGCCGGATCGGCTTCGGGAGTCTCTTGGGGTTGATTTTCAGTAGATTGTTCTTCTGAGTTCAACTCCTCGTTCTCGTCAATAGACAACATGAATTATAGTCTTTAAAGGCCTGGTCACAATGCGCATAAAGCACATTCATAGTTTGATGATCGGGAATGTGTAAATTAAAGGATTTTTTTCCATTATCCCTTAACCCAACCTTCTACTTCTTCTTTTGAGGGATTTTTCATCCCAAGCTTGTATTTTTTGTTCAGCGTGCAGATTTCTTGGAACAGTTTATTGGGATTTGCTTCTTTCAGAACTTGAACCGTCGGAACATTCGCTTTCCTTATAACGGGAATCCATTCAGAAGGAACGCCCTGGCTCACAAACGCTTCATCTGAACTCCTTTCCGGCTTAGCTTCAGGCTTCATTTGGGGGAAAAACAGGACATCTTGGATGGATGGAGAATTGGTCATGATCATACTTAATCGATCAATTCCAATGCCCAAGCCTGCTGTTGGAGGCATTCCGAATTCCAGGGCACGCAAAAAGTCCTCATCCAGCACCATGGCCTCATCATCTCCTCGCTTGCCCAGCTCTACTTGCTCCTGAAACCGCTCCCGCTGATCAATCGGATCATTTAGTTCAGAAAAAGAGTTACAAATCTCCTTTCCATTGCAAATCGCTTCGAATCGCTCCACCAACCCGGGTTTGTCCCTGTGCTTTTTTGCCAAAGGGCTCATCTCCACCGGATAATCGGTAATAAAGGTCGGTTGGATTAGTAATGGCTCTACCTTCTCTCCAAAGATTTCGTCGATCAACTTGCCTCGTCCCATGGTCTCATCAATGGGAACTTCCAATTCTGTTGCCACCTGACGTAAGGCCGCTTCATCCATCTCAGAAATATCAATCCCAGTGAATTCCTGAATGGACTCATACATGGTATATCTTTTCCAAGGACGCTTGAAATCAATGAGGTTTTCACCACACTGAACCTGTGTACTGCCGTTGGTAGCCAAGGCGATTCGCTCCACCATTTCTTCGACCAAATCCATCATCCAGTAGTAGTCCTTGTAAGCTACATACAGCTCCATCTGGGTGAACTCCGGGTTGTGGAAGCGTGACATTCCCTCATTGCGGAAGTCTTTGGAAAATTCGTACACCCCCTCAAATCCACCGACAATCAGTCGCTTGAGGTACAGCTCATTGGCAATCCTCAAATAGAGGGTCATGTCCAGGGTGTTGTGGTGCGTATTAAAAGGACGTGCAGCAGCCCCTCCATATATCGGCTGCAAAATGGGGGTTTCGACCTCCAGGTATCCCTTATCGTTGAGGTAATCTCGCATCGTTTGCACCAGACGAGTTCGCTTGATGAAGGTTGCTCGTACTTCTGGGTGTACAATGAGGTCAGCATACCGCTGCCGGTACCGCTGTTCAGTATCAGTCAAGGTATCGTATAGCTTTCCGTCCTTTTCTTTGGGAAAAGGGATAGGCCGCAGCACCTTGCTTAGCAAGACAAAGTCCTTAACAAAAATGGATTTCTCTCCCGTTTTGGTGATAAAGGCGTGTCCCTTTACCCCAACAATGTCTCCCAATGAAGTCAATTTTTTAAATAGGGCGTTATACAGGGTTTTGTCCTCCCCTGGGCAAAGCTCATCCCGTTGCAGGTACAGCTGAATTGTTCCTTCTGCATCCTGAAGCTCAGCGAAAGATGCCTTTCCCATGATACGTTTATTCGTAAGCCTTCCAGCTATTGAAAGGTCGTCGTATCCAGGTGTATCTTCTTCGAAATTATCCTGAATATCCTTTGTGGTGATGTTTACCAAAAATTCGGATGCAGGGTAGGGATCAATGCCAAGTTCACGTAGCGCAGCTAGTTCTTCACGCCGTTGAATCTCCTGATCAGACAGGAACAGGTGCTCAATGCTCATATAACAATTCGTATGGATAATTTGGGTGTGCTAAGGTAAGGATAATTGTAGAACGATGTAATATTCACGGGGATAATCGTGATGGAGTTTCGCAGAATCCGGGTTATTTCCCTTATAAAATCCAGGATATGTTTTTAGCGGATGCCAACATTGATGAAATACATCATCAGCTCACCAAGTTAGAAGAAGAAAATCCAGGATGTGGCCTTGTTCTTATGGGGGAAGAGGAGGCCCCTTCCCTGGAAGCCTTGACAGCTGCCCTTGACCAGTCTCAACTCACGTATATGGGAGGCATTTTTCCCGGAATCATTTATGATACCCAGCAATACACCAAGGGCTGCCTTATCTATTGGTTTCCTGGAGTAAAGGCGGTTCACCTCATTCCTGGTACCCCCGATTCACAGCGTACTTTTTCAGGCCTGCAAGGTCAGGAAGACAGGTATGGGCCTACAGCCTTCATGCTTACGGACGGGCTTTCTCCCAACATCTCAGGGATGCTGAGTTATGTGTTCAACTGCCTGGGACATACCGTAAATTACCTGGGAGGCGGAGCAGGTTCACTCAGCCTTCAACCAGCTCCTTGCCTGTTCAGTCATCATGGAGTATTTCAGGATGCAACCTTGTTGGCATTTCTGCCCTGGCAAGCAAAACTGGGGGTTCGCCACGGCTGGCAAAAAGTGACTGGGCCTTTTGTGGCCACCCGCACCAATGGAAACTTGATTGAAGAACTCAATTGGCAACCCGCCTACAACGTCTACAAAGAAGTAGTAGAGCAGGATTCTGGCCGGGAGCTGACCCATGAAGGGTTCTTTCCCATTGCGAAAGGATATCCTTTTGGTATTTATAAGGAAGGCTCGGAGGACGTGGTTAGAGATCCCATCTCAGCCACTCCTGAAGGAGGCCTGATGTGCGTGGGAATGGTTCCCGAAAACTCGGTCCTGAATATCCTGAAAGGAGCTCCTGAAAGCCTGGTAGCTTCTGCCCGTCAGGCTGCCACCGATAGCTATTTGCATGCCGACAAAGGGAGCAAGAACCTTATTGTGGATTGTATTTCCAGGGTCTTATTTCTGGAGGAAGACTTTCACCGAGAACTTGAGGCAGTAAAAGAGGCCCTGGAAGGCCAAACCCCTTCGGGAATTTTGTCACTGGGAGAAATATCTTCCAATGGTGAGGGATTTTTGGAATTTTTCAACAAGACCATTGTGAGTGCAACCTACAGTGAAAATGCCCCAGACTGACATCATTCGCGACATTACCCTGCTGTATGAGCTTTCTTTGGCAGTAGGGCATTCTAATAACCTGCTAGAGGGTTGTGAACGCTTTTTACAGGTACTCATGGCAAGGAAGGACCTCGCTTTTGCATCTGTCTGGGTGCGCAAAGACCAAATGGAGTTGGAGGGTTCTGCCAATCACTTCCAACTGGTTTATGGCAGCCCCACCTTCAGGTGCCGGGAGGTAGAGTTACCTGGTACCCATCCTATGTTTCTCCATGAGCCTGAAGCTAGCTTTTACAGTGTATCTACTGAAGACGCTAACTTCTCTGAGCTTAAAACCGAAAAAGATATCAAGGGAGGGGCATTTGCCGTTTTTCGTCTGGGAGAAATTGGCCTGTTGAAACTGTATGCATTCCGTCCGGGAAATGCATTTTCCAACATTGAACTTCACAAATTATCCCAGGTAGTACATCAGTTTTCGACCTCATTGGCGGGCGCGCTTTCACACGAACGACTTGAAAAAGAGATCGCTGAGCGAAAAAGGGTAGAACAGGCACTGATCCGATCACGTCAGGTGGAGGAACAGTTTTTTGCCAACATGAGCCATGAAATCCGTACGCCGCTAAATGGCATGCTGGGGATGATGAACCTCATGTTAAATACCGAACTAGGGGAAGAACAACGGGCCTACATCCATGACATGAAACTGTCGAGTAATACCTTACTGGCCATTCTTAACGACCTGCTGGATTACTCGAAAATGCGCAATGGACGTATTGAAATAGAGGAAATAAAATTTGACCTGAAGGAACTGCTCAGAAGCTTGTACCACACGGCTAAGGCCAAGGCAGAACCCGTAAACCTGAAGGTCAGGATGAACCTGGACTTTGACCTTCCCCAATATGTGATAGGAGACCCGGTTCGCTTGCGGCAGGTAATGCAGAACCTCATCGATAACAGCATCAAATTTACCCACCAGGGAGAGGTGGAAATATTTGTCCGTCACCTGTTCGTGGATGAACACCACCATGGGATTCAGTTTGACATCTCGGATACCGGAATTGGGATAACCGAAGAAATGATTTCCCAAATCTTCGACTCCTTTTCACAAGCCAGCAGGGATACCACCCGTAAATATGGAGGTTCAGGACTCGGGCTGGCCATTGTCAAGCAATTGGTAGAATTAATGGGAGGGGAAGTCAATGTGGCCAGTCAGCCGGGAAAAGGAAGTACATTTTCTTTCTCTCTGGCGCTGGGGCAAACCTCACAGCATGGGCGGGATTTGGCAGAAATCAATACAAATGTAGCTCCTAAACCTGACTTAAATTGCAAGATCCTGGTAGTAGAGGATATTCTCATGAATCGCAAGGTAGTGGCCAAAATGCTCCGTAACTGGGGAGCAGAAGTGACCTTGGCGGAAAATGGGAAACTCGCACTGGAAAATATCCAGCAGGATACGTTTGACCTAATTTTGATGGACATCCAGATGCCTGAAATGGATGGGTTTCAAACCACTCGCCACATTCGAAGTCAGTTACCTTCTCCGCAGAACAAAATCCCAATCATTGCTTTGACAGCTTCTGTCAGGTCCAGAGTCAAGCAAAAGGTGCTCGAAGCGGGGATGGATGCGTACATCCTGAAGCCATTTGAACCAGAAAACCTGTATGCCCTGATCAAATTTTATTTGGCCAAGGCAAAAAACAAGCAAGTAGCGGGAGCTTCACTTCCTTTGGTAGCTCCAGAGACAACAGTCCATCCAATTGTAGACCTTACTTATCTAAAGGAACTCGCAGAAGGAGATATGACCTTTGTAAAGGAAATGGTGGCCATCTTTCTGGAGCAGACTCCATTTGACCTTCATAACCTTGAGAATAGCATCGAACGATTTGACTGGCCGGACATCAAACGGAATGCTCACAAACTGAAATATCCTTTTTCCAGTATCGGGCGACAGGATATTTGCCAACTTCTCGCACAAATAGAAGAAGAAAGCCTCGGTGAAAAACAGGAAAGTCGCGTTGACAAGCTATGGCAATTGTTGCATAAAAAATCCGAAAGCTGCTATTCCTCCCTTAAACAAGAATTATCTGTCCTATGAGTACCTCGACCCTGATTCCCTGCATTGTCGTTGACGATGAAATGATGTCACTGAAGGCCATGGAACGCTTAGCACAACAGCATCCGAGCCTGGAACTTCTGACAACCTGTAAGAATGGGCAGGAGGCATTGGCATTTCTCAGCCAAGCAGATCAAAGGGTAGACCTCATTTTCCTGGACGTGGAAATGCCGGACATGACGGGGATAGAGCTTGTGAAGGTACTGCGCCCCAATCAGCATGTCATCCTGGTTACCTCTCATCCGGAGTATGCGCTTGAAGCCTTTGAGATAAATGCGACAGATTACCTGCTAAAGCCTGTTACACCGGCGCGTTTTTTCCAGGCCGTGCAAAAGGTGCAACACCTGCTGGTGTCTACATCAAGCAATGAGCAAACGTCTTCTGCTAGGCCGAACGAACACTTATTCGTTAAAGAAAAAGGCCTGCTACAACGGGTCAACTTATCAGAAATTCAGTGGATCGAGGCACTGGGAGATTATGCCCAGATTCATACGCCCCAAAAAAGGTATACCATTAACATCACCATGAAGGGCTTGGTTAGCAAGCTTCCAGAAGGGGAGTTTATCCGGGTGCATCGCTCATTCATCATCCGACTAGATCAGCTCACCACCATTGAGGACAATACCCTCGTAGTTGCCGACAAGCTGATTCCAGTAGGAAAATCCTACCGCAAGTCACTTAATGAGCACTTAAATTTGCTTTGATTACCGCAGCAAGGTAACCCAGCCTTTCTTCTCACGGGTTCGGCTGCCGTTTATGCTCAGCTCTTCCCACCTGATGTAATAGTAATACACCCCTTCAGCAGCATCCTGGTTGTTGCGATCATCTCGTCCATCCCAAAGGCGGCTAATCTCAGCGGTGTTTTCCGACATGAGCTTGCCCCAGCGGTCAAATATGCTGAACTGCCTGAGCACCACATCCTGGAAGACAATGGGACGGAAGACATCGTTGATCCCATCGTTATTGGGCGTGAAGATGTTTCCAAGCTCCAGAGCAGGACAATAGTCGATGCAAAAAGGATCGGTCAATGAGCTGGTATTGTCAAACGAATCGGTCGCAGTAATGACGTAACAGCCTGCAAATTCAGTTATGTCAAATCCCGTCTCATAGGTAATGGTTGTATCAGAGGAAAAATCTCCGTACAGGATTTGTTGAACCTGCTGGTAATTGCCATCATTTAACGGCGCATAAAGAATCTGAATGGATCGGGTATCATCCGCACAGGGAAGGTCTGATTTTGTGATCACAATCTGGTGGGATTTGGTGATGCAATCTCCATCCACCAAGATGAGTGGGGCACAGGGGGGCTCATCGTCACGCGCAAAATCACAGGAAACCTGAGAATCGTTGATCAGAGGATCTTTTACATTCTGTTCATTGTGACTCCCGGTCGAACGAACGAAATAGCAATACTCTGTCTGTAAATTCAGTCCTGTATCACGATAGGTGTGGAAATTCGCTCCAGTTCCTGCCAAGGTATTTACCAACTGAAACGCCCCTCCACCATCTGAGCGAAAGATTTCATACTGAGAATTGCTCCAGGGAACAAACTCTGACCAATCCAGGTCGATGTACCCATTCCCTCCCTGAGTGGTGAGAAAAATACTTGAACCCTGGTTGATGCCCTCATTCGTGGCGACTACTCGCCCTTCTATATCAACCACCTCTACACGGTAGTTATATCCCCTTATTTCAGTATTTAGATTTTGATCCAAATAGGTGGTATCATCAAGTCCAAGGCCAGAGATAACCTCCACAAGCGGAAACTGGTTATTATTTGCTCGGTATAAATTATAGGTAAATGGCCCTACAAAAAAGTCATCAATGGAATCTGGCTTTGACCATGCCAGGAAGATTTCGCCATTTACCGGATCAGTAACAGATACGCTGTCATTGGTCATAAACAGTTTGTCATTTTCGATTTCAACGCAGGCTTCAATTCCACAGCTTTCAACATTCGGATCAAATTCGGAGCCGAACATGGCCGTGACCACATAGCATATCTGCTGGTCAATTACTTCATCCAAATCCGACAGGTCATCTACATAGCTGGTATTGGTTCCGCCTGGGTTGTACTGCAACAATTGGTACCCAAGGCTTCGCGGGCTTTGGTCACAACAAATAGTATCTTGATTAAACCCTTCAGGACCTACCTTCCGATATACCCGATAGCCCACCACATTGGGACAGCTGTGCTGGTCCCAGCTCAAAGAAATCTGACCGGGACTTTTCACTGCCGTTAGGCCAGTGGGCTTGGGCGGTATGACCTGTATGGTCACAATCTTGTTGGCGGTCAACATGGTAATCCGGGCGGCTTCGATATAGGATAAGTTATCATGCGCCTGGAAATCCACCTGGTAAAAGCTGGCCCTGATATTTTCACATTCTGTTGCCCAGGTGACAGTTCCTTTGATGGTATCTACCACCTGACGGGTATTTTTCAAAGACTCCGGAAGTGTGGCCCAATTACGGTTTTGAAGGGGAAAGTCCACATCTACAATTTGGCCTCCTACTGTGGCAGGATTGGATAAATCTGGTCGGAAGGGGCCATTGGGGCCTTGGTTTCCATTTGTGAGCAAGAAATACAGAGAGTCTCCGCCATCGGGATCATCTGGGGTCCCCCCATCGGGGTCATATGCCAGGAAGTCAAAACGAAGAGTATCCCCTGCGGCCACACAGGTATCAGAAATCGTTTCTATGACAGGAGGATTGTTGTCACAAGGTTCAACAAATATGGCCAAGTCTCGGATCACAGAACCGAGCAACACGCCCTCCCTGTATTCTTCAACTCGATAAGCAACATTGTACACTCCTATTTGCCGTGGAGCATCCCAGGTAATGAGGCCAGTACGGGAGTCAATCGTAAAGGTACTTGTTCCGAAAGCTGCGTCGTCAGGGAAGCGATAGTTGGTGGTAGGAATGGGGTTGGTGATGCCTTTTGGCGGTTCGTATTGGAGCGAAGGCAGAAGGCTGTACACCAACGAATCACCATCAGGATCAAACCCACCTGGGTTGTGGGTGTATATTTTATCGGTACAGGCTTGCTCCAAAGGTTCATTCAATAGCACGGGGGTGTTGTTGATTCCAGCAAGCGGAACAGGAATTTGTAGTTCGGTTTCGACGAAAAAGGCTTGTCCTCCAGGATTGGAAATATTCTTTACGTCCTCTCGTCTGGCTACATCATAATATCTCAGTATGTATTTTCCGGGACCGGGAAAATCGTATACCGTTTGATAAATATTTCGCTTTACCGTCTGAAAGATTACCTGTCCCAGGCGCACACCGCTGGGGCACTCATCTGGATCGGGGGTGGGGTCTGCAGGGCCGTTATTTCGTGGAATACGTGCTATGACTTCAATCTGAACCCCACTGGCGGACAGAATTTCTAAATCTGCTGCACAACGGTCTACGCCGGCAGGCGCCGGGTCGGTGTAAGTGGTTATAGTTACCTCATATCGGTTTCCTCCTAAATGGCGAGCAGTAATCTGGCCCGCCAGGTTGTGGGTAGCATACAAGCTCTCCCATGCGGTTGGGAGTAACAAAAGACCTGCCAAGAGGGCAACAATTCGTAGGGCAAAAAGACGGCCTGATTTGGGGATTTTCATGGACTGTACTTCCTTTTTATTCCTGTGATGCTTCTTCTTACGGAAAAACTGCTGAAGACGTAGCATAAAACAACATTTTTTTTGCCATACCACCACATAAATAGGCAGTTAGGTTTATACGCCCAACGGAAATTTATTCCTCAAGGCAGCTTGCATGTTCATCAAAAAAGTACGTACTTGCACCTCCGTTTGAAAAACCATCTATTTTTTATCCTAAGTATATAAACACGAATGGATAGCCGGAGTTACAAAACCTTGTCTGCCAATGCTTCCACCGTCGAGAAGAAGTGGTTTGTGGTAGATGCCGAAGGGCAGGTATTAGGAAGATTGGCCAGCAAGATTGCCTTTATTTTGCGTGGCAAGCATAAGCCCAGTTACACCCCTCACGTTGATTGTGGGGACAATGTAATTGTGATTAATGCCGAAAAAGTGTCCGTAGGGGGCAATAAGCTCGATACAAAAGAGTATATCCGCTACACAGGATACCCAGGTGGCCAGCGTCGTGTCGTAGCAAAAGAAATGCTTAAGTCGCATCCTGAGCGCCTCATTGAAAATGCGGTAAAAGGCATGCTTCCCAAGAATGTGTTGGGTCGACAGGTTTATCGCAACCTGAAAGTTTATTCGGGTGACACCCACCCACATGAAGCTCAGCAGCCCCAACCCCTTGAACTGTAAATCAGATTTTCGGATAATATTTGTTTAACCTTAACAACTAAATGGACCAAATCGTAACTGTTGGCAGGAGGAAGCGGACCGTGGCACGCATTTTTATGCGCCCAGGATCTGGCGAACTTAAGGTCAACAAGCGAACTGTTGAGGACTTTTTCCCCCTCGACTTTATTCGCAGTAAGGTATTCGAGCCGTTCAACGTGCTGGAAATTAATAACAGCGAATTTGATATCACTGTTAACGTAAATGGAGGAGGAATTACCGGACAGGCTGATGCCATTCGCCTGGGTATTGCTCGTGCCCTCGTGAAATCAAACGAAGAGTACCGTAGCGGCCTCAAACGCGCTGGCCTCCTTACCCGTGACCCTCGCAAAGTGGAACGGAAAAAGTACGGAAAGAAAAAAGCGAGAAAGTCTACTCAGTTTTCCAAACGTTAAGATCATATGCAGCTTGAATATAAAGACCTCCTCGACGCAGGGGTACATTTTGGCCACTTAAAGAAAAAGTGGGATCCCCATATGTCTCCTTATATTTTCATGGAGAGAAATGGGATCCATATCATTGATCTGAACAAGACCTTGAGAATGCTTGATGAGGCTGCCCGTGTTTCCAAGCAGTTGGCAGTTTCTGGTCGTAAGATCATGTTTGTTGCCACCAAAAAGCAGGCAAAAGAGATTGTAGAGGCTGAAGCACGCCGCGTAAACATGCCTTTCGTAACTGAACGCTGGCTGGGCGGTATGCTCACCAATTTCTCAACAGTTCGTCGCAGCATTAAGCGGATGACCCAGATTGAGAAAATGGCTACTGATGGCACTTTTGACCGAATCAACAAGAAGGAACGCTTGATGTTGACGCGTGAAAAGGCGAAGTTAGAGAAAGTGCTTGGTGGTATTGCGGACCTGAACCGTTTGCCTTCTGCCCTTTTCGTAGTAGATGTAAAGAAAGAGCACATCGCCATTGATGAAGCTCGTATTCTAAACATTCCTACTATTGCAATGGTAGACACCAATAGCAACCCGAATCTGGTTGATTTTCCTATCCCAGCCAATGATGATGCTGCCAAATCCATTCAACTGGTTATGCGCACCATCACAGATTCCATTGCTGAAGGTCTTTCTGAGCGCAAGAAAAAGCGCGAGGACGACAAGATTAAAAAAGAAGCAGAGCGTCAGCGTCGTGAGGAAGCAAAAGCTGCCACCGAAGAGGCTACTGCAAACAGCTAAGGCTGCAAATATATCCGAAAAGAGAGCCTACCCATTGGGTGGGCTTTTTTATTTACCGGCAGGTTTAAGGGGATTCAACCTTTGCAGGTGTTGGATACGGTAAAAATATGTTGAATTAGACCTGTACAAATGCCGCGAAATGCACGTGTCAAACGTCTATCTTCTACATAATTAACCCTACCTATGCACCTTACGCCTAAACTCTCCGCCTTTCTTTTATTTGGCTTGCTTCTAATCGGATCAGCCTTTGCCCAATCTGAAGAAGACGTTTTGTACATGCGTGACAGCAGTATTTTACGGGGGCAGGTCATTCGGATGGAGCCCCAAGGGAATACCCGTATTCAGATACTTGGGGGAAGCATTTTGGTGGTAAAAACACAGGACGTGATTCGCATGGAACGAGAAGCTCCTGTTCAGACCTTCCCCAGTTACGAACGTACCAAACGTCCAATTGCCGAGCTAAAAAAGGGCTATTTCCATGTCAGCCTGTTTTCGCTGTTAATTTCAGGGGATACAGATGATGTCGGAGTTTTTGAACCGAGGGTGTCTGGTAGTCTTCAAACTGTTAATGGGTATCGGTTTCATCGGTTGCTGGCAGTGGGTATTTCCACAGGGATAGCCTTCTATGGCAGAGGTGAAATGATGCCTCTTGGAATTGAAGTTAGGGGAAACCTCATGGATCAAGCTATATCTCCCATTTATTATGCACAAGGCGGGTTAAATATTCCCTTGTACTCCTATGAAGGCGGCGAAGCCCGATCCGGTGCCACAGTTGCCCTTGGAACGGGTCTGCATTTCAGAACATCGGGAGCCATTTCTTTGCTATTTCAATTAGGGTATCGGCTGCAAAGTGGTGAGGATGAGTTCAACGCATTTGGCGGAAGAAGGGTACTTGAATCTTTTACCTATCAGCGCATTGAGACCTCTGTAGGTATTTCCTTTTAAGACTTATCTATATTTGATATTTTCTTACCTATTAAAACAGACAAATAAAAAAAT